>JAKJGY010000073.1 GCA_022704145.1 Verrucomicrobiota bacterium
CCACCGCCGTGGCGGGGTTCGCCGTGGTCGTGTCCCAGCGCGAGGCGATCCGGCCCTCGTAGAGGCCGACCTGCGGCGCCGCGAGGCGCAGCGTGCCCTCGCTGACGGTGACGACGGTTTCAGAAACCGTCGGCGCTTCCTCGTAGTCCGAGGTCAGCAATGCGCCGTCGCCCGTGTCGGCGAGCACGACGTAGTTGGCCAGGTTCGCTTCGTTGCGACCCAGGAAGTCGACCACGAAGGACCGGGTGGCATCCGTCCACCAACCGGACACGTTGCCGGCCGCGCCGCCGCCGCCCTGCCCGAGGCGCAGCTCGAAGGCATGCGCGCCGGGCGCAAGCGTGACGTTCGCGCGGGTCGGCGTGCTCCAGCCCCCATCGTTGAGCACGGTGTTGCCGCCGATGACCAGCCGCACGCTGTCGTCGAAGTTCTCGGCGAAGGTCCAGGTGACGTCACCACCGGTCCGGTTCCAGATGTAGCCGGTGTAGACGTAGGTCGAGTTGATCGGCCAGTACGCGCCGTTGATGTACTGGTTCTCGCCGCAGGCGCCATTGGCGGCGCGGGGGGTGAGCTGGAGTCCGGTCCTGGGGTTCGGATCCGTGGTGTTGAACGCGCCCGCGAGACGGCCCTCCCACAGGCCCGGTGCCAGTGGACGCTCGACCGGAGTGGCGTTGGATATGATCGGCGTGGACAAATCCACCGTGCCCGGGCCCTCCTTCGAGAAGGCTACTGTCGCGAGCGTGCCGTTGACGACCTGGCCGCCGGTCACGCTGACCGAGGCGTTTGAGAGCACGTAACCGCCGAGGTCGAAGGTGCCGCCGCTGACGGCGACGGAGGAGGCAGGCGAGAGGACGTTCGCGCGCCCGAGCCTCAACGTCCCGGCCTGAACCTCGGTCGTCCCGATATAGGTGTTGGTCGCGTTCAGGACGAGCGTTCCTCCACCGAGCTTGGTCAGGCCGCCATCCTCCGACGAGCCGAGGGCCGGCGAGCCGAGTGTAGCTGCGGTGGTCGCGCCGCCGCCGATCAGGGCCACGTTGGGCGACGAGGTATACCCCGTGCCGGGAGACAGGATCTCAATCGAGGTGAGCGTGCCGCTGACCAGATCGACATGCGCGTACGCCGCGGCGCCCTTGCCGCCGCCTCCCGTGATGCGTACGAAGGGCGAGCCGAGGTAACCCGAGCCGGCCGTCGCGACAGGGATCGACACCACACCGAGGGCCGTGGGACGGCGCAGCGGCATGTTGACGGCGCGCGCCGTCCCGACGGTAGGGATATCGACCCGCGCCCCGCCCTCATAGACGGTCACGTCGGGATAGAGGCCCGCAACACCGCCGTTGAACAGCTCCGTGTCCGTCGTGCCGTTGACTCGGAAGAGACCGCCGTTCCAGTTGACCAGAGCGTCGGTGTTGGACCGGCTCGCGCGCCAGACACGGTTGGCGTTGAGCGTGCCGCCCTTGAGGTTCAGCATGGCGGTCATATTGTTGCGATTGCCTAGGTCGACCGGCCCCGACACGGTGACCTCGCCTGCGTCCGCGACGTTGAGCGACGCGTAGCCGCCTGAGGAACCGTTCTCGTTAGAGTCTCCGACCCAGAGGGTATTGGCCGTCCGGAACTTGCCGCCCGCGACATGCACGACGCCGGTGCCACCGCGGCTGAGGCCATAACTTCCCTGGTAGACACTGGAATAGTCAAAGAACCCGCCGGTCTGGTAAAGGATACCGAGGCCGCTCAGCGCCTGGCCGACCTGCGAGTAGCCGTTGTTGGTGTAGCTGCCGCCCGCGAGCAGGTAGTATCCGTAGCCCGACCCGCCGATCCGGCCGTCGTTGGCCGCGCCGCCGGTATTGTGGACTGTGCCGCCTGTCTGGTAGACGGCGCCCACGCCTGCGGCGACATTGCCGACGATCACGCGGCCGGAGACTTTCGCCGTATCGGAGACGCGCAGCACGCCGCGGCCGTTGTCGCCGACGATGACCTGAGGCTGGTTCGCGACGTTATTACCCCGGTCGAGGGTGGTGACCTGTGACGATCCGCCGACCACTAGGGTAGCCAGCGGCTCGGCGGTCGAGGCCAGCTCGCCGATCGCGATGCTCTGGTCGCCCAGGTAGCGGCTCACGGGCGAGAGGTCGAGCGTGCCGCCGTACACGCGAACCGGGCCGAGGTTGGCGCCGGAACCGGAGAGGGTCAGCGTGTTCGGGCCGAACTTACGGATGCCGATGTGCGGGAAGGGCGTCGTGAGGTCCGCGCTCTCAAACGCGGTGTCAAGGCCGACGGAGGTCGTGGTGGCCTGGAAGGTCGTGCCGTTGTTGATCAGCGCATCCACCTGCGCCAGCGAGAACCCGGGCCGGGTGGCGGCGGCGTCGGCGAGGCGCAGCGCCAGGCAGCCGGTGCCGGTGACGGCGGCGGCGGTGGCGTAGTTGGGCAGCGCGCCCGGCGCGGCCGCATGCAGGGTGGAACTCGACACTGTGGCGCCGCCTGTCCACGTGTTGTTCGTGTTCCGCAGGTAGGTGATGCCGTGTTCGCTGCCGGTCTTGACCAGCGGGCCCGTGCCCGAGATGACACCGTCGTAGGCGTCGCTGAAGATGCCGCCCGACTCGAACGTGGCGCTGCCGCCCAGCACGACCGGACCGGCCAGGACATTCATGTTGGTGGCGTAGCCCTGCCGGGTATAGACGCGCGAGCCGCCGTCGAGGCGCAGCTCCCAGTTGATGGGATTGCGCAGGTTGTAGTAATCGAAATAGGCGCCGCTGCGGACGCGCAGATAGTTGCTCGCCCCGCCAGAGAGCGTGGCGTACTCCTCAATCGTGACGCTGCCCGCGGTAATATCGAAGAACGAGGTGCCCTGATCGTTGGTGGCGGTAGTCTGGGTCAGCCCGAACTGGTTCGAGCCCTTCTTGGTGATGCCGTAGCCGTTGAAGTTAATAAAGGTGGATGCGGCGTTGTCGCCGCGCGTATCAAGCCGCTGGGTTCCGCCGACCGTCAGGGGCCCGGTCAGCGTCAGGTAGGAGAGCCCCCAGAACTGGCTGAGCGTGCCGGTGTTGCGCAAGGCGCCCAGGCCGTCCGGGCCTTCGCCCTGTGCGAAGACCTGCTCGGTGCCCAGACGCAGCGCATTGGCGGTGGTGATGCCCCAGAAGTCGATCGCCGCGCCGTTCTGGACCACGGTCGGCGCAGCCTTCGAGCCGAAGGTGTCGTTATTGAGGATACGGGCCGTGCCGGCTGCGACCGTGGTGGTGCCCGCATAGGTGTTGGCGACGTTCGGGAACGCCACCGTCCCGGAGCCGCTCAGCTTCAGCCCGCCGCTGCCGCTGATGACGCCGGACGGGAGATCGCGGACGCTCGCGGCGGCGGTGTCGAAGGTGAGCGCGCCGGTGCCGATCACCGTACCGCCGGTATGGGTGACGGGGCCGGCGAGGACGACTTCGCCCGAGCCGGACTTAACCAGGGACACGGTCGTCCCGCCGTTGTTCGCGACAGTGGCGTTGACCGTCAGGGCGGCGCCGCCCGCCGCATTCGCGTTGGCCAGCACAAGCGCGCTTCCCGCTGAGGTCAGCGTGCCGTCGGCGCGGGCGTCGCCCAAGGTGAGACCCGCGCCGCCTTCGGCGATCTGGACGCGCGGGACGGTCAGCTTCTTGCCGCCCATGCTCACGGCGGCGGCGGTGCCCACCTCCTGGGAAAGCAGCGAAATCTGGGTGGGGTCGTCGGCCAGCGTGATACCGCCGGAGGTGCCGTCCTCAAGGATCCGCGCGGCGTCGCCGACGGCGTTGGTGATCACGGAGGTGCCGAGCGCCTTGAGCGACTGCACGGGCAGATCGGCGGCATAGACGCCGAGGGATGACGAATACGCGGCGAGTGCCGCGCCGCTGTTGACCGTCGCCCAAGGGATAAGCCCGTCAGACTGTCCGTTGATGATGATCTTGGTGGTGGAGCCAAGGCCTTCCGCCGTGAAGTCGATGCTGCCCGACACGTAGGAGAGCGAGGTGAAGGTGATCTGGGCGGAGGAGGCGCCCGGCGCGACCGTGACGCGCGACTCCCCGCCATCGGCCTGCAGCCCGCCGAACGAGGCGGTGTAACTTGAGGCGGGCGTGCCCGCGTTCAGCAGGAGCGTGCCGCCGCGCAACCGGAGCAGGGAACTCGCGCTGAGCGAACCGGAAGGCGTGATCGCGAGGGTGCCCTGATCCACGACCGTGTTGCCGGTGAAGGTGTTGGCGCCGGAAAGGCGCTGCGTGCCCGCCCCACTCTTGTAGAGCGCAAGGGCGGCGGTGCCGCCGTTGGCGATGACGCCCGAGTTCTCGACCACGGCGCCGTCCGGCACAATAAAGAAGAAGGCATGCGCATTGTTGTTCCCCGAGAGGAACGAGCCGCTGAAGGTGAGCGTGCCGCTGCCGGCGTGCTCGATCGTGACGTCCTGGCCCGCACCGGCGTTCTGATAGAAGGCGCGGTCGGTGGAATCGCCGGTGCCGGTATAGCGGAAGGTGGTGCCCACCGTCGTGAACCTGACGGCATTCCCCGTGCCGAGCGGGCAGGCCATGCCGCTGTTGGCGACTGCGGGCACCGACAGCACGCCCGCCGCCGTCATCAGCGTTGCGCCCGCCTGGCTGTTACCCGTGTTCGCCAGCACGATGGTGCCGCCGCCGCCGTTATGCTCGAAACCGTTGGCCCCGGTGATCTTGGCCTGGATCGTCAGCGTCTTGCCGGAATAGGCCTGGTTGTCGGCGAAGTTCTCGCCGGTGTTGACGCTGAAAGTCAAGGTGCCGTCGCCGTCGATAGTGGCGTTCTGTTCCGCGACCAGTGTCAGCCCGCCGAGGTTTTCGAGCGCGAGGTTCACGCCCGAAGCGACGGTGAGCGTCATGCCTGGGTTGCGGAAATAGATACACTTGATGCTCAGGTTCTGGTCGAGCAAGACGGCGGAAGGCGTGCCTGCGGGAAAGATCGCCTGATCCGCATTGCCGGAAGGCACGGTCTGTTCCGACCAGTTCTCGGGCGTCGCCCATTTGTTGTCGGCCCCGAGGCCGGTCCAGGTTCGGTCAGCCGCCCGCGCCGTCAGCGCCATTGCCAACGCAAATACCGCAACACGACGTACGACCCTCATTGAGTTGTGAGACATATGCCACTCCTTCATCTGGACACACCTATAGTTGACCACGTAAGACGTAATACACGCTTATCATGAGTAAGCCACAATCCTATGAGCGCCGTCAAGCGGAAACGAGACCGCAACGTGAATTATCGGAGTTGCAGGCATGCGCGGTTTCCGGTATCTTGCCGGTATATTCAAGTTGACATCGCGTGGAGACGCTGCCGGGATGCACAGGCACATGCTTTATGGCGCCGCACCAGGTCTCCTGGACAACGAGGGGATTATGAAGAAGACACATGTTGCCGTCCTTCTGTTGCTAGCTTGTAAGCTGGTCGCTGCACCCAAGCACATTTCGGGCGTGTACCCGCACCTGACGATGTACAACGACGAGGGGGAGTGCGGCACCGGCGCGGTCGTCCCCTGGGCCGACCGGCTATGGGTGATCACCTACGGTCCCCACCTGCCGCTCGGATCAAGCGACAAGCTGTACGAGATCACGCCCGCCCTGGAGCAGCTCATCCGTCCGGAAAGCGTGGGCGGAACCCCGGCCAACCGCATGATCCACAAGGAGAGCGGGCAGCTCAATATCGGCCCCTACCTGATCGACGGCCAGCGCCAGGTCCGCGTGCTGCAGCCGAAGAAGATGCCCGGACGCCTGACCGGCACCGCCCGCCATCTGACCGATCCCGCCGGAAAGCTCTATATCGCGACCATGGAGGAGGGGCTTTACTCGGTTGACGTGCGTTCGCTCGACTTCGTGGAGCACATCAAGGACGGCAACGGGCAGCCGCGCGCCGGACAGGGCCTCGACTCCCGCCTGACCGGATACCACGGCAAGGGCCTCTACTCCGGCCAGGGCTTTCTGCTCTACGCGAACAACGGGACCCGCGACAAAGGCGCCACCGAGCGCCCGGATATCCCTTCGGGCGCGCTCGCCTCCTGGCAGGGCGAGGGCGACTGGACCCTGGTCCGACAGAACCAGTTCACCGAGATCACCGGCCCCGGCGGCATCACCGGTAACGAGAACCCGGAGACCGATCCGGTCTGGTCGATGGGCTGGGATTACCGCTCGCTCATCCTGATGCTGCTCGACAACCGGCAGTGGCACGCCTACCGCCTGCCCAAGGGCAGCCACTCTTACGATGGCGCGCATGGCTGGAACACCGAGTGGCCCCGCATCCGCGAGATCGGCGAGACGGATCTCCTGGCCACCATGCACGGCACTTTCTGGCGCTTCCCAAAGACCTTTTCCGCCAAGAACTCAGCCGGCGTCGCCCCGCGCTCGAACTACCTCAAGGTCATCGGCGATTTCGCGCTCTGGCAGGGCCGCGTCATCTTCGGCTGCGACGATTCCGCGCAGAAGGAGTTCCTCAACAGCCGTCCCTTCAAGTCGGCGCGCGGCGCGCCGGTCCAGTCCAACTCCAACCTCTGGTTCGTCGAGCCGGAGCGCATCGACCGTCTGGGTCCGGCCATCGGCCGCGGCTCGGTCTGGCTGCGCGATGACCTTAAGGCCGGACAGGTCAGCGACCCCTTCCTATTCTCCGGCTATGACTACCGCATGCTGACGCTCGCGCACGGCAATCCGGGCGCGGTGACCTTCAAGCTGGAGGTCGACCGCAAGGGCGACGGCGTATGGGAGCCGCTCGAGAGCCTCAAGGTCGAGGGCTCGCTCATCCGCCTCTTCAAGCCGACTGAGCGCGGCGCCTGGATCCGCGCACGCGTCGACGCCGACGTGAAAGCGGCGACCGCACACTTCCATTACCGTAACCGCGATACGCGCCCGGCGCAGAACGGCGAGGCGTTCAAGGCCCTGGCCGTCGCCGGCGAGCAGCCCCTCACAAAGGCCGTCATCCGCAGCAACCGCAAGGTGCTGAGCGTGGTCTCGGAGAGCCGTTATTATGAGCTGAACGACAAGCTGGAGCTGACGGCCAAGCCGGACCGCACCGGAAAAGACCTCGTCGTCCAAGGCGCGCAGCCGCCGAGCAAGATCCAGGTGGACGCCGCTTCGGTGATCGTGACGGAGGACGGCCGCTCTTACCGCATCCCCAAGAACCCGCTCTACGAGATCGCGGCCGCGACACCCGGCCCCGTCGCCGCGCCTCAGAAAGAGCTGGCCGACTACCTGCCGCAGAGCCTCGCCAAGGGCGCGGCGGTCAGCGCGAGCGCCACGCACAGGGAGTTCAAGGCGGAACACGTGACCGACGGGCTCCTGACGGAGGAGTCGCGCTGGATCGCGGAGGGCGCAGGCTGGCTGGCGCTCGACCTGGGGACTGCCAAGACCTTCCGTAGCGTCTGCCTCGCCACCGGCTGGAAACGCGAGCCGCAGCACGCCGCGCGGAATTTTGATGTGCAGGTCAGGCGCGCCGGCGAATGGGTCACCCTGCCCAACGGAGAAGTCCGCGAGAACGGACAGTTCGTTGTCTCCGTCAACCTGCCTGAGCCGGTCACCGCCCAGGAACTCCGTATCCTGTTCAAGGACGAGGGCTATAACCGCGTTTATGAGGTGGCGGTCTTCCCCGACCAGCCGGAGATGGGTGGACAGGATGACCCGCAACGCCTGTCCCTGGCGCGGGTCTGCCGCGAGGTCGCCACCGAGCGCGACCTCTTCAACTTCCACGGGACTTTCTACGAGCTGCCCGCGCGCAACGCCCAGGGCTTCGCCAAGATCAGGCCCATCGCCACGCACAACCTTCAGATCCATGACTTCGCCTCGCATTTCGGGCTGCTCTTCCTGACCGGCCTGAGCGGCCGGGAGAGCGACCGCGTGCTGCGCAGCGCCGACGGCGCCGCCCTCTGGGCCGGCGTGATCGATGACCTGTGGCAGCTCGGCAAGCCGCGCGGCGAAGGCGGCGTCTGGAAGGATACGCCCGTCACGGCCAAAACGCCCTCCGACCCCTACCTGATGACCGGTTACGACAAGAAGTCCGTCACCCTGTCGAGCGGCGCCGACACCCAGATCACGCTGGAGGTCGACATCGACGGTACGGCGCTCTGGGTGCCGTACAAGACCTTCGCCGTTCTTGCCGGCGAAACCGTCCGCCACGTTTTCCCCGAAGGGTTCTCCGCCTACTGGGTGCGGGCCGTCAGCTCGGCCGACGCGGTCGCCACGGTATCCTTCCTGTACGAGTGAGGCTTACGGAACCGCCCATTTCTGAGGGTTCTCCCATGCAAACTCAGGCACGTATCTCGCGGCGCGCGTTTGTGGGTTCTGCCTCGGCAGCCGCCGTGTTCCAGATCGTCCCGCGTCATGTGCTCGGCGGCCCTGGCTTCACACCGCCGAGCGCGAAAATCACGCTCGCCGGAATCGGCGTCGGCGGAGTCGGTCACTCGCAGCTTAAGTCCTGCGCCGATGCGGGCTTCGAGATCGTCGCGCTCTGCGATGTGGACGACCTGCACGCCAAGAAGACCTACGACCGTCACCCGCAGGCGCGCCGGTATCGCGACTTCCGCGAGCTGCTGGGCGCCGAGGGCGACAAGGTTGACGCCGTCTACTGCGGCACTCCTGACCACACGCATGCGGTCATCGTCCTGGCGGCCCTGCGCGCCCGGAAGCACGTCTGCTGCGTCAAGCCCCTCACCCGAACCGTCGAGGAGTGCCGCGCCGTGCTCGCGGCCGCCCAAGCCGCAGGCACGGCCACGCAAGTCACCACGCGGCCCAACACGGGCGAGGAGGGGTGCCGCACCACGGAACTCATCGCCGCGGGCGCCATCGGCGCCGTGCGCGAGGTGCACGTCTGGTCGCACCGGCCGGCCTGGCCGCAAGGCATGCCCGGCCGGCCAGAAGGCGAGGATCCGGTGCCCGCCTCGCTCGACTGGAAGCTCTGGCTGGGGCCCGCCCCCATGCGCCCCTTCAAGAACGAGTGGCCCGCAGGCAGCCCCATCCCTGACCTGCCCCCGAACAACTGGGGCGGCCGTAAGGTCTACCACCCTTTCAACTTCCGCGGATGGTGGGATTTCGGCACCGGCGCGCTCGGCGACATGGGCTGCCACTATCTCAACACGCCCTACCGTGCGCTCAAGCTGGGCTACCCGAGCCGCGTCGCGGCGACGACGTCGCGCCGGTATGCGGAATCGTTCCCGCTGGCCTCCATCGTGACCTACGACTATCCGGCCCGTGAAGGCCTGCCGGAAACCCGCGTGGTGTGGTACGACGGCGGGCTCCGTCCGCCGAAACCGCGTGAGCTGGGTTCCGCCGAGCTGCCCGACGAGGGCGTGCTCTACATCGGCGACACGGGCAAGATGGTGTTCGAGAGGCTGCTCGACCCCTCCGCGTCCGCGCGTTTCGACACCCTGCCCCGCGCTCTGCCGCGCCGGGGCGACACCTTTGTCGAATGGCACGAGGCCTGCCGCGGCGGCGCGCGGGCCGGCTGCGACTTCGCCTGGTCAGGGCCGCTCACCGAATTCGTGCTCCTGGGGAACATCGCCCTGCGCACCGGCAAAACCATCGACTACGACGCCGCGGCGATGCGCATCCCGAACGCGCCCGACGCCGACGCGCTCCTGCGACAGCCCTACCACAACGGCTGGTCGCTCTCCGGCTAGCGCACCGCGGCAGCCGCGGCCGCTCCGCTGGCCGGTCGCGCGTTCGCACGCTCCCGGATCATCCGCACGTTCGCGCGGATGCCGAAATAGGCGGCCGCGGACATCAGCAGGATGGAGAAGAGCAACACCGTGTTCCAGCCCAACCGCCGCAGCCCGCGCGGCGTGCGCTCGCCCATAAACGAGCGGCTGTTGAGCAGGACAAGGAAGCCGAACGTCGCGACCGGCATCAGCGGCGCGTTAAAGCTAGAGCCGATCACCGCCGCCTGCCACGGCAGGCGGATCATCACACCGCACACGCCCGCGACCGGAAGCAAGGCGAACAGGAAAGGCGCCAGCCCCTTGTGAGGGCGGCCGAACAGCTCGCAGCCGACAAAGCCGCAGGCCAACATCTGCATGACGATCGTGGTGAAGCCGATCGCGCTCATGCCGAGCCCCATCATCAGTTTCGTCACCCACAGCCCGACCGTCGCGTCACCGAACACCCGGCCCAGCGTGGGCGCAAGGACAGGGATGACCTCCAGAATATCCTTCACCTCGCGGCCCTGCTCGCCAGCCGCCGGGCCGATGGTGTTGGCCACCGCAATAACCATAAAGGTGGTGGCGAAGATGAACGGCAGCACCATGCCGGAGAAGAGGTCGAAATAGGCCAGCTCCTGATGCTCGCGCGCCCACCCTTTCTTAAGCAGCGAATAGGGATAGAGGAAGACCATGTTCAACCCCAACGCCGCCGCCAGCCCGCCGACGATCGGAACCACCGCCCGAGGGTCGATCCCGCCGTCGGCCAGGTCGCGGAGGAACGAGACCCCGGTGACGCCTCGCACAAACTCACCCCAGCGGATACCGGAGCCCAAGGCCACGACCGCAAAGGCGAACACGATCGCCCAGACCATCAGTTTCGTGACCTGCTCAAACCGCCGCACCCCCGCGTTGCCGGACTGGTAGAGCCAGACCACCAGGCAGGCAGCCGCGAGCAGGCCCGCACCGATCCCGACCCGGCCCCCCGTTGACGACAGCTCCAGCCCGCAGGCCTGCCCGACGGTGATCACGCCGTTGGCCGTCAGCCCGTATTGGGGAAAATGCCAGATCAGCGTGCCGACGATCGCGCTGCCGCCCCACAGATACGCCAGCGCCGGATGCAAACGCCGCCTGAACGACTCATACGGCGGCTCGCCCGTGTGGCACACCTGCTTGGCGATCGCGGCAAGCACAAAGCAGCCCGAGATGATGGCGAGCGGATTCACCCAGAGCAGCTTATACCCCATCAGCGCACCGTATAGCACGCAGGAGGCGATGCTGCTCGCGCCAAGCGTCATCGCGCTCTGCATGTAACCCGGCCCGCACAGTTGCAGATACCCGGCCAGGCGGCGCAAGAGTCCGCGTCCCAACAGGCGCGAAATGTCGTCATGTGGCTCGGTCATTCGGGCTGTCCTCCTGCCTGCAGATCATACCAGCGCGGGTCCCGCTGCGGGGCCCGTAACCGACGCGCACGTTCCGGAAGGCGGCCGCGCGCACCCGCCGCCTGAGATTCGTCAAAAGGGTTGTCCGACTCGAACACCTCGGCGAACTCCTCATCGATCTTTTCCGGATCCTCACCCGCCTCGATACGGCTCAGCGCCTCCCGCACTTCGCGGTTGAAGGCCAGCCCCCCCGACTCCGCCAGTTCGCGCATGACCCGGACCGCCTCGCGCGGGTCGCCGTCCTCCTCGTCCAACGCCTCAACCCGGCTGCCCATCTCCGCCATCACCCGGTCCATCCGCCCGGCCGCGTCACCTTCCGGCGCACCGGCCTCGTCCCCAATGCCTTCACCGCCCCTCACATGATGGGCGAACAGGGACACCTCGCGCCGCAGCCGCGCCCCACAGCGCGGACACCCGGGCAGCGTGGACGTGTCCACCGAAACCGAACGGAATGTGAAGACCGTATGACAGGGCTCGCAATAAAACTCGTAGAGCGGCATCCCGGACCCCTCCCCATGCTGTTGGGCGGCATTATATCTGAGCGGACTGAAAATTCCTATTGGCAATCGCAACTCCCCCTCGCCTATACTGATACCCGTTATACGGATGGGTTTTAGAGGGGGTACAGATCACGTGCGACAGCTTACGTTGACAATGGGGGCCGAGGGGCGCCCCTTCGTGGCGCATCTCTTCCAGCCGTCCGCAGTCTGCGGGGCAGCCCTGCTGGTCGGGCCTTTCGTGGAGGAGCGTAAAGGGGCTTGGCCCGCCCTGGCCCGCCTGGCCCGCGCGCTCGCCGGACAGGGCGTCGCCTCACTGCTGATCGACTTCCCGGGCTGCGGCGACTCGCCCGGCGCCTTCGACGACACGCCGCCGTCCGCCTTCGAGGCGGCCGTCATCACCGCTTGCGACTGGCTCGGCCAGGCCTACCCGGGTGCGCCCCTCGCGGCGCTGGGTGTGCGCGCGGGCGCCCCCCTCGCCGCGCGCTTGGCCGCAGCCCGGCCTACCCTCGCCGCGCTCGCGCTCTGGGCGCCCGTCACCGGAGAGGAGTTCTGGCGCCAGCTCCTACAGCGCCGCCAGGTCAACGATATGGTCGCCTACGGCAAAGCGCGCCTCAGCCGCGCGGAGCTGGAGGCGCGGCTGGCCGAGGGCCAGACCCTCGACCTCGACGGCTACCCCGCAACACGCGCCTGGCGCGAGTGGCTCCGCGGGCTGCCGCTCACACCGACATGCGCCTGCCCGGTCTTTCTCGCCACAGGCGGGCACGACGAACGCGCCGCCGCAGCCCTGACCGCCACCCTCCGGTCGCCCTTGCGCTTCCCCCCCTTCTGGAATACGGTCGGGCAGGTCGACCTCGGCGCGCTCATCGGCGAGACGGTCGCCTTCCTGCACGAAAGGCTCGGCGCGGGCCCCGCCCTGCCGCCCCATATCCCCCCGCAGGATTGCGGCGCGACCTCTGCTTCAGGCGCCGCCGAACTGGGCGGGCCGCCGACGCTGCGGGCCACCTTCGACGCGCCGCCGGGCGAGCCGCAAGGCGGCGTCCTGTTCCTGCACGGCTGGTCCGGCGACCGCACAGGGCCGCACCGCCTGTTCGTCCAGGCCGCGCGCCAGCTTGCCGCCGCAGGCTGGCTCTGCCTAAGGCCCGACTTTATCGGACGGGGTCTGAGCGACGGGCCGGAGACCGACGCCGCAATCGCCCGCATGGCCGACGACGCCCAAGCCGCCTATGCGGCCCTGAAGGCGCGCCTGAAGCCCGGTGCGCCGATCGCCGTGATCGCGATCTGCTCGGGCAGCAAAGTGGCCGTCACGCTCGCCACGCGTCACCCGGAGATCGACCGGCTCCTGCTCTGGTCGGCCGAGTCGATGGGCTCGCTCCGTAGCCCGACCACCGCCCTGCGCAAGACGCTCGACGCCCTCACGACCTACGCCCGCAAACTGACGCGCCCCGAGACCTGGCGCAAGCTCCTGCGCGGCAAGGTGCACGCGGGCCTGGTCACACGCGCGCTGGTCCGCCACGAGACGCGCAGCGCGGCCGAGGCCGCCTGGGAGGACGGCGTGCTGCGGAACTTCCGCCATTACCGCCGACCGGTCCTCTTCGTGTTCGGCGGCTCCGACCCCGACGCGCCGGGCTCGCGGAGCGCCTACGCGGCCTTCTGCCGTCGCCACGGCATCCCTCACGCCCTGCACATGATCGCCCATGCGGGTCATAGCTACTACGGCGCCGACTGGACAGCCGAGCTGCTGTCCCGCAGCGCCGCGTTTCTCAACGCCGCGGACTAACTGAGAAGACGCCAAATCGCACTTGCCGCTCCACCGCCTTTGCCGTATGATGGGACCTAATACGCGCGTCTGGTACGATTGATGCTTTTACGGCGTATGACGATGTCCCGAATCGGTTCTTCGCATGGCAGGCCCGAACTTATCACTCAGTCAGCAGCAGCGTCAGATCATGACGCTCGCCCCGCAGTTGCGGCAGTCGCTGGAGATGCTCCAGATGCCGGTCATGGAGTTGCGTGCCGCGATCCTGAAGGAGATGTCGCAGAACCCGACGATTGAGGATCTGAAGGATCCGTCCGAGGTCTTGCAGACGGCGGTCGAGCCGCCGCCGCCCGAGCGTCACACCACGGACGAGGGCCTCGACTTCAACCCGGATGTGGACGCGATCCTGCAGCAGGACGACGAGTGGCGCGACTATTTCATGCAGGGCATGGAAAATGCGCCCTCTAACGACGACGCCGAAGAGAAGCGGCAGTACATGTTCGACTCGGTCCGGCAGCACCTCTCCCTTCAGGACCACCTGATGGAGCAGCTCTCCCTGACCGACCTTTCCCCCGACGAGCGCGAGATCGCCGTCACCCTCATCGGGAACATCAACGATGACGGCTATTTCATGGGGAGCCTGCCCGACCTGATCATGGTCACCGGCCGGAGCGAGCGCGAGATCCGCTCGATCCTGCGGGTGATCCAGTCCTTCGACCCTCCGGGCGTCGGCGCGCGGACCTTACGCGAATGCCTGCTCCAGCAGCTCGAACTCGTCGAGGACTCCCCGTGGGAGGATGAGGCCCGGCTCCTGATCGACAAGCATCTGGACCGTCTCGCCTCCCATGACGAGAAATCGCTCTGCAAGCTGCTGGGGCTGACCCGCGACGAGCTGGCCCACGTGATCGCGCTGATCCGGAGCTTCAACCCCAGGCCCGGACGGTCTTTCCAGACTGAAGACACCGAATACGTCGAGCCCGAGGTGTTCGTCACGCGCGAGAAAGGCCGTTTCGTGGCCAAGGTCGACAACGGCCAGCTTCCCCACATCCGCATCAGCAAGCACTACCGCAAGCTCTTGGAGGACAAGGAGGTCTCGGCCGAGACCAAGTCCTATATCCGTGAGCGTATCCGGGCAGGCGCGTTCCTGATCCGCAGCATCTACCAGCGCCAGGAAACCATCCGCAAGATCGCCCAGGAGATCGTCGACGCTCAGACCGCCTTCCTGGAGCAGGGTGTCGAGGCGCTGCGCCCGATGACGATGGCCGAGGTCGCGCATAAGGTCGGCGTGCATGAGACCACTGTCAGCCGCACCGTCGCCAACAAGTACATGCGTACGCCGATCGGCCTGTACGAGATGAAATACTTCTTTACGCCGGGCCTCAAGGCGAAAGACGGGAGTACGGTCTCGAACAAGAGCATCCAGGACCTGATCAAGCGCCTCGTCGACGGCGAAGACCGCACGGCGCCGCTCTCCGACCAGGCGATCGAGGCGGCGCTGTCCGAGCAGGGCTTCACGGTCGCCCGCCGCACGATCGCGAAATACCGCGGCATCCTGAAAATACCGCCCTCGCACGAGCGCCGCCGCACCTGAAGCCCGGCTACGGCTCAGTCCACATAGGAGTCCGGCGGCGGCGCCACCGTCTCGATCACGCCTGCCCGTTTCGCGGGGGACACGGGCGCGGAGGTTTGCCTGAACAGCAGCCCGATGCCGACCGCCATACTGACCAGCAGCAGCGCGGCGGCGCCGCCCGCCAGCAGGAAACGGCGCGGCGGCAAGGAGGTCGGCAGCCTGCTCTCAACCCCGTCCTTGAGGCGTCTGACGCTCGAGACGAAAGCCTGCATCCGCGCCTGACGGCGCGCGCGCGACTCCTCATCCTGGGGCTCCTCAGCCAGCCCGGAAGCGCCCGCCCCCCCGACCTGCAAGACCGGCCGACGCGAGGGACGCCCGCTCGGCACACGCGCCGGAGCCGCACCGCGCACGTCTTCATCCGACACAGGCGCCGACGGCATGCGCCGCGGCGCCTGCGGGCGGAACAGATCCGGATCAGCCTCTTCGGCCTCAAGGGCGAATCCGCTATCCTCCTCCTCCACACCGGCCACAGACTCCAAAACAGGCGGGGCCTCAGGCGGCAGCGGCGTTGCGAGCGGACGGAACGCCGGACGCGCCACGACCGGCTGACGCTGGGGAGACGCGACCGGCGCGCCTGCCGCCGCCGGGGCGGCGGCGGCGGGCGGCACGACACGCGAGGCGGGCGCGGCTACGGGCACGGCGTCGACCGGGCGCGTCAGCACCTCCGGCACGCGCGCGCCGGAGAACAGCTCCATAAAATCGCGCACCAGCGGCTCAGGGTCAAGCTGCAGGAATTCCGCGTAAAGCTTGACAAAACCGCGCCCATAAATGGAGGCCGCGATCCTGCGGAAATCCTCCTTCTCCAGATCCTCGACGATCTGGACCTTCATATGCGTGCTCTCGGCGACGGCCGAGGGGGTCAGCCCCCGCTGCTCACGCGCACTACGCAATATCGCTCCGAATGACATCTTCCACCCCGCTTTTCTCAGCTTTCGCCCTGACGTTCCTCACCGGTCTCCGCATCGCGTTCAGCCTCCTCGGCATATCCGCCATATGAGGCGGCGCCGCCCGGTTGCGCACCCGCGTCCAGATCGACGAGGATATCGCGCGCGCCAGCCCCCATCTGCGGCCCGACAATGCCGCGTTCCTCAAGCAGATCCATCAGCCGCGCCGCCCGCGTATAACCGATCCTGAGCCGCCGCTGCAACATGGTGGTCGAGGCGCGCCGCGTCATGCGGATCACCTCCATGGCGTTGGCCAGCAGGCCCTCATCCGCATCCGCCACCTCGTCCGTGCCATCGCCCGCCGCGGCCGCCTCGTCCGCCTCACCCGTGGCCAGCTCCTCCTCAGGGTCGGACTCCTTGATTCGGTCGAGCTTACCGATCAGCGCCTGGTCATAACAGGGGCGGCAGTGCTCCTTGACAAAGGCGACCACGCGCGCGATCTCATCGTCGCCCACCCAGGCGCCCTGCGCGCGCATCAGTTGCGAACCGTCACGCAGGAACAGCATGTCGCCCTTACCGATCAGCTCCTCAGCCCCGGGATTGTCCAAGATCGTGCGGCTGTCGTTCGCCTGTGAGACCTTGAAGGCGATTCGGCCCGGAATGTTTGACTTGATCGTCCCGGTTATCACATCGACCGAAGGCCGCTGCGTCGCCAAGATCAGGTGGATGCCCACCGCGCGCGAGAGCGAGGTGAGGCGATGTATGGCCGGCTCGACCTCCTTGCCCACAGCGGCCATGATATCGGCCACCTCGTCCACCACGATCACGATATACGGCAGGCGGGCCGGCAACTCCTCGGAGGCCGGCTGCGGCGCGACCGGCAGCTCCGGGCCACCGAACAGCTCCTCCTGCGTCGCCACCACCCGCGAGTTGAACGCCACGATGTTACGGCAGTTCGCCTTCTGGAGCATCCGGTAGCGCTTATCCATCTCGGTGATCGCCCACCGCAGACCGAAGGCCACCTTCTTAGGGTCGTTGATCACCGGCACCAGCAGGTGCGGCAGGTCGTTGTAACAGGTGAACTCCACCCGCTTGGGATCCACGAGGATCAGCCGCAACTGTTCGGGCGTGCGGCTCATGAGCAGGCCGCTCAGGATCGCGTTCAGGCAGACGCTCTTGCCGGAACCCGTCGCGCCCGCCACCAGCAGATGCGGCGCCTTGGTCAGATCCACGATCAGATCGTTCCCCGCCACATCCTTGCCCAGCGCCAGCGGGATCTCATAGTCGCAGGAGCGCCAGGTCTCGCCCTCGACGATCTCGCGGAACGTCACCGCACGCGCGCGCCGGTTAGGTATCTCGATGCCCACGGCGTTCTTGCCGGGGATCGGCGCCTGGACGCGCAGGCTATTCGCCTCCAGCGCCATCTGCAGGTTGGCCGTCAGGTTTGCGATTCGCTCGACCTTGATGTTCGGCGCCGGCCGCAGCTCGTACAGCGTAAGCACCGGGCCGGGCGTGGTGCCGACAACCTCGACCGGCACGTTGAACTGCCTCAGCGTTTCGACCAGCACGTCGGCCGTCTCACCGATGTTCCCCGGGTCAGCCGCACCTTTGGGGATCGGGTTCAGCAGCGTCACCGAGGGGAGCACATAGTCCGACTCCGCCTGAGGCTCGTCAGGGACGGCAGCCGGCGGCACTGGCTCAGGCCGCTTCCTGGCAGGCGCAGCAGCCTGCGCCGGCCGTGCGGCCGCCTCCGAAACCCGCACCCGTTCCGCCTCGCGCGCCTGCTGCGCCGCCTGACGCGCCTCGGCCGCGCGGCGCACCACCAGGTCGGCCTGCAACGCGTCGGCCGCGGGCGTCTCGCTGGCGCCCGCCTCCGACATCGCGGGCGACCCTTCCTTCTGCCGCTCCTGCTGCCGCACCCGCCGCGCCGCCTCGCGCACCTGCCGCGCCGCCTCACGCACCTGCCGCGCCGCCGCCGCCGGCTGCTCCGGCGCCACCTCGGACGCGCCCGGGTCAGCCGCGTCCTCCTGCCGCCCATCGTCGCGCGCACGCCGCGACTCCCACCAGCCCGTCAACCGGCCCAGCCCCGTAAAGAGCGTCCGGACCCCGATCGCCATCACCAGCGAGAACAGGCAGATGCTGAGCATCAGCAGCCCCCCCCCGACCGGGCTGAACCAACGGGCCAGCAGACAGGTCATCACCCCATAACCGATCAGCCCGCCCGCATTCGGCTTCAGGTTGAGCCGCTCCAGCGCATCAGAAATGATCGCCGCGCCACTCCCCAACTGCAGCAGGCAACAGAGCGCCACCAGAAAGAGCGCTGTCCAAAACAGCCGCCGCCACATGTGGGCGATCTTGCCGTAAACCAACAGCAGGCTGAACAGCAGGACCACCACCGGAAGCAGCCACAA
>JAKJGY010000074.1 GCA_022704145.1 Verrucomicrobiota bacterium
AGCAGGCGGCCGCGGGCGCGACGCGGATCGTGACGTTCGAGAACGGCGCGGTCACGGGCGGCTTTGGCGCGGCGGTACGCGAGGCGCTTGCCTGTCGCGGGCTTGAGCTGCCGGTGAGGTCGTTCGGCTGGCCGGACGCCTTTGTCGGGCAGGGCACCACCCGGCAACTGATGGAGGACAACGGGCTGACGCCTGAGCGTGTGGCCGCGGCGCTCCTCGTGCGGACGTGACTCTTTTCCGCGCGGGCAATATCGGGGTTGCATCCGATGGGTGAATCGGGGAGAATACAGTCGCGAATGGGTTGGGTCTGGCACGGGGTGTCCCCGGCTGAACCTGCCGGCGCCGGATGGGTTATGAGCGAGGCAAAACAAGCGAGTGTGCAGGGGGTGCCGGGCGAGCATGCCCGTGCTCGAGGGGTGCTGCGGGCGCTGTGGCCACTTTTGGCGGCGGTGTTCCTGGCTGGCGTCCTGGCAGGGCTGTGGCTGCCTGCGGTCAACCCGGCGGGCCTCGGCGCAGGCCTGCTGGTTGCGGCGGTGCTGCTGGCCTGGGCGACGCTCCACTGCCTGCGCGGCGTGGAGGGCTACTTCAAGGGCGCGCGCGGCGAGGAGCGGGTGGCGCTGCTGCTCGAGGGGTTGCCAGGCGGGTACCATGTCTTTCATGACCTTCCCTGTGTGGCGTCGGGCGGTATCGACCATGTGGTGGTGGGCCCCACCGGCTTCTTTGTGATCGAGACCAAGTTCTGGTCGGGCGCGGTGACGGTGGAGGAGGGAGAGGTGCGCGTGGACGGGGCGGCCCCCAGCCGTGCGCCGGTGGCCCAGGCGTATGCCGCGTGCGGCGAGCTGATGGCGTTTCTGGGCGAACGGATCGGGGCTGTGCCTGCCTGTGTGCCGGTGGTCTGTTTCGCCAGTAACACGTTGGCGGGCGGTGCGGTGCGTGTGCGGGATGTGTGGGTCTGTAACGCGAAGGAGCTGCTGCCGCTGCTGCTGGAGCGGTCGCGCCATGTCACGGCGGAAGATCTGGAGCGGATCGTACGCGTGTTGGAACGGAAGGACGCATGAGCAAACGAGGTCTTGTCGGGTGGGCGTTCCTGGTCGCCTGCGTGTGGGTGTCGGCGGTCGCTGCGGAGCCAGGCTCGAAGGCGCTCGTGCCCCAGCCGCATTATGGTGAGATCGCACAGAAGGTCGGGCGCATGCTGCCCTCCTCGCATCTGCTGCAATTCCCGCTCGACGACGCCGTCTCGCAGCGGGCTTGGACGAATCTGGTGAACTCGTTCGATCCGGATCACAGTTTCTTTCTCCAGGGCGACATCCACGCCTTCACCAACTGGTCGACGCGCATCGATGACGCTGTCCGTTCGGGCGACGTCACCCTGCCGTATGATCTCCACCGGATCTTCTGCCAGCGGCTGGAGGAGCGGTGCGCGGCTGTCTCTAACCTGCTGTCTCAGGGGTTCACGTTCACGGTCGACGAGTCGTACGTCTGGAAACGGAAAGAGCAGCCCTGGCCCGCCACAAGGCAGGAGCAGGACGAGCTGTGGCGTAAGCGCGTGAAGAACGAGTATCTGGCGCAGGTGATCGGCAAGGAGCTTGCGGCCGCAACGGCGACAAACGCGCCCGACGCCAAGAAGAAGTCCGCCCGTGACGGCGACGACGACCCCCTTGGCACGCCCGAGGAGTCGATCAACAAGCGTTACCGGCAGTTTCTCGGCGTCTTCCGGGATATGGACGAGGAGACGATCCTGCAACGCTACCTCAGCGCCGTCGCGGCCGCCTACGACCCGCATACGGACTACATGTCGCCGATGCGTAAGGAGGATTTCGACATCGACATGAACCTCTCCCTGTGCGGGATCGGCGCTCAGTTGCGCTCTGAGGACGGAACCGCGAAGATCACGGAGCTGCTGCCCGGCGGCCCGGCCGAGCGCGACAAGCGCGAGATCCGCCTGGTGCCGGGAGACCGGATCATCGGCGTGGGCCAGGGCGAGGGGCCGGTCGAGGATATCGTGCACTGGCCGCTCAACAAGGCGGTGCGCAAGATCCGCGGCGCCAAAGGCACGAAAGTCGTGTTGGACGTGATTCCGGCCTCTGACCCGAGCGGGGCTACGACGAAGCGCGTTGATCTCGTCCGCGATGAGATTAAACTTGAGGAACAGGCCGCGACCGGGCGCGTGGCGCGCGTGACCCTGCCGGACGGGGCGGCCCTCAAGCTCGGCGTGGTCAAGCTTCCCACCTTCTATGGCACGATGGACAAGCGGCCTAACCAGCCCGGCTTCCGCAGCGCGACGCTGGATGTGGCCAAACAGCTTGCGAGCTTCAACAGTGAGAACGTCGCCGGGATCATCCTCGACTTGCGTAATAATGGCGGGGGGTCGCTGCGCGAGGCGGTCAGCCTCGTGGGGCTCTTCGTGCGCAGCGGGCCGGTGGTGCAGGTGCGCGAGGCGCGCCAGCTCCTGGTGCTGCCGGTGCCGAACCTCGATCCCGCGATCGCCTTCCGTCGTCCGATGGTGGTGCTCATCAACCGGGCCTCGGCCTCAGCCTCGGAGATTGTGGCGGGCGCCTTGCAGGATTACGGGCGCGCGGTGCTTGTCGGGGATACGCAGTCGCACGGCAAGGGCACCGTCCAGACGGTCATGCAGTTGGGCGCCGAGCGCAACGGATCAATGAAGGTCACGACGGCCAGTTTTTACCGGATCAACGGCGCCTCGACCCAGCGCAAGGGCGTCGCGGCGGATATCGTGATCCCGTCGCTGCTCGAGGGCCTGGACATCGGCGAGGACAAGCTTCCGGGCGCGCTGCCGTGGTCGCAGGTGGAGAGCGCGCTGTATGTGCCGGTCGCGGATACGCCGAAGGTCGTCCCCGAGCTGAAGGCCCGCTCCGCCAAGCGGCTGGCCGCCAACCCGCGCTACACGCGCTACTGCGCCCTCTCAAGGCACATCCAGGAGCTGAACCGCCAGCAGACGGTGCCACTCGAGCTTCAGGCGCGCCGCGCGATCATGAAGGCGGAGAGCGAGATGCGCAAGCTTGAGGAAGAGGAGTCGGCTGCGGCCCGCAAGGAAGGCGACGAGGATGACGTCGTGCTGGATGAGGCGCTCAATATCCTGGCCGACCTGGTCGGTCAGATGGGCAACGGGGATCTGCCGATGGAGACGGAGGGCGACCTGCGTACGCGGTTCATGAGGATCTTCGGGCATAACGATCCTTAACGTGCGAGGGGAGGGGCCGATGAAGCTCGCGTTCACAAAGATGCACGGGGCGGGCAACGACTTCGTGCTGATTGACGACCGTCAGGGCGAGGTGCCGTGGGAGGATCACTTCCTGATGGCGGCCCTCGCCAGCCGTCGCACGGGCGTCGGGTGCGAGGGGATCATCCTGGTTCAGCGTTCGGACCGCGCGGATTTCAGGATGCGGTTTCTGAATCCGGACGGGACCGAGGTTGAAATGTGCGGCAACGGCTCGCGCTGCGCGGCCGCTTTCGCGCAGTCGATCGGCGCCAGCGGCGCCGCCCTGACCATGGAGACGATGTGCGGGCTTGTCGACGCCCAGGTGCTTGACCGGGGTGTCGTCTGCGTCTGGATGCCTGAACCCGCCAAGCGCAATTACGGGGTTTCCCTGAAGGTCGGCGACGAGACCGTGAGGGGCGACTTCATCAACACAGGCGTGCCGCATTTTGTGGTTCAGGTCCCGAACATCAGCACGGTGGATGTGCAGGAGCTGGGCCGTAAGCTGCGACTTCACTCCGCCTTCGCTCCGGAGGGCACGAATGTGGACTTCGTCTCGTTCCGTGCACCGAACCGTATGACCATGCGCACGTACGAGAGGGGCGTCGAGGCGGAGTCCGGCGCCTGCGGCACGGGTGCCGTGGCGTGTGTGGTGGTGGCCGTGGAGACCGCCATGTTCACCCTGCCCGCAAAAGTCAAGACCTCCTCCGGCTATGAGCTGACCGTCGACGGCGACTGGCGCCATCACAAGTGTACGGGCCTGACCCTGACCGGTTCGGTCAAGTTCGTCTTCAGCGGCGAGATCGACCTGAACGACCTCGACATGGGCGGCGAGATCGACTGAGCTATGAACCTGATCCTGATCGAGCCGGAGGAGCTGCTGGCGGACGGGACCGTCACGCTGGCGGACGGGCGCGCCGCGCATCTCGTGCAGGTGCTGCACGCGCAGGCGGGTCGTACGGTCAGGACCGGTACGGTGAACGGCCCCGTCGGCACTTCGGAGGTCTTGGAGGTCGCGCCGGGTCGCGTGAGGCTGAGGCCGTCGCACACCGGCCACGCTCCTGCGCCCTGGTGCGACCTGCTGCTGGCGGCGCCCCGGCCTAAGGCGCTCAAGCGGCTTTGGCCCCAGCTCGCCGCGCTCGGTCTCGGGCGGGTCGTGATCCTGAACGCCAGCCGGGTCGAGAAATGCTACTTCAGCAGCCAGTGGCTCGATCCGGCCGCATATCGGCCGCTGCTGGTCGAGGGTCTCACGCAGGCCTGCCTCACGCGGTTGCCCGAGGTGCTCGTGCGGCCGCGCTTCAAGCCGTTTGTGGAGGATGAGCTGGACAGCCTCTTCCCAGGCTCGCGCAGGCTGCTGGCCCATCCCGGGCCGTGCGCGGGTCTGGCGGACGGCGGCGTCGGCGCGCGCCCGCTGCTGGCGGTCGGCCCGGAGGGCGGCTGGACGGAGTATGAGCTGCGCCTGCTTCAGGCGCGTGGTTTTACGCGCTGCTCGTTGGGCGCGCGCACGTTGCGGACCGACACCGCCTGCGTCGCGCTTCTGGCGGTGCTTGCGCATCGGACGGAGGCGTGGAATGAGGGCGAAGGGCAAGGCTTATAAGGATTTCCGGCCCGGCGGGCACGGGGCGGTGGCGGAGCGTGGCGAATGGATCTACGGCAGGCGGCCGGTGCTGGAGGTCTTGCGTGCGGCCCGCCGTCACCTGTACGAGGCCGTGCTGCCAACCGAGGGACGCGACGCGCCCGAAGTGGCGGAGCTGCGTGCGCTGCTGCTGCGCGCAGGCATCCCGTTCAAGGCGCTGGAACGCGAGGCGCTCGACACGCTGTGCGACGGGGGGCACCATCAGGGTGTGGCGCTGCGCACGGGCGGGTTCCCGTATATCGCGCTGGAGCAGGTGGCGCATGATGTGAAGGCGGACGAGCACGCGCTGGTGCTGTTCCTCGACCATATTGAGGACCCTCAGAATGTCGGCTCGCTGCTGCGCACGGCCGACGCCGTCGGGGTCACGGCCGTGGTGTTGCCTGAAGACCGCGCCGCCGGTGTCACGCCGGGCGTGGTGCGCGCCTCGGCGGGGGCCTCCGAGCACTTGCGTGTCGCGAAGGTCGTGAACCTCGTCCGTGCCATGAAGGAGCTGCAGGACTGCGGGGCCTGGCTCACCGCGCTGGACTTCGGGCCCGACGCCCGGCCGCACACGGCGGTGGACTTTAAGGGCCGGGTGGGGCTGGTGGTCGGCAGTGAGGGCAGCGGTGTCTCGCGGCTGGTGCGGGAGAGCTGTGACTTCGTCGCCTGTCTGCCGATGAAGGGGCGCGTGGCCTCGCTCAACGCCGGCGTGGCCGGAGCGGTCGCGCTCTATGAGGTGGTGCGGCAGAGGGCGGCCCGCTAGAGAGGACACCCATGCGGTCGGTCTTCGAGAGCCTGGTGCCGCGGCCGCGGAGGGTCGAGCCGGGCGAGGGTATGTGCGCGCGGCCCGGCGTGTGCGAGGCCCGACTTGTGCCGGCTGTGGCCGGGGCGGAGTCGTACCGGCTGGCGGTCACGCCGCAGGGCGTCCGCGCGGAGGCGCAGGACGAGGCCGGGCTCTATTATGCGGGGGTGACGCTCGCCCAGCTCCGCCGCCTGACGGCGGACGGCGCGCTGCCGTGCTGCCGGATCGAGGATGCGCCCGATTATCCGGTGCGGGGTGTGATGCTGGACATCAGCCGGGACAAGGTGCCGACGATGTCCACGCTCTTCAGCCTGGTGGAGCTGCTGTCCGGGCTTAAGGTCAACCAGTTGCAGCTCTACACGGAGCACGCCTTCGCCTATCGCGGCCATGAGGCGGTCTGGCGTGACGCGAGCCCGATGACGCCGGAGGAAGTCCGGTCGCTGGACGTCTACTGCCGCGCGCGCCACATGGAGCTGGTTCCCAACCAGAACTCCTTCGGCCATCTGGAGCGCTGGCTGACGCTCCCCGGCTACCGGCACCTTGCGGAGCTGCCGCAGGGCGGTGCGCCGCTGCCGTGGGGCGGGGTTCGCGAGCAGCCGACCTCGCTCTGTCCGACGGATCCGCGTAGCGTGGCCCTCCTTGAGGACCTCTACGACCAGCTCCTGCCGAATTTCTCGTCACGCCTCTTCAATGTCGGGTGTGACGAGACCTTTGACCTGCGGGGCGAGGGGCGTTCGGCGGAGCGCGTGCGGCGGGAGGGCGAGGGGCGGGTGTATCTCGATTTTCTGAAGACGATCCACCGGCTGGTGCGGGCGAGGGAGCGGCGGATGCTGTTCTGGGGCGACATCATCATCCGTTATCCCGAGTTGGTGCCCGAGCTGCCGCAGGAGGCGGTTGCGTTGGAGTGGGGGTACGAGGCCGAGCACCCGTTTGACGCGCATGGGGCGCTGTTCGCGCGCTCGGGCGTGCCGTTCTATGTATGCCCGGGGACGTCGTCCTGGAACAGCCTGGCCGGGCGCACCGCCAACATGCGGGCGAACCTCCTCGCGGCCGCGGAGAACGGACGGCGGCACGGGGCGTGCGGCTATCTGGTGACGGACTGGGGCGACGGCGGACATTGGCAGCCGTTGGCGGTGAGCTACGCGGGCTTTGTGTACGGCGCGGCGCTGGCGTGGGATACGGAGCGCAACCGCGACCTCCCCCTGGAGCAGGCCGTGGATCGTGTGGCGGGGAGCGGTGTGGGGGCTGCTTTGCTGGAGCTGGGCGAGGTCTATCGGCTGTGCGGGGCGTTGCGCGGGAACGGCACGGAGCTGTTTCAGATCCTTGCCGGACCGGTGTCGCGGCCCCCTGCCGCCGGCGTGACGCCCGCGACGCTGGGCGCGGCGCTGGAGAAGGTCGGCGAGGTGGCGGCGCGTCTGCCGGTGTCGGCCGAACTAGCCGTGCAGGAGGCGTGGCAGGCCGTGCGGCTGCTGCGCGCGGCCTGCCACCGCGGCCTGGCCCTGTTGGCCGGCGGCGCGGCCCTGCCGGCGACGCGGCACGCCTGGGCGCACGAGGTGGACGAGGTGATGGCCGAGCACGCCCGCGTGTGGCGGCTGCGGAACCGCGAGGGCGGTCTGGCTGACAGCCTGGCCCGCTTCGCGCGCATCCGCGAGTTCTGACGCGGCGTGTTGCGGCGGCCCTTCCGGACGAGACGCGTTTACAGCCCGAGGCCCTTGGTCTCCTCAAGGATCAGCTTGGTGGCCTCGGCGTCAGGGGCGGCCTTCTCGATGGCCACCTTGAAGTAGGCCTTGGCCTCGGCGCGCGCCTGGTCTGCGGCAGCCTTGTCGGGGACGGTCTCGAGCAGGTCGGCGATCCTGTTTGCGTTACGTCCGAGGATCCACTCGCGGCTGTAGGCGATCCCGGAGGTGGGATCATACTCTTCCTGCTGGTCTGACTGGATCCAGTAGTCCATGTAGGCGCGGAAATGTTTGACCGCCTCGCGCGGCTCCTTGCGCGCCATCGCGCGATGCGCCTTGACCTTGGGAAGGGCCATAGCGTGCCAGGCGTCGTCCTTGCCGGGGATCTTCGCCTCCAGCATCTGGATTGTCAGGTCGTAATCCTCGACAATAAACGAGCCGTCGAGCAGCTTGACCTTCAGGTTGTTGATCGTGTTCGTGTCCGAACAGTGAGCGAGGATACGCTCGCCGACTGCACAGAGGGTGCGGACCAGTTCAAGGTCGTTGATGGTCTCGTAGAAATAGCGGTCAAACAGCCCTCCGACCGGGACGGGCGAGAGGCCCTGGTCCAGCAGGGTGTTAAGGCGGCTTGGCAAACTGCGCTTGTCGACGGCGAAGCCGGATTCGATCCAGAGACGGGCGGCAAAGTTGGCGGCGTTGGTCTTGGCGGCGGCCGTGAAGAGGACGGTGTGGCAGGCCTGCTCCAGCAGGGCGGGCTGGTTGGCCTTCTTAAGCGCGAGGAAGGCCGGCCGCATATGGCCCGCGAGCTGGGCGTCGGGCAAACGGGCCACGCAGGTGGCGAACGCCTCGGGGAAGGTGGGCCAGTTTCCGGTGGCCAGCACGCAGCGCAGGTTGACGGAGGCGACCAGGTTGGCGAAGGGCTCGGCGGTGCTCCGTGAGGCCACATGGGCCGCGAGAGGTGCCGCCACGGCCTGCTGGCCGGTGTCGAGCAACCGGTCGAACGCACCCTGCAGCAGCGCAGCGGCGCGGTCGGCCGGCAGCAGGCTCAGGACACGATCGACGGCGGTCCGGGCGACCGTCGGGTCGGCGGCGGCGACCGAGGCCGTGAGCAGCCAGCCGAGGATCTGCTCGCGCGATTCGGTGCCGAGGGTCGTCACCGTATCCAGCAGACGCGCACTCCAGGCGGCGCCGGCGGCGGGGTTGTTGAGCGACTGGAAGTGGCCGAAAAGGCGTTCCGAGAGGATTCTCGCGAACGCCTCGTCCTGCTTCCAGAGCGGGAGGATGAGGGAGGCTGCCGCAGCCTCGTCAGGGAGGGCCAACAGCAGCGAGAGCTTCTGCTCGAGCAGACGGTTGCGATGGGGTGCGAAGCGCTTATCGGCCAGGGCTTTGTCGATCTGCTTCTGGGCGTCAGGCAGGCGCCCTTGACCCTGAAGGTCCTGCGTCTGGGCCAGGAGGGCGTCGAGTTCCATGAGCAGTTTCTGCTCGCGCGCGGCCTGTTTCTCAGGCGAGGGTTTACAGCCCGTCCAGGTGGCGGGCGCGAGCGCGAGCAGGGCGAACAAACAGGTCAGGCGTCCAGCGGAGGTCATCCCAGTCCTCATCGAGTCACTCTCCTTCAGCTTCCGGTTTCAGGGCGACAGAGCTAAGCCCAATGTGGTTACTATAGCGCGGTTATGGCGCATGGGCAACCGGTTTCCTTTCAGGAGGGACGCAAACCGGTTGGGTGCCCGGGTTTGCGCTTGCCGAACCCTGACGTTTCGGTTAAATTATGTAACCTTTCTTTCGCTGCATGGGCGCGGTCGTACGTACGGACGCGGCCGGCCGGAACTAACGAATGGAGTCAGCCATGATCGTCACGACCAAGGAACTTTTCCAGCAAGCCTACGGGAAGTACGCCATCGGGGCGTACAACATCAACAATCTCGAGCAGACGATGGGCCTCTTCAAGGGCAACGTCGACAGCCAGGCGCCCTTCATCGTGCAGCTCTCCAAGGGCGCGCGCTCCTACAGTCACAAGCGGATGTTGGAGATGATGATGACCACCGCCGACGAGATCTTCCCCGATGCCGTCTTCGCGGTGCATCTGGATCACGGTGATGAGGAGACCTGCATGGACTGCATCAGCTCGGGCGTGTACAGCTCGGTGATGATCGACGCCTCGCACCATCCGCTCGAGAAGAACATCGAGATCACCAAGCGCGTCGTGGACGCCGCCCACGCCAAGGGGCTGGTGGTCGAGGCCGAGCTGGGGCTGCTCAAGGGTGTGGAGGAGGACGTCCATGCCGCCGACCATGTTTACACCAAGCCGGAAGAGGCCGAGTATTTCGTGAAGCAGACCGGCTGCGACTCGCTCGCCTGCGCGATCGGCACCTCGCACGGCGCGTTCAAGTTCCACGGCGACCAGAAGCTCCGCTTCGACATCCTCGCGGAGATCCAGAAGCGCCTGCCCGGTTTCCCGCTGGTGATGCACGGCTCCTCCTCCGTCCCGCAGGACGAGGTGGCGCGGATCAATGCGGCGGGCGGCGAGATCAAGGGCGCGAGCGGCGTCGACGCCTCGCAGTTCCTGGGCGCGGCCAAGCTGGGCGTCACCAAGATCAACATCGACACCGACGGCCGCCTGGTGTGGTGCCGCGTGCACCGCGAGTTCTTCCGCGACCACCCGGAGAAGTTCGATCTGCGCGATCCCGGCAAGGTCTTCATCCCCGAGTACGCGAAGTTTATCGCCGCGAAGAACGTCCTGCTCGGCTCGGCCGGCCGTCTCGGCGAGGTACGCGCCGCGCTCAAGAAGTAACCCCCCATACGCGCGTCCGGCGAGCCGGGCGCGCTTCACTTTTTTAAGGAGAACTCACAATGTCGAAGAAAATCATGGTTGACGGCAATCAGGCCGCCGCTGAAGTCGCCTTCGCGTGTAGCGAAGTCGCCGCGATCTATCCCATCACCCCTTCCTCGCCGATGGGCGAATGGTCGGACGAGTGGGCCGCCAAGGGCGTGAAGAACATCTGGGGCACCGTGCCTCACGTGATCGAGCTGCAGTCCGAGGGCGGCGCGGCGGGCGCGGTGCACGGCGCGCTGGCGACCGGCGCGCTCACCACGACGTTCACGGCCTCTCAGGGCCTGCTGCTGATGATCCCCAACATGTATAAGATCGCCGGCGAGCTGACTCCGACCGTCTTCCACGTGACCGCCCGCGCGCTCGCGATGCAGGGCCTCTCGATCTTCGGCGACCACGGCGATGTGATGGCCTGCCGCCAGACCGGCTTCGCGATGCTCTGCTCCAACAGCGTGCAGGAGGTCATGGACCTGGCGACGATCGCCCACGCCGCGACCCTCGAGTCGCGCGTGCCGTTCCTGCACTATTTCGACGGGTTCCGCACCTCCCACGAGGTGCAGAAGATCGATGCGGTCAGCCGCGAGGACATCCGCGCCATGATCGACGACGACCTGGTGGCCGCGCACCGCGCCCGCGCCTTGAATCCTGAGAATCCGGTGATCCGCGGCACGGCGCAGAACCCCGACGTCTACTTCCAGGGCCGTGAGACGGTCAACGCGTTCTACAACGCGACGGCCGGCATCGTGCAGAACGCCATGGATAAGTTCGCCAAGATCACGGGGCGTCAGTACCACCTCTTCGATTATGTCGGCGCGCCGGACGCCGAACACGTGGTCGTGATCATGGGCTCGGGCGCCGAGACCGTGCACGAGACGGTGGAGGAGCTGGCCAAGAAGGGCGAGAAGTACGGCGTGATCAAGGTGCGCCTGTTCCGTCCGTTCGACGCCAAGGCCTTCGCGTTGGCGATCCCCAAGACCGTCAAGACGCTCACCGTGCTCGACCGCACCAAGGAGCCGGGCGCCGTGGGCGAGCCGCTCTATGTCGACGTCCGCACCGCCATCGGCGAGATCATGCAGTACAAGCTTGCGGAGATCAAGAGCTGGATCCCGACCTACGGCGGCCGCTACGGCCTGGGCTCCAAGGAGTTTAACCCCGCGATGGTCAAGGCGGTCTTCGACAACGCCAAGAGCGGCCAGCCGATGAACCACTTCGCGGTCGGCATCAACGATGACGTCACGGGCTTGAGCCTGGCCGTCCCAGCCGGCTTCTCCCTGGCTGACGAGGGCCGTAAGGAGTGCATGTTCTACGGGCTCGGCTCGGACGGCACCGTCGGCGCGAACAAGAACTCGATCAAGATTATCGGCGAGGACACCGACAATTTCGCCCAGGGCTACTTCGTGTACGACTCGAAGAAGGCGGGCGCGATCACGGTCTCGCATCTGCGGTTCGGGCCTCAGCTCATCCGTAGCACCTACCTCTGCACCAAGCCGGACTTCGTGGCCTGCCACAACTTCTCCTTCCTTGAGAAGTACGACATGCTCGCCAACATCAAGCCCGGCGGCACCTTCCTGCTCGCGTCGCCTTTTGAGGCTGACGAGGTGTGGGACAAGATGCCGGACGAGATCGAGCGGCAGATCATTGACAAGGGGCTGAAGTTCTACGTGGTCAACGCCCTCAAGCTGGATCACGAGCTGAAGCTCGGCGGCCGTATCAACACCATCATGCAGACGGCGTTCTTCAAGATCTCCGGCATCCTGCCCTCGGACGAGGCGATCAACGCCCTGAAGAAGGCGGCCAAGAAGAGCTACGGCAACAAGGGCGACGCCGTGGTCAAGATGAACTGGGATGCGATCGACGCCGCGGCCGACGCGGTGAAGCAGGTGAACTACCCGTCCGCCCCGGCCGGCAAGATCAAGATGCCCAAGGTCGTCTCGGACGAGGCGCCCGAGTTCGTGAAGACCGTGACCGCCGAGATCATGGCGCAGCGCGGCGACGCGTTGCCCGTCTCGAAGATCCCCAACGACGGCACCTGGCCCACCGCGACGACGCAGTGGGAGAAGCGCAATATCGCCACCGAGATCCCGGCCTGGGAGCCCGACACCTGCATCCAGTGTATGCAGTGCTCGCTGGTCTGCCCGCACGCCTCGATCCGCGGTAAGGTGTATGACCCCGCCGCCCTCGCTGCGGCCCCGGCCACCTTCAAGAGCGCGGATGCCAAGGGTGTGGTCGGTAAGGCCTTCCCGGGCTTCAAGTACACCATCCAGGTGGCGCCGGAGGACTGCACGGGGTGCGGTCTCTGCGTTCAGCGCTGCCCGGCCAAGAACAAGGCCGACCCGGCGAAGAAGGCCATTAACATGGCCGCCCAGATCCCGTTGCGCGCCCCTGAGGCCGCCAACTGGAAGTTCTTCCTCGGACTGCCGGAGGCGGACTGCACGAAGATCAATCCGTTCACGATCCAGGGCAGCCAGCTCAAGCGTCCGCTGTTTGAGTTCTCCGGCGCGTGCGCCGGCTGCGGCGAGACGCCGTATATCAAGCTGCTGACCCAGCTTACGGGCGACCGCCTGCTGATCGGCAACGCGACCGGCTGCTCGTCGATCTATGGCGGCAACCTGCCGACCACGCCGTACTGTCAGCGCGAGGACGGGCGCGGGCCCTCCTGGGCCAACTCGCTCTTCGAGGACAACGCGGAGTTCGCGCTCGGCATGCGCCTCACGGCCGACAAGCTCAACGCCTACGCGCTGGAGCTGCTCGACCAGGTGATCGCCGCTGAGCAGGCGCCTGCGGCCCTCAAGGCGGTGGCCCAGAAGATCAAGGAGACCGAGCAGAAGACCTCCGATGGCGTCGAGGCGATGCGCGGTCTGGTCGCGGAGCTGAAGCGCCAGATCGGCGCCTGCGGCTGCCAGGGGCCGATCGGCAAGAACCTCGCCGGGGTCGCGGACTATCTCGTGCGTAAGTCGGTGTGGGCGATCGGCGGTGACGGCTGGGCCTACGATATCGGCTACGGCGGCCTCGACCACGTGCTGGCCTCCGGGCGCAACATCAAGATCCTGGTGCTCGACACCGAAGTTTACTCGAACACGGGCGGGCAGGCTTCCAAGTCCACGCCGCTCGGCGCGATCGCCAAGTTCGCGGCGGCCGGCAAGCCGCAGATGAAGAAGAACCTCGGCATGATCTCCATGACGTACAAGAATATCTACGTCGCGCAGGTCAGCCTGGGTGCGAACGCCGCCGCCACGGTCAAGGCCTTTGTGGAGGCTGAGGCCTATGACGGCCCGGCGATCATTATCGCGTATTCGCACTGTATCGCGCACGGCATCGAGATGAGCGACGGCCTGGAGCACCAGAAGATCGCGGTCGAGACGGGGCACTTCCCGCTGTACCGCTATCATCCGGAGCTGTCCGCAGAGGGCAAGAACCCGCTGCAGCTCGACAGCAAGGCGCCGACGCAGTCGTTCGCCGAGACCGCGCTGAAGGAGAACCGCTTCAAGCAGCTCCTGAAGCTCAATCCCGACGCGAACGCCATGCTGCAGCGTGCCGAGGCGTCCTTCAAGGACAGCTACGACATGCTCCAGGCGCTGGCGAACCTGCCGAAGGCGTAAGCCTCGCGCGCGGCCTGCGGCCGAGCGTACGGAGGGCGTCCCGGAACATTCCGGGGCGCCCTTTTTTGTGCCGCGGTGTCGCCCGCCCGTGCGTGCGGCGCGGCCCCCTTCGGCACGGTCTTTCGTATCGACCTTTCGGGGTTTCCGTGGCATCATAACCGGTAACGAGGTCGGGAGGGCGTGATGGCGGTCGAGCGGACAGGCGGACGGATGCGGCGGATGGCCGGCGGTGTGCTGGTGTGGACGGCGGTTTCGGCTGCCGCTGCGCTGGCCGACGACCTGTCTACGGCGCGCACCGCGCTGCAGGAGCGGCTGTACCCGATCGCGCAGGCGCACGCCCAGCGGGCGCTGCTGTCGGCCGAGGGTGACCGTTCGGAGCCGCTCCGGGTGCTGGTCGAGGCGCTGTATGAGCAGGGACAGCCAGACGAGGCGCTGTCGGCGCTTGACCGCTATACGGCGGTCGTCCAGGCCGCGCGTGACCCTGGGCCTTTCGTGGTGTGGCGGGCGCAGGCGCTGCTGGCGTCGGGGCGCCCGACCGAGGCGTCGCGGGTCGCGGAGGACGCTGTGGCCCGGCTGGCGCCAGCGTACGCCGAGGCGCTGTTGCGTATTGCGGCGCGGGCGCGTCGCGCCTCAGGCGATCTCACCGGAGCGCTGGCGCTGTACGCGGCCTGTGACCGGACCTCGACCAATGCGGCGGTGCGGGCCGAGAATGCGCTTGAGCGCGCGCTGGTGCTGAGCGGCGCCGGGCAGGCGGCCGAGGCGCTCGATGTGCTCAAGGCCCAGGCCGACCTGGGGCTGGCCGGGCCTGCGGCCGATGACGGCGCGCTGCTGCGGGGGCGTCTGCTGCTGCAGCTCGGCAAGCCGGCCGACGCGACGCGGGTGCTGAGTCAGCTTGCGATGAACGAGCGCGCCAGCGAGGCCGCGCGCGTCCAGGCGCTGGTGGAGATGAGTGTTTTCGCGCTGAACGGGGGTAAGACCAATGAGGCCCTCGCGTACGCCCGCAGCGCCTACGAGCGCGCCGAGCAGCCGGAGACGCGGCGGCTGGCGGGTTTCCGGCTGGGCGACCTGCTCGGCGCGTCGCCGGAGACGATTGACGAGGGCGAAGGGATCGTCAAGGCCCTGGTGCGCGAGTTCCCTGAGCAGCCGGACGCGATGCAGGCGCAGCTCAAGCTGGCGGACTCGCTGCTGCAGGCGAACCGCCCCGAGCGCGCGGCGACCGAGTACCGGATCTTTCTCGAGACCTACCCGTCCTCTTCGCTGGACGCGCGCGTGCTGCAGGGGCGCGGCTGGGCGTTGCTGCGCCTCGGCCGGTACACCGAGGCGGGCGGCGTGTTTCAGCGCGCCGCCGAGCTGGCCTCAAACGAGACGGTGCGGGCGGAGTGCCTGTTCAAGCAGGGTGACGCCCTGTTGGCCGACGGCCGCTTCTCCGAGGCCGCCCAGGCCTACGCGCGGCTGGCCGACGAGCTGCCGCAGGCCGCCCTGGCCGACCGCGCGCGCTTCCAGCGGGCCGACGCGCTGGAGCGGGCGGGGCTGCGTGCCGAGGCCGCCGCCGCCTACCGCGCGGCGGCCGTGGCTCAGCCGGAGCGCGAAGTGGCGCCGCAGGCGCTCCTGCGCCTGGCGGCGCTGCAGGCGGCGTCGGACACGTATGACGAGGCCTTGGCCACCTATACCGAGGTGCTGGCCGTGTTTCCGCAGAGACCGATCCAGGCCGAGGCGTTGATGGGGCGCGGCAAGGTGTACTACCGGACCTACCGCTTCGAACAGGCGATGCAGGATTTCGCAGCCGTGGCCGAGGGTGATGCGTCAAGGCGCGACGAGGCGCGGTTCCTGCTCGCGCTCTGCCTGTACGGGCTGGGCCGTGACAAGGAGGCGCGCGAGGCGGGCGCGGCCTTCCTGCTGGATTTTCCGGAGTCGGCGCGGCAGCCGGACATGACGTTATGGCTGGGCAAGCTGGAGTTCAACCGGGGGCGGTACGCCGAGGCGCGGCGCCGCTTCGCCGAGTATGTGGCGCGCTGGCCCGCGCATGCGTGGGCTGACGCGGCCTTGCTCTGGGCCGCGCGCGCGGCGTTCGGCGAGGCGGACTTCACAGGGACTGTCGAACTGGTGGCGCGGCTGGTGCGTGAGTATCCCGCGAGCCGCCGTCTGGCGGAGGGGCGGCTGGTCCAGGCGGACGCGCTTGTGGAGCTGGCCCGTTTCGCCGAGGCCGTGCTGCTGCTGGACCAGGTGATGGCACAGGAGCCGGACGGTGACTGGGGCGCGCAGGCGAGGTTACGTCGGGGCGACTGCCTGTTCGCGCTGGGGGCGGACTCGCCCCAACGTTATCAGGAGGCGCTGGCCGCCTACCGTGAACTGCTGACGCAGCCGGGCCTCGCGCCAGCGCTCACGCTGAGCCTGAATTACAAGGTCGGCCGCTGCCTGGAGAAGATGAAGCGCGTGGACGAGGCGATCAGCCAGTATTACGCCGAGGTCTTGCTGCGGTATCAGGAGGAGCGTGCGCACGGCGGTTGGACGGATGACGCCAGCGCCAGCCTTTACATGCGGGCCGCGTTCAGCGTGGCGGATCTGTTTGAGCAGAAGGGGCAGCCCGAGCATGCGGTGAGCGTCTTGCAGCGCGCCGCGCAGTCGGGCCTGCCGGGTGAGGAGGAGGCGCGCCACCGGATCGCGCGCCTGCGCAAAAAGAGGTCGTAAGGCGGTGGCGCCGGGCGGGCGCGGGGGAGGTTCTCTATGTCGGCGGTGTTACAGGGCGGCGCGGTGTTCTGGCTGCTTCTCGGCTTGGGGGTCGCTGCGGTCGCGGTTTTCTTCGAACGGCTGCTGCACCTGCGCCGCGCGCAGATTGACGCGAGCGATTTTCTCAAGGGCGTCTGCAACGTGCTGGAGAACGGGAACGCGGAGGAGGCGATGATGCTCTGCGAGGAGACGCCGGGGCCGGTGGCGGCTGTGGTGCTGACCGCGATCCGCCACCGTAAGGGCTCGCGCGAGGCGGTTCGCGAGGCGGTCGACAACACCGGACGCGCCGAGATCTCGCGGCTCGAGCGGCGGCTGGCATCTATCGCGGTCACGTGTCAGATCGCGCCGTTGCTGGGGCTTCTGGGCACCTTGCTGGGGGTGATGGAGGTTGTCCGGACGCTGAACGAGCAGGCGCCGGTCGTGCAGAACGCCAATCTCACGGCGGGTGTCATGCAGGCGCTGGTCGCGGCGGCGATGGGCCTGCTGGTGGCGATCCCGTGCCATGCGATGTACGCGTTGCTGCTGGTCCGTATCGAGCGGATCGTGCTGGACATGGAGGCGGCCGCATCGGAGATCGTCGCCTATCTGACGAAGCAGGACACGTCGATGCTGTGAGGGGGCCGGTATGATCGCGCAGACGAAGGGCAGTTGGATCGGACTCGTGCGCCAGCATCGGAGCGTCTACCGCTTCGGCGGGGTCTGGGCGCACACGCTCCTGGCAGCGGTGCCCTGGCTGAACGTGCTGGTGATCGCCGTGCTGCTTTTCGCCGTCCACGGACGGTCGGTGGTGGCGCCGGGCGTGATCTTCGACCTGCCCGCAGCGCCGTTGAGCGAAGGCCTGAACGCCAAGATGACGGCGCTGATGATCGCGGTGGCGCGGGATGTGGCCGGAGGTGACGAGACGCTGATCTTCTTTGACGATGAGCGGTTCTCGACGCGCGATCCAGAGCAGTTGGCGGCCCTGTCCGAGCGGGTGCGGGCGCGGGTGGCGCTCGACGGGCGGCGCGAGCTGCTGCTGCTGGCGGACCGGCGCGTGCCGCATGGCGACGTGATGGCGTTTGTGAACGTGGCGCGTGCCGCAGGTGTGGCGCGCGTGAATGTGGCCGAGAAACCGGAGTGAGGCGGGGCGACGGCGGAGGAAGGATGGGCGGCAAGGGTCAGCAGCGGGTAGGGGCGGACGGACGTTACCGGGCGCGCGCGGCGCGGCGCCCCCTCCTGTATTGGTGGCATGCTTTCCTGCTGCTCGGGGTCACACTTGTGCTGTGGGGCGGGCTGCCCCTCTCGGCGCTGCTGTATGAGCCGCGTACGTTTGCGCGTCCGCAGCGGTCGTGCGCGGCTTATGTGACGCTTGAGCCCGGACTCTCCGCGCAGGTCTTTCGCCAGCCGGTCTCCGCGTGGACGCTGAACGGGGACGGGGGGGCGCGCGTGGCCGGTATTGAGCTGGGCGGGATCGACCTCGACCCCCCCGAGCGTCCGCCGCTTTTCCTGGAGCAGGGGGCCGTCTATCCGGGCGCGTGGGCGCCGTCGCCGGTCACGCCGTTATCGCAGTCGCTGCCCGAGCTGCGGGTCGGCGGTACGGCGCGGCGGGCGCCTGAGGGGCTTCCGC
>JAKJGY010000281.1 GCA_022704145.1 Verrucomicrobiota bacterium
GGTCTCGGAGAGCCAGAACGGCTTCGCGATCCGCACCGCCGCGCGCGGCCGCTCGTCCGCGGCCCCGTCGAGCGAGCCCATCACGAACGTGCCGGCCGGGATACGCACGAAGGCCAGGATCTCGCCGTTGGGCAGCGCCACCTCGCGGCGCGCGGGGCCCAGCGCGGCCTGCGCGGCGCGCGCCTGCTCGGCGTCCAGAGGGAAGCCGGCGACGGAAAGCGCGTCCGGCGCGGGCGGCGCCGACGGCTGCGGCGCGACCGGCGCGGGCGCGCCGCGCGCCTGTACCTCCCGCGTCCAGGCGTCGTATTCCGTTTCGGGGTCGGCCTCGACTGCGGCGTACCGTCGGCTCAGCTCCAGCCGCCGCGCGTGCTGGCTGTGGCCGCGCACCTCAGGCGGGCCCCACTTGCCGCGCCACGGCGCGTTCAGGTCAATCCAGCAGTAGAGCGTCTCCCAGGCCGTGGCGTCCAGGGTCGCGCCGTGGTGGCCCTTTTTAAGCATCTGCACCAGCACGCTGGTGGAGCCGTGCCACTCGAGCGGGTTGTGCATGGGCAGCTCGCTCTCAGGGCCGGGCCGCCGCACGTACGGATGGAGCATCCGGTAGCACTCGGCCGCGTCGCGCATCACCAGCCGCAGGTCTTTTCCCGGCACGCCGCCCTGGTCGGTGGCGCGGGCCGGCGCCTTGGCCGCGTCGCCGTGGCAGCCGAGGCAGTATTTCTGGGCGACGGGCCATACCTCGTTCTCGAAGCCGAAAGGCCGGGCCGGGCCGTTGAAGGGCCGGACCGCCTGCGGCGGCTTGAGGTCCGCGAGCGCGCGTCCGGTCATGACCGACGCGCGGTTGTCCTCGTGGCAGCCCAGGCAGGAGACCCGTTCGCCGGGCATGCCGACCAGCCACGAGCGCATGAGCTGGAGCGCCGCGCCCTCGGCGTCGAGCGGCTGGAGCGAGACCGTCGTGTTGGCCGGGATCTCGAAGCACGCCGAGCCGTCCGCCTCGACGTCGACGGTCCCGAGCAGCCGCTTGACCTCCCAGCTCGACTCCGCGCGGTCGAGGCCGACGGACTCGTGGCCGCCGGTCTTCTCATACGCGAAGTGGTAGGAGAAGAGGCGCAGCCGCTTGACCGTGCCGCGCGGCACGCCGTGCAGCCCGGGGCCGCTGTAGATGTCGGCGATGTGGACGCTGGCGGTCTTCGCGTCCAGGTTGACGCGGTCGGGCAAGACGGGCGGCCGCGGGCGCGCGGCCAGCGGCACGGGCTCCAGCAGGGCGCCGTCGCCGATCTCCGCCAGCCGGACGATGTTGTCGAACACATCGACGAGGTAGAGGCCCCAGAGCCCGTTGCGGTGGGTCTTGGCCGAGACCAGCACGACCTTGTCGCTGAGCGGGAACGGGTAGACGAAGAAGGGTTTGCCGCGCTCGAACTGGTTCTGCACCTGGCCGTCGCACACGTCGCCCGCCACGGGCTGGCCGAAACCGGGGAACTCGTGCACCATGCCCGTCTGCTCCTTCGGCAGCACCTCGGTGAGGATGCGCAGCGGCGCGAGGCACTCCGGACCCCAGACCTTGTCCGGCGGGTCGTACTTGAACGGATAGGCGCGGGCCAGGGTCGGGTCGATCAGTACCAGCCGGCCGATCTCCGAGTGGTCGTGGTGCCCGCCCACGATGCCGACCACCTTGTGGGGGTCGCCGGGCACGGGGCGGCAGCCGGTCAGGCAGGTGGGGAAATACGAGCCCGAGCCGTAGAGCGCGAGCTGGCCCGTGCCGTCCGGGTTCATGGTCATCAGGATGCGCGACCAGTAGTGCGGCGTGTCCGAGTACTCCCAGCGCGTGTAGAGGATGCGGCCGTCGTTCATGACCGTCGGCGTGTAGTCGCTGTCCTGCTCGTAGGTGAGCTGGCGGAGCGTGCCGGACGGGCGGTCCAGCAGATAGAGCTGGGCCATGGGCTTGGAGCCGTTTTCGCACGGCAGCCCCTGGTAGGCGGCCGTGCCGAGGAGCACGATCCGGCCGTCGGGCGTGTAGCAGCCGTCGAACCAGTCCACGTCCGGCGCGTCCGCGGGCGTCAACTCGGCCGCGCCGCTCCCATCGATCCGGCACTCAAACAGGGCCAGGCTCCGGTTGGTGCCGACGCCGGTGAAGAGCAGGCGCTGCGCGTCGAAATCGAGGTCGAGGTCGCGGAGCAGGCCGCTGCCGTCGCCGCGGTAGAGGCTCTCGATCTTCGGCGTGCCGCGCAAGTCCGTGATGCGGACGATGTCGTTCTTCCAGCCGGTCTTGCGGATCGTGACGTGGTTGTGCGAATTGAGGGCGATGAGGCCGAGTTCGCCGCGCATGTCCTGCCGCGCCTTCTTCGGGTCCATCACGCGCCGCACGGCCAAGAGCGAGCCGAAATCGAGCAGCGGGTTCGCGAGCAGCGCCTGGCGCGCGGCCTCGACGAGCGCCTCGGCCTCGCGCTGGCGGCCGGCGTCGGCGCCCGCGAGCGCCTGCCGCACGTCGCCGACGCGCGCGGCCAGCGCCGCGACGGCCGCGCGGTGGCGGGCGCCGTCGTACGCGGCGCCATGTGTCCGGGCGAGGTCCTCGACGGCGCGCGCGGCCGCCTCGGGGTTGAAGCGGTCCACGTCCTCGCGGAGCTGGATCAGGCGCTCGGCCGAGAGGCCCTGCGCCTGCGCGGAAACGGCGCTCCCGCCGAGCGCGAGCGCCAGCGTTACGGTCAAGAGCAGCGGCGCGTGGCGCCTGTAAAGATTCGGAACACTCATCAGTTCGTTGTCCTAAAGTTTCTCACGCGGACGGCGTGACGCCCTTCTTGAGGATGATGTTGCCGTACTTGGCCAGCTCGCCGGTCATGACCACGGCGTAGGCCAGCTTGGCGCGGTCGTAGAAGGCGAAGCGGTCGATGCGCGAGACGGCGGGCGGGTTCGGCACATGCTTGCGAATCGCGGCGAGGTAGCTGGCCTCGACCGAGGGGTCGAGCTGGTCGCCCTCGACCGCCGCCATCATGACCAGCGGCGGCGCGTAGCTGTCCAGCTCGAAGAGCGGGATGATGCCGTCCAGGAGCTGCGGGACGCGCAGGCCGTCCGCGCGCAGCACGCGCTTGCCAAAGGTGTGGCCCGGGAAGTGCGCGTCGGCCAGCACGATCTCGTCGCCGTGGCCCATCTCGGCGAGCGTTTTGAGCAGGTCCGGCGTGAGGACCGGTGAGAGGCCTTTCAACATGATGCGTCTCCTTTCAGGCGAAATCGTCGACGGCGGGCATGCCCGTCGCGCGCTACGGGTTGGACTGCGGCACCCTGGCCTCTGCGGGCGTCTGGCTTCTGGCGCGCACGGCGGCTTCGGGCCACGCATAGACGACGGCCACGGCCACGGCCACGCCGACCGCCATGCCCGCGAAGACCTCCTTGCGGGTGTGGCCGAGCAGCTCCTTGAGGCGAGTCTGGCGCAGGGTATGCTGCTTGAACAGCTCGTCGATCATCAGGTTGAGCACGCGGGCCTGGTGTCCGGCCGCGCGGCGCACGCTCGCCGCGTCGAACATGGTGATTGCGGCGAACCCCGCCGCAAGCATGGCCAGCGGGCTGTCGAAGCCCTCTGTCAGGCCGATCGAGGTCGAAAGGCCGCAGACCATCGCGGAGTGCGCGCTCGGCATACCGCCGGTGCTCATGAGGTAGCGGAAGTCCACCTGGCCGGTGCGGATCAGCCCGGTGATCATCTTGATCGTCTGGGCCAGGGTCCAGGCCAGGAAGGAGGACCAGAACCAAGGCGCGGCGAGGAGTAACAGCGGGTTGATTTGGGCGCTCATCTGCATACGGGCACAACTCTGACGTTTGTTTGTATTATGCCTGAGCGAGCCGAAGTCGCGCAAAGCTTTTCTGCTCGCATCGCGCCTCGCCCCGCTCAACCGCCGTATCCGTTTTCGCTGGTCAAGCGGCTCATCGTTTCGATAATATATTACGTTAATTGGTTATTTGCGCGCATGCATGATGTGCGGGACGTGGAAAGGACAGGTGGCTCATGAACACTCGGAGTCTGATGGTCGGTGGGGTGGCCGTGATGGCGGCGGCGTCGCTCCTGGCGGC
>JAKJGY010000075.1 GCA_022704145.1 Verrucomicrobiota bacterium
CGCCCGCCTCCACCAGCGCGTCCAGACGCTCCAGCGTGCCGGTCTGCGTCACGCCGTGACGCAGCGCGTACAGGCGCGCGAACGCCACCACCGGGAGCGCGGCCGCCTTGATGTCGACCGCGCCCTTGGGCGTGTTCCGCGCCGCGCCGAACAGCACGCGCCCGAACAGCGTCACGGGAGGCTTGAAGCCAAGCGCGTCACGCGCGAAGTGCGGAAAGAACGCAGGCGACTCGCGCAGGTCGGCAAACACGTGCCGCCGCAGCTCGTCCACGATATCGGCGTCGCCGCAGACCGCACGGAAATCGAAAAAGAGCGAGAAGATCAGCAGCTCGTCGGGCTCCGCTTTAGAGACCCAATAGCTGAAGTGCGTCTTCCAGGCCGAGAGCGTCCGCGTCCAGACCGGGTTCTGCGCCATAAACCGGCCGCGGCAGAACGGATAGCCGGCCTCGTTAAGCCAGCCGCAGACCCGCCGCCCCAGCTCCTGAAAGTAGGAGGCCGCGTCCGAGCCGTCGGCGGCCTGCCCCGACGCCCGGTAGATGATGGCGTTGTCCTGGTCGGTGACCAGCGTCTGCTCCTGACGGCCCTGGCTGCCGAGCGCGATAAACACGAAGGGCGCGGGCGGCGGCCCCAGCCCCTCGACCGCCAGTTGGACGAAGCGCTCCGTCGCGGCGTCACAGACCGACGAGATCAGCCGCGTCACGCGCTGCGGATGCGCGCCGCTGTCCAACAGCGCCTGGACCGTCACCGCCGTGCGGCGACACCCCCGCACCACATCCTCCACACGCGCGCCTTTCGCGATCTCGTCCGTCAGCGCGCCCGCGCCATACTGCTGGAACGGCAGCAGGTCACGGTCGCTGAGCGTGCCCACCACGCGCCCGTCCTCCCCCGCCACCGCAAGGTGGTGCAGGCCGCCCTCACGCATCCGCATCAGCGCCGCATAGATCGGCGTGTCGTCCGACACCGTAACCAGCGGCGCGCTCATCACGGCGCGCACCGGCACGCCCGACGCGGCCCCTGCCGCGAGCACCCGTTCGCAAAGGTCGTGCATCGTCACGAGGCCGACCGTCTCGCCGGCACGGTCGTTGACCAGCGCCGCGGTCATACCCCGCTCCACCAGCGCCGCCGCGACACGCGCCACCGGCATGTCGGTCGGGCAGAACAGGCCGGGCTTCACCACGCCCTTCACCGGCTCGTGCAGGAAAAGCTGCGCCGCCTGAAGCCGCTCGATCACCGCGCCGGTCTCCTTTTCGCTCCGGACCTGCGACGTGATGTCCTCGATCAGGCCGTTGACCGCACGCGGCTGCCCGGCGCCGTCCCGCTCCAGCGTGGCGCGCAGGGCGAAGGTCGCGGCCGGCCCCGGGCCGGGCGCGGACGGCAGGCGGCAGTCCGCCTTGCCGTCGTCCTCCAGCCGCTGCCGGAAACGTGCGAAGCCTTCGGCCTCCTCCCGGAACGCCTCGGACAGGGAGAGCACGGCACGCGGCCCGTCCCCGGGGACGCCCGCCGCCGCACCAAGGCAGCGCGCCGCGATCCGGTTGGCGGCCAACAGCGTGCCCTGCTTGTCGGCGGCAGCCCGGAACACGCCGGCCGGCACCTGCGCCGCCGCCTCGCATAAGGGGTCGCCGCCATCTGGGCGATGAAGCTCCGCCTCGCGCCTGACAAGCGTCTCGCGCGCCAGCAGGACCAGCCCGATGCGCCGCCCGTAGCGCACCCGGCTGAACGCGACGGAACAGGCCACACGCTTGCCGTCGCGCAGACAGAGTTCGGCCGCGAGCGGCGCGGCGTCGTGCTCCTCGCCGCGCTGGAGCGCGTCGACGCGACGCCAGACCGCCTCGTTAACGGCCTCCTGCGGCAGGATCTCGGCCAGCCCCAGAAGCTCCAGCTCGGCCGCCGTATACCCGAGGAGCGACAGCAGATGCGGGTTGGCGTAGCGGCAGCGCCCGTCCAGCACCAGCACCGTCCCCTCTGTGGCCGCCTCCACCAGCGAGCGGTAACGCTCGTTCGCCGTATGCAGCTCCTCCACCGCCTCGGCGCGCTCGCGGTTGACCTTGCGGCTGTGGCGCACCACATACAGCAGCAGCAGCGAGACCAGCGCCGTGATCAGCGCCGACGCCTGGATCAGCCCCCGCTCGAGACGGGCGATCTCATGCCGCACGTCCTCCATGTAGAGCCCCGTCCCGACCACCCAGCCCCACGGCTCGAACCCCTTGACATACGACTCCTTGGGCTCGAGGCGGCGGGGGTCGTCCGGCCACTGCCAGACATAATCGACATACCCCTCGTGGTGCCGGCGCACCAGCTCGGCGAACTCCACAAAGATCCGCGCCCCTGTCGGGTCGCGGTACTCCGTCAGCTCCTGCCCGTTCAGCTCCGTCCGGTAGGGGTGCATGATCATGCGCGGCCGCATGTCCTGAATCCAGAAATAGTCCTTATCCTCGTGGCCGTAACGCATCGCCGCGATGCGCTCGCACGCCTCGCGCTGCGCCTCCTCAAGCCCGACACGCCCCGCCCGCACCTGCCGCTCGGCGTCCGCCAGGATGCTGCACGCGGCATGCGTCAGCTCGCGGATCAGCTCGCGCTTGCGCGCCAGCAGCGCGCGCTCAAACCCGGGCAGCACCAGCCCCCAGAGCGCCCCCACGAACAGCCCCACGGCCAGAAACGAAGGGAGGATCACATGCCGCCCGAACGGCCGCCGCACCCGGCGCGCATGCCGGTAGGCGTCGGTCGTGCGCGTCGCGCTCGGCACCGCCTCCAGCCGCAGCGCCTCACGCAACGGATGCCAGCGCGCATACGGGATCTCAATGCCGATCCCGTTCCGGCGGCCGTCCTCGTCGACATGGTAGTCGGTGCCCGCGCTGGTCAGCAGCCCCAGCTCGTCGGCCAGGCGCGCCACCGCCTCACGCGCCTCGGGCGGCTCGGGCGCGTAGTACGCCTCGACCCCGTCCAGCCCGCACGCGCGCAGCTCCGCCAGCAAGGGCCGCAAGGCGTCCAGCTCGCGCCGCGCCTGCAGCGGGTGCGCCAGGAACACACGGCCGCCCGCACGGTGCACCAGACCGATCACGCTTGAGGCCGACAGCGCGCGGTCCTCGGGACGCGCCGCGACCACCCGTGTGGCGGGCTCGCCCGCCGAGGCCGCCCCGACGCTCCTCAGCGAGCCGGCCACGCTCTGCGTCGCCGTCCCGCGCGCCTGCCGCAGACCGCGCAACGCCTCCAGCAGCCCGGCATGCGAAGGGTCAAAGCCATAGGCCAGCAGGTGGAGATCCTCGCCGCGCCAGGTGGAGGTGATCTCCACACCGCTGACCGACCCGATGCCGCGCCACCGCAGCGCCTCCCGGAAACGCGAGAGCCCGTCAACCGTGTCATGGTCCGTCAGCGCGGCGAAAGCCACGCCATCCGCCGCCAGACAGGCCGCCAGCGCGTCCGGGGAGAGCCCCCCGTCGCTACAGTCGGAATGGCAATGGAGGTTGACGCGCAGACTGGCATTCATAACGCGCACCTCCCGCGCACGCCGCGCAGGCCGACTACTCGGCCCGCTTCGGCTGCGTCAACAGCGAGACCACCACCAGCACCACGAAACTCAGCGGGATCGAGACCAGCCCCGGGTTGCTGAACGGCACCGGCGCGCGCGACGGGTCAAGCCCGTAAACCTTATAGAGGTCGGGCGAGAGCAGGATCAGCGCCATCGACGCTACCACGCCCGTGAGGATCGAGGCGGTGATGCCGCGCGCCGTGGTCCGGCGCCAGAAGATCAGCATGACCAGCGCCGGCAGGTTGGCCGAGGCCGCCACAGCGAACGCCAGGCCGACCAGGAACGTCACGTTCATCCCCTTGAACAGGATGCCGAGGACGATCGCGATGCCGCCGATCACAAACGCCGAGATCTTGCCGGCCATGATCTTCTGGCGGTCATCCATACGCAGGTTGAGATAGCGGTCGCACAGGTCGTGGGCCACGGCGCCCGACGCCGCGACAATCAGCCCGCTGACCGTGCCGAGCACCGTCGCGAAGGCGATCGCCGAGATGATCGCGAACAGCCCCTTGCCGAAGGAGCGCGCCAGCAGCGGCGCAGCCATGTTGCTGTCGGCCGGGTTCAGCACGCCCTGAACCATCGCGCCCAGCCCCATGAACAGCGTCAGCACGTAGAAGAAGCCGATCGCCGCGATCGCCACGATGGTCGACTTCCGGGCGCTCGCCGGGCTCGGCACCGTGTAGTAGCGGATCAGGATATGCGGCAGCGCGGCGGTGCCCAGAAAGAGCGCCAGCATCAGCGAGATAAAGTCGAGCCGCTCAAGCAGCGAGCCCTGGACCTTGAACTTCATGCCCGGCCGCAGAAGCTGGCTGCCTTTCGTGAGCACCGGGTAGTAGACCGTCACCGAGGAGCCGTCGCGGTCCTTCAGGCGCGCGTCCAGGCAGCGCCGCACCACGGTGTCCGGCGCGCCGAGCGCGGCCAGGAAGGCGAACGGCGAGACCGCGCCCGCCTCAGCCTCCGGCTTGCCGCATACCTGCTCCATGTTCCCGACCTGCCGCAGCCGGTTCTCGGCGCTCTCCGGCGCGCCGTTGACGAGCCGCGACCCGTCGCGGGTCACCACGACGCTCTGCGCCTCCTCCAGCACGGTCGGCCCTTCCGCCGCGCCCGCCACCCACCAGCCCTCGCGCCCCGCACGCTCCAGGCGCACAAAGGTCTTTTTCGCGGACGGGTGCGCCTGGGCCTCGAGCACGCGCACGCCGGGCTCGCTCACGACAAAGGTGCCGTCGCGCGCCACCGCCTCCAGGCGCGCCGCCGCCTGGAAGGGCACCTGGCCGCCCTGATCCGGCCGCGTGCTCAGCCCCCGCTTGCAGACCGCCACCACCAGCACCAGCGAGAAGATGATGAGCAGCCCGCCCTTCAGGAACTGCACGTAGGTGGTCGAGGCCATGCCCGCCGTCGCGACGATGGTGATGACGATCACGCCCACCATGATGACGCCCCAGTGGTGCGGCATGCCGAGCAACGGCTGCACCAGCACACCCGCCCCGACCATCTGCGGAATCAGGTAGCAGACCGACACCACCAGCGTGCTGATCGCGGCCGCCAGCTTGATCCCGCGCGAGTTGTACTTGTAGTCCACCGCGTCGGTGAAGGTGTACTTGCCCAGCCGCTTCATCGGCTCGGCCACGACGAACAGCGCGACGATCCAGCCGGCCAGATAGCCGATCGAGTACAGGAACCCGTCGTATCCGACCGTCGCGATCATGCCGCAGATGCCCAGGAACGAGGCCGCCGAGAGATAGTCGCCCGCGAACGCGATGCCGTTCACGCCCCAGTGGATCTGGCCGCCCGCCGCGTAATACCCGCTCGACGTCTTCGTGCGATGTCCCAAATAGAAGGAGAGTCCGATGACGAACAGCACGAACCCGATAAAGATTGCAACAGCCATACTATTACTTCGCTCCTTTCACACCGTCCGCCTGACCCGACAGCGCCCGCTCGCGGGCGCGGCAGAGCGCGTCATATACCAGAGCCAGGAAAAGGGCCGTCACAATCAGCGCGAACCCATAAACCGTCGCGAGGTTCATGCCGCAGCAGACCGTGCGCTCCATCAGCAAGGGCCAGCCCACATTGATGGCCACGAACGCGACATAGAAGAGCAGGTAGAGCGAGAACATCCAGAGTCCCAGACGGGCCTTATAGGCGGCGGCCGGGTCTTTCCCGACTGGAGCGGCGGGCGCATGTAACATATCAGTCTCCTCGGCGTTTCCCTGACGCGCCAGGCACCACACCCGCACGCGCTGAAGTGTTTCTGTACGTAGTAATATGTCACATGTGCCGCCGCACGTCAATCCGGCGGAAGGGCGCGGGCGTGTGCCGGACGCACAGCAAGATCCGGCTTCAACTCGCGCGGCCCGTCCGCTATACTCTGACCCCTCGCTTATGAACCGCCACCTGACCGTCATGCTGACCCTCGCCCTCGCCTTCGTCTCCCGCGGGGCCGCCCAGACCAACGCGCCCGCGTCGGCGGCCGGCTGGGCCAAGATGCCTGTGCTGCAAGAGGCCCTGGGCGTGACCAATTTCACTTGGGACGGGGACTCGGTCGGCCTATCAAACGATAACCACCATGTCCGTTTCTTCGCGGGGCGGCGCCGCGCCGAGGTCAACGGTACGGCCGTCTGGCTGAACGTCACCCCCTGCGGCTCGGTCTCCAGCGGCGACTGGCGCGTCGCCTCCGCCGACCTCGACCTGCTCAGGCTCGCCGTGCTCCCCCGGCGCGAGGGCGACCTCAGGCCGATGCGCGTCCTGCTCGACCCCGGACACGGCGGCGAGGACAACGGCGCCGTCATCGCGGAGCCCGCGATCCGTGAAAAGGAGCTGACCCTCGCCCTCGCGCGCCGCATCGGCGCCTGCCTGACCAACGCGGGCCTGGAGGTCGCCTACACCCGCACCAACGACGTCACGCTGTCCCTCAGCGACCGCTCCCGCCTGGCCCGCGAGCGCCAGGCGGACGTCTTTGTCAGCGTCCATGCCAATTACGCGACCAACGGCGCCGCCTCAGGCGTGGAGACCTTCATCCTGCCCGCCTGCGGGTTCGCCGGCACGCACGACGGCAGCCCCGCACGCGGCTGGCTTCCGGCCAACCGTAACGACTATCACAACACCCTTCTCGGCTACTCGGTCCACAGCCGGCTGGCCGAACTCGGCGAGACCCTCGACCGCGGCCTGAAGCGACAGGGCTTTTTCGTCCTGCGCGAGACCCCGTGCCCTGCCGTGCTCGTCGAGTTCGGCTTCCTGTCCAATTCTGAGGAGCGCGCACGCATGCGCGGCGAGGCCTGGCAGCAGGACTGCGCGTCCGCCATCGCCGAAGGCATCCGCACCTATGCCCGCAAAGTCCATGACCTCGAGCAGGCGGTGGCCGATAAGCGCACGCGCGACGCCGAGGCCGACGCACGCTGGCTCCAGCATCTGGCCGGCCTGCAGACGACCAGCCAGACCGTCGCCCAAGCCGTCGCCCCGCCTGTGCCCGCGCCCCTGACGGAACTCCCGGACGGCGCTGCCCCGCAGCCCCTTCAACCCGAACTCACCAGCCCCGAACCTAAGGAATAAGACCATGCCGCTCACCCCCCCGTCATCGCCCTTGTCGCGCCCGCTCGCCCGCACCGTCCTGCTCGGTGCCGCGCTGGTCGCCGTGCCGCTCCTGCTGGGCACGTTCTACGCCCTGCTCCAGGGGGGCGCGGCCGCGCGCGGCCGTACCCCGGACCCGTTCGCGGCCCTCACCAACCGGCTGGAGGACCTCTCCGTACGCGACGTCGCGTCGCTCTCCGGCCTCTATCTGGACGCGCGCACGAACGGCGTCAGCACCGAGACCCTGGCGCTGCGCCTCTGGGCAGCCACAGGCGCCGAGCCCGCCGTGCTGTTCCGCGTGCCGCCGCCTGAGCCGGCGCACGAATGGGCCTGGCGCCTTTCGCGCGACGGGCGCTACGCGGTCGCCGCGGCCCTGCCTGCCGACACCGCCGGCCGCCGCCGCGTCGGCCTCTACGACCTCGCCGCAGGCACCTGGCTCTGGACCGCAACACTCCCCTGGCCCGCCGCGCATGACGACCCCTACGTGTTCGCCTCGCGGCTGCTCGTGCGCTACGCCCGTAACGGCCGCGACTTCGCCCTTGAGATCTCCCCCGACGGCCGCATCACGGCGCTCGACACGCTCCCCGCCGCATCCCACCGGACGCCATCCGTCATACCCGCCCCCGACGCGGCCTTCCCCGGCACGCCGGTGGCCGACCGCTGCGGCATCCGCTTCGTGACCGCCCCCGACCGCCAGACGCTCCTCGGCTATGCGCGCCATTGCCTCCCCGGACTCGCGGACGCAGGCCCCGGCGACGAGCACACCACCTTCTCCGGAAACGGCCGCCTCCGCTTCGACGCCGCCGCCGGGAGGGTCACCCTCTCCGATAGCCTCACCGGTACCGTGCTCCAGCGTATCAGCGCCTGGCGGCACACCACCAACACGGTCGTCACCGGCACGCTCGCCTCACGCGACGGCGCCAACCTGAGCGTGTTCCTGAAGACCGCGTTCGGCGGCGAGCCCGCCGTCACGCGCGACTGGTCCGTGACCGTCTCGACCTACGCAGGAACCGTCTCCTCCGCCTTCGGGACCGCCCAGCAGCCGCACCGCAGCGCGCGGACGCGGCGCACGGAGGCCGTCTCGCCCGACAACGCCTGGCTGCTCGCACTCGCCCCCTCCAACGGCCTCTCCCTCTGCACGCTGCCCTCCCGCCGGGAACTCGCCCGCGTCCGGCTCGACCTCGCGCTGGGCTCCTCCGCGCCTGTGACCGACATCGCCTTTCTGGAGGAGGGCCGGCATGTGGTCCTGCGCCAGGGCGCACGCTTCTGGCTGCTGGATTTCGCGGCCGCACGCGGCTATGCCGACCTGGTGGCGCGGATGAGCGCCTCCGACCTGGCGGTCCGGCTCGCGCAAACGGCCCCGGCCGCGGAGGCGCCCGCACGCGCCGACCCCGAACCGGAGGACGAGGACGGGTTCGCCCCCCTCTCGCCCCTCGACCTGCCCTCCCCTTCACCCGTCGCGCTGCGCGCCGAACGCCTCGCCGCCCATCAGGCCTGGCCCTATGCCGCCTGGCTGCTGGACCTCGCCGCCGAACACGCCGCGCTGGACTCGCGCGCCCCGCGCATCAACCCGTTGCTCCACACCCGCGCCCATCTGCTCGCCGCAGCGGAGTTCGACCGCCTCGCGCGCGCCGACCCCGCCGCCGGACTCGCCCGCGCCGCCGCCGCCGGGCAGCAGCAGGCGCGCCTGCTCTGCCGCCGCGCGTCTCTCGGCATGCTGTACGACGCCTCGGACTACAACCGCATGGCGCGTTACCATCTCCAAGGCCTCCTGTTCGCCCAGCCCTGACCCGCACCGACACCACCCGGCATAACTTTGGCCGCCGCGACACTTGACACCCTTCCCGCGCCTGTGTAAGGTAAGGCCCTTCCATTCAAGAGGATAACAACCATGTACGACGCTTCCGACCTGCGCAAGGGCCTTAAGATCCAGATTGACGACCAGCCGTGGCTCGTCACCGACTTCGATTTCAGCAAGCCGGGCAAGGGGCAGGCCATCTATAACTGCAAGCTCAAGAACATGCTGTCCGGCTCGACCATGAGCCGCAGCTTCCGTTCCAACGACCGTTTCGAAAAGCCCGAGCTGATCCAGAAGCCGCTCCGTTTCTCGTATGAGGCCGACGGGCGCTATTTCTTCCAGGACGAGAATTTTGAGGAGGTCACCATCGAGACGGGCGTACTGGGCCAGAACAAGTTCTTCCTGATGGACGACATGCCCGTCGACGCGCTCTTCTTCAATAACGCCGTCATCGAGGTGCAGCTCCCCAACCTCGTGGAGCGTAAGGTCATCAAGTGTGAGGTCGGCGCCAAGGGCAACACCGCCGCCGGAAAAGTCACCAAGCCGGCCACGGTGGAGGGCGGTTACGAGCTGGCCGTGCCGCTTTTCGTCAACGAGGGCGACGTGATCCGGATCGACACCCGCACCGGCGAGTACGCCGACCGCATCCGCGGTTAAGCCTGCGGGCTGCGGGCGCCCCGACCACGTGCCGCCGCCCGCAACGTCCGCCCCAAGGCCCCGGCACCTATAAAAGGACCCCGACTTGAGCGACCTTAAAACGTACTTCACTCAGAACACGGGGCGGCTGATCGACAAGTGGGACCACTACTTCGAGATCTACGAGCGTCACTTCGCGCGCTTCCGTGGCACCGCTGTACACGTCGTGGAGTTCGGCGTCTCCCAGGGCGGCTCGCTCCAGATGTGGAAACACTATTTCGGGCCGCAGGCCAAGATCTACGGCGTGGACATCAACCCGCACTGCCTGAGCCTCGCCGAAGACCAGATCGAGATCTTCATCGGTGACCAGGAGGACCGCAGCTTCCTCCGCTCGCTCCACGCCAAGATCCCGCGCATCGACATCCTGATCGACGACGGCGGCCACTATATGCGCCAGCAGATCAACACCTTCCGGGAGATGTTCCCGCGCGTAGACGAGCGCGGCGTCTACCTCTGCGAAGACCTGCACACCTCCTACTGGCCCGAGTTCGGCGGGGGCTACCGGCGCCGCGGCACCTATATCGAGTTCAGCAAACGACTCATCGACGGCCTCAACGCCTGGCACACCCTCCAGCCCCGCCGCTTCAACGTCACCGACTTCACCCGCTCCGTCCACTCGATGCACTACTACGACAGCGTGCTCGTCATCGAGAAGCGGCCGCTCGAGAAGCCCTTCCATACGCGGATCGGCACGCCGTCGATTCCCGACTACCGCCTGCCGAAGCTGGTCCAACGCCTGAAGAACCAGCTCACCTGCAGGCTCCATAACCTGCGTATCCGCCTGGCCGACCGCGCGCGCTGAGCCCGCGAACGTCTCCGGCACCCCCTTGCCGCCTATGAGAGACGCCCCCCCACCCCCTTGTGGCGACCGCCCGCTGGTGACGCTCTACCTCCTCTCGTACAACCGCGAGCGCACCCTCGCCGCAGCGCTGAGCGGCGCGTTCGCCCAGACCTACTCCCCGCTCGAGATCCTGATCTCCGACAACCACTCCACCGACGGCTCGTACAAGCTGATCACCGAGCGGGCCGCCGCCTACCGCGGCCCGCACACGCTCACGCTCAACCGTAACGAGGCCAACCTCGGCCTGATCGGCAACGTCAACCGCGCGTTCGCGCTCGCCCGCGGCGAGCTGCTCGTGATCAACTGCGACGACGACATCTCCCACCCCGACCGCGTGCGCCGCCTGGTCGAAGCCTGGCTCGCCTACGGCCGCAAGCCCACCGCCATCGCCTCGTCCTACGCCGTGATCGGCCCCGACGGCCGCGAGCGCTCACGCCACCTGCTGCCCCGCGCCGGCCTCGCCACAACCCCGCGCGACACCTTCCTCACCCTGCCCAACCCCGTGGCCGACCATGTCGGCTGCGGCGCCGCCATGGCCTACCACCGCGACGTCTTCCGGGTCTTCGGCCCGATCACCAACCCGCGCGTCGTGGACGACCAGGTGCTGCTGCGCCGCGCCCGCCTGCTCGGCGACCTCCTGACCGTCCCCGACGTGCTCCTGAGCTACCGGGTCGGCGAGGGCGAGTCCACCCGCCACACCACACATTTCCAGGAGACCGTCCAGTGGCTGGCCTGGTCGGCCGAGTCCTGCGCACAGACCGTGCAAGACCTCGAGCGCGTGCGCGACCGGCTGGGCGACGCCGCCTGCGACGCCTTGCGGCAGGCCCTCGGCGCGCGCCTCCGCCGGACGCTCCGCGAACAGGCGCTGTATACCGGCGCGCGCTTCTCCGAGCGCTGGCCCGCCTACCGCGCGCTGCTCGACCGCGAGCTGCTCGCGCGCCGCGACCAGCTCGCCTTCGCCACCGCGGCCCTGCTGCCGCGCCGTGCGGCCGAGCCGCTGATCCAGACGCTCCTACGCCTCAAGCGCGCGGCCGACGCGACCTTCCGGAGGTCCGCCCGACGCGCCGGAGAATCCCCATGATCGTGATGCCCCACCCCTATGGCCGCATGGCCAACCGCCTCGTGCTCTCCACCGCCTTCATCATCCACGCGGAGGAGACCGGCGACACCTTCCTGCACCTGGCCTTCGCCGATTACTTCCGCTTCTTCGAGGGCACGCGCCACAGCCCGTTCCTCCTGCACCGCTCGTCAGCCCCGGCGCGCCACCGCAAGACGCGCGCCTTCGGCTGTGTCAACATCTGGAACACCTACGACAAGCGGAACGAGATCTACCCGCTCGGCGGCCCGGAGTTTCTCGCGCTGCAGCACGAGACCCGCCTGCTGTTCGTGGTCGGCTGGTCGTTCCGCTCGGACACCGCCATCGGCCTCAAGCACAAGCCGCTCGTGCGGCGCATCTTCACGCCCGTCGCGCGCCACCGCGAGGCGGTCGCGCGCCTCACCGACCGGCTCCGCACAGGCGCCGACCAGGTGGTCGGCGTGCATATCCGTCAGACCGACTACCAGAGCTTCGCGAACGGCCGCTACTTCTATCCGCTCACCGTCTACCGGCGCGTCATGTCGGAACTCGCCGCCCAGCTCCCCGGCCGCACGCGCTTCCTCCTCTGCTCCGACGCGCCCCTCGACCCCGCCGCCTTCGCCGGCCTCGACGTGCTGCCCGCGAACGGGCACTTCCTGGAAGACAACTACGCGCTCGCCGCCTGCGACTACATCGTCGGCCCCCCCAGCACCTATACGGCCTGGGCCTCCTATTACGGCGACGTCCCCAAGTGCTTCATCGAGACGCCCGACGCCTCGCTGACGCTCGACCGCTTCCAGGCGCAGACGACGATCTGACCCGCACCGGAACAAAAGGGAAGGGCGGCCAGCCGTAACGGCCGCCGCCCCCCTTGCACGTACACACCGCCCGACGGCGGCGTCCGCCGCGCTTACTTCGACGTCGCGAAGCCCGGACGGTGTCCGCGATACCACGCGATCATCACCGGCGTCGCGATGAAGATCGACGAGTAGGTGCCGACGACCAGGCCGATGACCATCGCCAGCGCGAAGTCGTTGATCGCGCCGCCGCCGAACACGAAGAGCGCCAGCGCGGCCAGCAACGTGGTGGCCGACGTCAGAATCGTGCGGCTCAGCGTACGGTTGATCGCGATCTTGCACAGCGTCTTAAAGTCGGTCTTGGGGTCCTTGCGGAGATCCTCGCGGATCCGGTCGAACACCACGATCGTGTCGTTCACCGAGTAACCGACAATCGTCAGCAGCGCCGCCACCGTCGTCAGGCTCACCTGACGCCCCATCAGGCTGTACACGCCCAAGGTTAAGAACGCGTCATGCGCCAGCGCCACCACGGCGCCCAGCGCGAAGCCGAACTCGAACCGCAGCGACACATAGGCGAGGATGCCCACCAGCGAAAGCAGGATGGCCCACTGCGCGGCCCGCTTCAGATCCTTGCCGACCATCGAGCCGACCTCGTCATCGCCGACCAGCTTGAAGCCGCTCTCCGGGAAGGCCTTGGCGAAGCGCCCCTGAAGGATATCCGACACGTTCTCCGCGCCGACCTTGGCCGTGCCGGTCTTGACCAGCAGCAGGTTGCCCGTGCCGTCCGGCGAAGACTGGTACTGGATGGTCGCGTCGTTCACCACGCCAGCCACCGCCTTACGCACCTCGCCGATGTCGGCCCGCTTCTCATAGCTGTAGGTCATCGCCGCACCGCCCGTGAAGTCGACCGACATGACAGTCGCAGGCTTGGTGAAGGCCCGACCGAGGAAGATCGCCATGGTCAGCACGATCACCACCAAAGAGGTGTAGCCGGCCTTCGCACCCCACTTAAGGAAATCGAAGTTCGCGTTCGGCAGCAACTGCATCATCTGGTAGGGCTTGACACGGCTCTCCGGCACCGTGACGTTGAAGATCAGGCGGGTGACCACCAGCGCCGTGAACATACTGATGATGATACCGGCCGAGAGGGTGATGGCGTAGCCGCGGATCGGCCCGGCGCCCACCACGAACAGGATCACCGCCGTGAGCAAGGTCGTGATGTTCGAGTCGAAGATCGCCAGGAAGGCGCGCGCATAGCCCGCCGCAACCGACGTCTTGGCACTCTTGCCAAGCGCGAACTCCTCGCGCATACGCTCGAAAATCAGCACGTTGGCGTCCACCGCCATACCCAGCATCAGCACGATACCCGCGATACCGGGCATGGTGAGGACCGGCAGATCCATCGCCCCCTTGGTCAGCCCCGAGTCCTTGGCGAACACGCCCATGACGTTCGAGGCGATCACCAGGCCCGCCGGCAGGAGCAGGATATCCAGGAGCAGCGCCACGTTGGCGATCAGCCCGCAGTACCGGTAGTACACCAGCATGAACAGCGCCACGAGGGCGATACCCATCACCGAGGCGCGCAGGCCGCTGCGGATCGCGTCCGCGCCCAGGGTGGACTCGACCGAGCGCTTCTCCAGGATCGTCATCGGCGCGGGCAGCGACCCGGCCTTGAGCACGTTGCGCAGATACGCCGCTTCCGAACCCGTAAAGCTGCCTGAGATCTGGGCGCGGCCGTTCGGGATCTTCTCCTTGATCACCGGGGCCGAGCAGAGCGTGCCGTCCAGCACGATCGCCAGACGCGTCAGGCTGTCCGGATCGGCCTCCGCCTGCGAAGGGTCTTTCGGCGCATAGGTGCCGGTCAGCTTCGAGAAGGCGCGCGCGCCCTCGGTGTTCATCTTCAGAGCCACGGTCCAGGCGCCGGTCAGCGGATCCATGTCGACCTCGGCGTTGGTCAGCATATCGCCCTTCAGCTCCGCCTTCCGGTTCACGAAGACAGGCTCGAACAGCTCGTCGCCGCCCGTGCTGCGGCCCTTCTTGAGCAGCATGAACTCATAACGCGGGAACAGACCGCCGAAGCGCGCCAGGCGGCGCGCGAACTCGGAGTCCTTAGCGGCCTCCTTGTAGGTCTCAGACCGCTTCAGGGTGTAGCCGTTCTCCGTCAGCTCGTAGCCGTCCGGAACCCGCTTCGAGGCGAAGGTCTTCTCCAGCATCGCGCGGTTCTGCGGATGCACGAGGCGGAACTCCAGAAACGCCGCGCTCTGGATGCTCTTCTCGGCCGCGACACGCTGCTCGTTGTTGATGCCGGGCAACTGCACCGTGATCCGGTGGCCCTTGCCGCTCTGGATGACCGGCTCGGTCAGCCCGAGCGCGTCGATCCGGTTGCGGATCACCTCCACCACCCGCGCATCCGCATCCTTCATCGCGGCCGCGACCTTGGCGTCCACGTCGGCCGCACTCTGGTTCTCATCCTCGTCCAGAATGCCCTGGCGCAGCTTGGCCTCGTCGATCGCCACGGTGAAGCTCGTGCCGCCGGAGAGATCCAAGCCATATCGGATCTTCCCGTCCTTGCCGGTCGGCGGCCAGACCACCAGCCCGGACAGGATCGCCAAGAACACCAGCACCAACATTTTCCACAGGTCGTTTCTACTCATCTCATCCACGCTCCACAAGCGGGCCAGGGCCCAAAACCAGATAAAGAAGGTCTAATTTAGCATATGCGCGCGCCGATTTCACCCCTCAATTTCAAAAAAACGCGTCACTTCGGCTCGTCCATCGTCACCGCCTCGCCCTCCTTCAGCACCCGGCTGACCGCGCCCCGCGCGATCTCCACCGCGACCTTCGGCGCCAGCTCGACCAGGAAGGTGTCGGCGCGGACTTCGGTGATCGTGCCGATGAAGCCGCCCGCGAACATCACCCGCTGCCCCGCGCGCAGCTCGGCGATCATGCGCAGGCGCTCCTTCTCCTTGCGCTGCTGCGGCCGGATCATCATCATGTAGAAAATACCGAAGACCAGCACCATCGGAATCAGCATCTGCCCCATCGACCCGCCACCCTGCTGGGTGGTGTTCGCCAATATCACGTTCATGTTCATTCTCTCGCTTTCCTTTCCTCGACTCCCGACGCCCGACACCGGACTTCCGACGGCCAAGCACAGGACAAAATACCACCAAACACGGTTAACTGCAAATCGCTGACCGCGCACAGCCCTCCGGGCTCGCCCGCGACTTGAGGCCCGCCGGACGCAGCAGCGCGCCCACAGACCGCCGCCACTCGCCGAACGCGTCGTTGGCGATCGCCTCGCGCATCTCCCGCATGAACGCGAGATAACGGTGCATGTTATGGATCGTCAGCAACCGCACGCCGAGGATCTCCCCGACGTTCAGCAGGTGCCGCACATACGCCCGCGAGAAGTGGGTGCAGCAGTAACAGTCGCAGCCCTCCTCCACCGGCCGCAGGTCTGCCTTGTAGGCGCCGCCCTTGACCGGATACGAGCCGGCGCGCGTGTGCGCCGTACCGTGACGCGCCACCCGCGTCGGGATCACGCAGTCAAACATGTCCACGCCGCGCGCCACCGACTCGCTCATCTGGAAGAGGTCGCCGAGCCCCATCACATATCGCGGGCGCTCCCGCGGCAGCGCCCGCACCCCGTCGTCCACGCCCTTCAGCATGACGTCCTCGGGCTCGCCCACGCTCACCCCGCCCACCGCATAGCCGTCGAAACCCATGGCCGACAGCTCCCGCGCGCACCGCTCGCGCAGCGCCGCGTACTCCCCGCCCTGCACAATCCCGAAGACGAGCTGCCCCGGGGCGCGCGGCTGCTCAAGACATTGCGCCGCCCACGCGAGGGTCTTGTCCACCGACTGACAGGCATAAGGCTCGTCACACGGGTAAGGCATACACTCGTCAAAGCACATCGCGATGTCCGAGCCCAGCACGCGCTGCACCGCCATCGCCTCCTGCGGCCCCAGGAAGAACTTCGTGCCGTCGATGTGCGAGCGGAACTCGACCCCGTGCGCCCGGATCTTACGCAGCTTGTTCAGGCTGAACACCTGGAAGCCGCCGCTGTCCGTCAGGATCGGCCCGCCCCAGCCCATGAAACGGTGCAGCCCGCCGCAGGCCTCCATCACGTCCATGCCCGGCCGAAGCAGCAGGTGATACGTGTTGCCGAGCAGGATCGAGGCCCCGGCCGCCTCCAGGTCGCGCGGCTCGAGCGCCTTGACCGTGGCCTGCGTCCCCACCGGCATGAAGACCGGCGTGTCGACCGCGCCGTGCGCCGTCCACAACCGTCCCAGCCGCGCGCCCGTGTGCCGGTCCTCCTTCAGCACCTCGAAGGTTCCGGGGGCGCGAAGCTGCTCTGCTCCACCCTCATACATACGGCCGCGTAGTTAAACATAAAACGCCCGCGCGCACCAAGAAGAAAATGGCAAGATGCCAGTTGACACGCCGCGCGCGGCTCTGTTACAGTTTGCGCCCGTTATGGGACAGCAACTGAGAAAACGCCTGAAGCGCCAACGTCGTGACGCCCGCAACAAACGGGTGAAGGAACGTGTGCGCGCCGGCATGAAGAAATAGCCCGCTTCCGATCGGGTGCGATGGCCGAGTGGTTAGGCAGAGGTCTGCAAAACCTCGAACAGCGGTTCAATTCCGCTTCGCACCTCCATTTATCAAACCGTCTGTTTTTGCCTAGCGGAAACGGGCGGTTCTTTCTTTGTTTTCCGGGTTAAAGGAGTCCGCGCATGATCGACGCCACCTTCGCGCACACCTACTTCGAGGCCCATCGCGACACCCTCCTCGCGGAGTGGTTCGACCTGCTCCGCCTGCCGACCGTGGGCGCGGACCCGCGCCGCCTCGGCGAGTGCGCCCGCGCCGCCGCCTGGCTCAAGCGCTACCTGCGCGCCCTGGGCTTCGAGTGCGAGGTCCTGACGCCCCCCGCCGGCACGCCCGTACCGGTGGTCGTCGCCTCCCGCCCCGGCACCGAGGGCGCCGCCACCACCGTCCTCTTCTACGGCCATTATGACGTGCAGCCCGAAGACCCGCTCGACGGCTGGCGCACGCCGCCCTTCGAGCCCACGCTCGCGGACGGCCGCGTCTACGCGCGCGGCGCGCAGGATAACAAAGGCCAGCTCTTCGCCTTCCTCCAGGCCGTCAAGGCCCTGGCCGAGGCGGGCGAGCCGCTCCCCAACCTCACCGTCGTGCTCGAAGGCCAGGAGGAGAGCGGCAGCGCCGCCCTCGCCGCGCTCGCACCCAGCCTCGCCGCGCGCCTCAAGGCCGACGTGCTGATGGTCTGCGACACCTCCTCCGGGCCCGACCGGCAGCCCGCCATCGTGGCCGGGCTGCGCGGCGTGCAGCACCTCACCGTCCACCTTTCCGGGCCCGCCTACGACCTCCACTCGGGCGTCCATGGCGGCGTCGCGCCAAACCCCGCGCAAGGCCTCGCCCGCCTGCTCGCCTCGCTCCATCACCCCGACGGCTCCATCGCCGTGCCAGGCTTCTGCGACCGCGTCACCCCCCCCACAGCCGAGGAGCTTGCGGCCGCCCGCGAAGGCGCCCTCTCCGACGCGCAGTACGAACAGGAGATCGGCTGCCCGCCGGCCGGCGGCGCGGCCGGCGCCGACGCCCCCACCCGCGCCGGCTTCCAGCCCACCATCGAGGTCAACGGCATCCACTCCGGCTACGGCGGCCCCGGCTCCAAGACCGTCATCCCCTCGACGGCCGTCGCCA
>JAKJGY010000076.1 GCA_022704145.1 Verrucomicrobiota bacterium
GGAGCTGCACGCCGGGCACGATACCCGCCGCACGGAGCTGGCCCGCGAAGGCCCGCAGATCCTCCTCGCCCTTAGGGAAGGCGCGCGTGTCCACCGCATACGCGCCGCCGGGCGCGCACCACGCGTCCGCGCTCAGCACCGCCTGCCGCACGCCCAGCGCGCCGCACAGCCGCACGAGCCGGTCGGCGTCGCGCAGGCCCGCGCGGACGATCAGCGCCGAGCCGCGCGCCGCCTCGGCGTCACGCGCGTACAGGCTGGCGTCGGCCGCGCCAGGCAGGCCGGCCGCGCGCGCCGCGGCGCGCGCGGCAGCCGGGAAAGCAGGGGTGCCGCAGGCGATGAGCGCGGCCGAGGCGCCCTCGAAACGCGCCCCGCCCGCCTCCTCCTCCACCGCCGCGGTCAGCCGCACGCGCGGCAGCACGCCGCCCTCGCCGCGGTTCACCGCCGCGACCGTCTCCTCCAGGGTCACCCGCGCCGGCCCGAGGATCCGCGCCGCCGTCTGCGGCGAGGTCGGCAGCACGCACACGGTGTGGGCGCTGTCCCAGCCGACGGCGAGCCGCTCGCCCACCTGCTGCGAAAAGGCCGTGTTGAGCGCCAGGAAGCGCAGGGCGCGCGGACGTGTGCCGCCGACCGCCGCCACCCGCACCGCAAGCCACTCCGCCCCCGGCTCCACCGCCAGGGTCAGCGTCGTGTCCACGCCGCCGAAGCCCAGCTCCAGCGCGCCGCCGCGTTTGCGGGCCCGGTCGGCGGCATGCCACACGCCGTCCGCCGACTGCACCTCGGCCAGCGGCTCGGGCTTGCGGACATCGAGGCCCTCCGTGCCGTCGGCCGTCAGCCGCAGCGAGAGGGGCACGGCCCTCTCCGAAAGGCGCAGCGCCATTCCGCCCCCCGTGAAAGTCAGTTCGGCGCGCGTCGGCAGGACGGCTTGAAGCACGAGCAGCGAGGCGAGGGGGAGCAGCGTTCGAGGCGTGATCACGGCAGGCGTTCCTTTCGGTGGGAACAGAGCATTGCGCATTTTGCGGCGGCTGTCAACCGGCACGGCGCCTGGTCGGGTTTGACAGCGGCGCGCGCGCCCGGTACCATGAACGGCAGCAGAAGCGGTTCACCAGCCTCCGGCCGGAGGCTGGGAACCGGTCAGACTTCGGCGAAAGCGGGGTGTGTCATGTCCGTGAAGATAGAGACCGTACAGGCGATGGAGATTCTGGATTCGCGCGGCAACCCGACCGTGCGCGTGTGCGTCGGCCTCGACAACGGGCTCCTCGCAGCCGCGTCGGTCCCCTCGGGCGCCTCGACCGGCGAGCACGAGGCGGTCGAGCTGCGCGACGGCGACCCCCGGCGCTACGGGGGCAAAGGCGTGCTCCGGGCCGTCGGCAACGTCAACCGTGAGATCGCGCCGGCCCTGCGCGGGCTCGACCCGCGCCGCCAGGCGGAGATCGACCGGCTGCTGGTCTCGCTCGACGGCACGCCGAACAAGGGCCGTCTGGGCGCGAACGCCCTGCTGGGCGTCTCGCTGGCCGTGGCGCGCGCGGCCGCGGCCGCCTGCCGACTGCCGCTGTACGCGTACCTGGGCGGCGCCCACGCCTGCCGCCTGCCCGTGCCGATGATGAACATCCTCAACGGCGGCAAGCACGCCGACAACAGCGTGGACTTTCAGGAGTTCATGGTCATGCCGATCGGCGCGCCCACCTTCTCCGAGGCGCTGCGCTACGGCGCCGAGACCTTCCACGCCCTGCGCCGCATCCTGGCCAAGCGGGGCTGCGCCACCGGCGTCGGCGACGAGGGCGGCTTCGCGCCCGACCTCGCCAGCGACGAGGAGGCGTGCGCGCTGATCACCGAGGCCATCGCCGCGGCCGGCTTCACGCCCGGCCGCGATGTCGCGATCGCGCTCGACCCCGCCGCCAGCTCGTTCTACCGCGACGGCGCCTACCACCTCGACAAGTCCGGCCAGGGCGTGCTGCGGGCCGACGAGCTGATCGAGCGCTACCGCGCGTGGGCGGCGCGCTATCCGCTCGTCTCGCTCGAGGACGGCCTGGCGGAGAACGACTGGGAGGGGTTCCGCGCGCTGACCGCCGCGCTTGGGGACAGGCTCCAGATTGTCGGCGACGACCTCTACGTCACCAACACCCGCTTCATCGCCCGCGGCGTGCGCGAGCGCGCCAGCAACGCCGTGCTGATCAAGCTCAACCAGATCGGGACGGTCACCGAGACGGTCGAGGCCATCGGGCTGTGCCGCCAGGCGGGCTGGTCCTACGTGGTCTCGCACCGTTCCGGCGAGACCGAGGACGCCTTCCTCGCGGATTTCGCCGTCGCGATGGGCGGCGGGCAGATCAAGACCGGCTCGGCCTGCCGCAGCGAGCGCGTCGCCAAATACAACCGCCTGCTGGAGATCGAGGCCGAGCTGGGCCCCGCCGCCACGTTCGGCTGGTCCCGCTAAGCGTTACCGTGCCCTAAACATCGAGTCGGTAGGGCTTCCCCCGGCTTTTCCGAATTAGTGCTTTCGAACGAACAACACTGATAAATATCAAGTTGTTTGGGAATTGTGGAATGTTAGAAGATCACTTCGGCTGCTTCGGTCTCTAACACATCATTTCATTATTCCATATTGGGTTGCGGGCCGCGCCCGAGTTGGTATATATGAAAGACAAAAAAAGTGGCTCGCAACCGGCACCACGCCCGCAAGGAGGCCCTCCTGGGGCAGCTCGGCGGGGTGGGACCTTTCATCGAGGGCGGCCTGTGCGCCGTCAGGCGCGCGGGGTGCGCCAAGCCTGGGTGGAACCTGACGTGGAGGCAGGGCGGCAAGACCCGGACCGTGTACGTGCCGGTGGAGCTGGTGCCGGGGGTGAAGGCGTGGACAAGGGAGTGCAAGAGGCTCAAGTCGCTGGTCAGGAAGGTCACGCGGGTGCCGTCGCTGCTCGCGCGGCTGCCCGACTTCCCGCAGGCCGGACAGGTACCGCTACGGCCTGTAGGCGAGCGCCCTGCTGCGCGGGCGGGCGGTGCCTGTCATGCACGTGCACGTGGACGTAGAGGATCCGTCTAAGGTGACACCACAACCAACAGCTTTCTCGCCAAGACGCCAAGACGCCAAGCCTAAAACCCTTTGCGTCTTCGCGAGATAACAACTTGTTTCTTGTTGGCGTTTTTTGTCCGCAAGGCACTAACAGAAGGAGAACCTGCTCTCCCACAGCGACAGGCCCGCGTCGGATCCCGCCTCGCGGCACAGCGCCCTGCGCTGGATCGAGGACATCGACTTCTCCGAGAAGGGCGACAGCCTGCTCCCCGTCACGGCCGTCGAAGAGGTCGAGACCGTCGCGGGGGAGCAGGCGCTTTATGCGTGGATCACCGATGTCCCCAGCCTCAACGCCACGGGAAGGGAACGGCATACCATCGAAGACCCGTTCGCGAACCGAAGACACCCGAGTCCGAACCCGTTGCCGACATCCCGCCGAAGCCGGGGTGGAGCCCCGGTCGGCCCCGCCGTCTCTTGCGCGCCCCGCTCATATATAATCCAGCGCGAATCGCCCCGCCTCCACCGAAGTCGAGGCCTAACTCGGAATCGCCCTGGCTTTCTCACTGTGCGCAACCCCGTTTCACTGACCGACCGATGAACAGCGGCGCGCCCGGAGGTCGCTCCCTACCCGCGATCCGAAGCCGGAACGACGACCCTCGCAGGTAGGGTCGGACCTCCGGGCCGACCGAATGCGTCTCTTTCGTCAAGTCAGTGAAACGGATGCGCCCTTTCTCACTGTGCTTGACCACTCCAGCTCGACTTTGTTACCTTATCCTCCACAAAAGAGCTTTTTCAGGACGGTCTCTGCGGGTGTGTGCCCCAGCCGCCAGAAAAGCGAGTTCTTATCAGTGAAGGGCGAGGCATGAGCATGAATAAACTATGCAGTAGTCTTGTGTTGTGCGGTTCCATGTTGGCGTTTACGGGTTGTTTGACGGCACCTTTTACGCCTCCGATGGGCATGGTGACTGCGGTTGAGGCACCTTTGTCGATTGACCACAACCGTTCTGCGATTGCATCGAAAAAAGGCGAGTCGTCGGCGATGTGTATTTTGGGACTCGTCTCGGTGGGTGATGCCAGCACACAGGCGGCTGCGCAAGAGGGCGGATTAAAGACCGTTCATTTCCTCGATTACAAATACTTAAATGTGTTGGGCATTTATCAAAAGACGACCGTGATGGCTTACGGTGAATAAGAGGGAGGTCGCCATGAGCGTTCAACGCCTGGTGAGCGTATGGCTCCCCTGTATGGCCGTGACTCTCTTGTTGTCTGGTTGCGCGAGTGTCGAAGCGCCATTCGTGCCGCCTAGAGGCGGAATAGTAACCACATTCAGCGCACCACTCCAATTTAATTTTGGAGAAAAGGGTGCTGCTGTGGCCGTGGAATCGGGCTCTGCATCCAGCATGTATTTCCATGACCCCATTTTGACGGGCATGAGTTTTGCGTGGGATGAATGCTCGATTGAAGAGGCTGCAAGGAACGGCAAGATTAAAACGGTTCACTATGCGGATTACAAGTGGTTCAGTGTTCTCGGCATTGTCGGCAAAACCACAGTCACCGTGTACGGGACCCGTTAAACAAATGTACGTGTGGGCTACAGAAAATCCCACACACACAACGACCGGCCGGGCGAGAACAGCCCGGCCTTTTTTTGCCTTACACCCAATTTTATAGCTCCTGCCGGCCAGTGGCCAGTGCGTAAGCGTCCGGCGAAACACATTGGCGCAGGCGCGGGCTTCGTAGCGTGGGTCAGCTTTCGAGTGCGCGAAGCGTGGCGACGCTCAGCGCGGCTTCCAGACGTCAGGCAGCAATTCGCGCACGCCTGAGCCGGTCTTGGCCGACGGCAGGCGTCGTCGAGGACAGCAGCCCGTCGATCTTGTCGCGGATCTGGGCGAGCACCGGCCGCGAGCGCTCGGCCCGCAGCGCCAGGCGGCGCGTGCCCTTCACGTAGATCTTCGGCGGCTGGTACGCGACGCGCTCCGTGTCCTCGTGGCCGATCAGCGGCCGCGGCGTGCCGTCGGGAAGCGTCTTCTCCGACGCGGGGCCTCGGCCGCGAGCGCGTCGCCAAATACAACCGCCTGCTGGAGATCGAGGCCGAGCTGGGCCCCGCCGCCACGTTCGGCTGGTCCCGCTAAGCGTTACCGTGCTACAGCTCCTCCGGCTTGCCGTCGACGATGGGCGGAATGGCGTCTCCGTCCTTAAGGGGTCGCCAGTTGTAACCGATCCCTTTCGCAACCAGCCGGTCTTTGATGCGGTTGAACGCGGCGAACGAGTCGGCGTAGACGATCAGCGAGACCAGCTCTTGCTGGACGTCGGTGTGGGCGAGCAGTTCGCCGAACGGGCCGGACACCGCCTCGTTTGCGGCTGGGACCGGCTGGCCGACAGCATCCGCGCGTAACGCAAGCTGGAGCGCGCGCGTGCCCGAGACGGTACCGCGACGCTCGGTGCAGATGGCCGGGTTGAACGGACGCATACCGGGGCCGTGTGAGCCAGACATATCGCTGAGCACATAGAGGGAGCCGCCTTTCACAACGGCGAAGACTGTCCGTTTATCGACGGACTTGGCGGAGGGGACGCGGACGTTCCGGGTCTGCATGGCCGTCCGCCGTGAGTTCATTTCAGCAATCTCTTTTGTCAGCCGGTCGATCTCGCTATCGAGCGTCTTCTGCCGTTGCCGCTCCGTCTCACACGCAATCCCCAGCCGTTCGATCTCGCTGCGGATACGGTCCAGCTCCTCGGCGGTCACGCCCGGCACAGGCGCCGCCTTCTTGTTCTGAGCCTCCAGGGCCTGTTCGACCCGTACGAGTTCGTTGCTCAGGAAGGCTAGGCGTGCCGTCTGTTCCTTGACCTCCTGTTCTGTAGCCTGGGGGGTCTTGGGGTCGGGGCGCGCTTGCCTGCCGGACTGTTGCGAGAGGACGGCGAGGAGGATGGCGATCAGCACGATACCGCCGAACATGTTGCAGATCGTGTCCAGCAGCAGCTCCAAGCTGTCGTCGCCGGTATTTCGTTGTCGTGCCATAAGTGAGTCTCAGGGGGCGAGTTGCGTTTGGGCGTGCTCCTCAAGCGCGTCCCAGCCGACGGTAAGACCGGACTTCTGGAGGCTTTGGATAAAGCCGTTCGCATATTCGATGGAAGAGGGTTTGAGCATCAGGACGAGACATTCGGTATTGGCGTCGAACCGGGTGGAAAAGGCGCGCAGCACGGCGTTCCGGTCGTTTGCGGGATAGGATTGCGGATTCTCGCCCTTGACTGAGATCGCCGAAGAGGAGCACTCGACCAGCACCGGCTTCTTGCTGCCCTCGCCCGGAATGAAGCGGACGACCTCAACTTCGGCCTGCTTGGCGAGCTGCGCCAGGAGGGCGTCACGCTTGACGGTTAAGTCGTCACGGGTGACCGTGCGCGCGGCCGTCTTCTTCGTCTCATACCCTAGCTCGACCTTGCGTTTGTCGCGCTCCCTTTGCAGCGACTGCCAATACGCATAAGCGCTTTGCGCGATCTCACTCTGCTTGAGGGCGTCCAGCGTGCGCTGTGCCGACCGAACCTCCTCCTCAAGCCGTGACACCTCTTCCGCACGGCTGGCCTGTCCGGCTTCGGCGTCGGGGCGCGGTTCCTGACGGGCCATCTCGATCGCGAAGAGCAGGACCAGGAGCACGATGATACCGCAGATCGAGGTGATGATGTCCTGAAAGGAGAACAACGAGACCGGGGCGGCCGACTGTTTGCGTTTTGCCATAAGCGGCGACTCGCCTTTCTGCCCGGTAAGGCGCTTAGCTCTCGACCAGTCCGGACGTGCGCAGGCGGCTGATGATATTCCTGTGGCAATACTCCTTGCACTGATCGAGGAGGCTCTCCTCCTTCTTGCGCAGGCTCACGACCAGAAGCTGGATCGAGAGCGCGGCGACAAGCCCCTGCAGGGTGGTCTCGAAGGCTGTGGACAGTCCTCCGGTGACATTACGCAGGCTGGCGGTCAGTTCGTTGATACCGCCCGCAGCGGAGAGCACGTTACCGAACTCACCGATCGAAAGGGAGAGCCCGAGTACGGTGCCGATGAAACCGAGCACGGGAATACCCCAGATAAGGCCCGAGACGAGCGTGTAGCTGGACTGCAGCTCGTCCTCGTCGGTCTGGGCCTGGGACTCGAGCATCGACACCGCGTCGGCGACCCGGCCGATATTGTGTAGGCTGGCCAGCGCGCGTTCCACCCGGCAGAGCAGGACGAAGTGCTCGGCCCCGTCCGTACCTTGCCGAAGGATATCGAGGTAGTCTTGCGCGTTGCCCTCCGCGAGCACGGCGTCGGGCGCGTCCGGGAAGATCTTCAGTCGGAACGCCTTCTGCTGGGTACGGAGTTTCGCCCATTTCAAGAATAGGATGGCGAGGCTCATGCAGGAGAACAGGGCGATGAAGAACGGGATGGCTTTTGAGACCCGCCTCAGGAACATGGTGCTGAGCATCGAGTCCGGGAAGGCGAAGTGGAGCGCGGCATAGAACAGGCCCAGCACGAGCACCGCGAGGATGGTGGCGAGCAGCATGTTCACATCCGGAAATTTGGCCGCGCGGAAGCCGAGCCGTCGCTCAAGATCCTCCTGATAGAAGTAAAGTTCGGCCAACGCGTCATTTGCCTTGTTTCTCATGATTCTGCCTTTCCTGTCGGATGTCGAGCGGGTGTGATACGGGCAAGCCCGGCCGTAGCCGTCAGGGTCTGCCCGCGTAAAACCGGTAGCGTCCTCGCGTCTGGGTGGCGATCTGTTGGAGCATGGCTTCGCCGGAGCGGTTCATGAACGCGATCGTATGCACGGGAACACCGCTGGACTGAAGCTGGCTCAGGACACTCGGGTTGAGCGAGAAGGCGCCGTCGGTCATCAGGAAGACTGCGGCGGGCCGTAACCGTACCGCGCCGAGCAACGCGTTCTCCGGATTGGTACCGCCGCCTGCCGTGATGGCGTAGGCCCATTGGACACAATGTTCGCGGTTTCTTCGGGTGGCGGGGATCAGTTGTCCGGGAGCGGCGCCGGGCGGCGGCGGCATCGGGGTTTCGCTCGAACTGTAGAAGTACACAAAAAAGAGTTGGTCGCGCGTCAGGGCGTTGATGCTTTCGACCAACTCCTGCTTGGCCAGGGCGAGCAGCTCGCCCTGCATGCTGCCCGAGCAGTCGACGACATAGACGAAGGAATTGCCGACCGCCTCCGTACCCATGAACTCGCCTTTCCCGGCGCCCTGGCCACTGCCGCTGCCGCTCCCCGAGCCGGTCCCGCTGCCGCTGCCGCTCCCCGAGCCGGTCCCGCTGCCGTCGCCGCCACCTGAGCCCCCGCCTCCGTCGGCAGAGGGGGCCGCGGCCGCGGCCGGCGCGACCTCGCCGCCGGGCGGCGGCGTCAGGTTGGCTGAAAGCATCAGGGACTCGTCCTCCTGCGGCGGCGCCTCCTGTGGCGGCGCGGGCGCGGTCTGTGGCGCAGGTGGCTGAGGCTGCTGTTGAGCCTGAGCGGGCGTGCCTTGCCCGGTACCGCCGCCGCCTCTTCCAGAACCCCCGCTGCCGGGCGAACCGCCGCCGCCGCCGCCGCCTGGCGAGCCGTCGGCAAAGAACGCGGCAAGCACCATGAAGGCGACGGTCAGGAAACCGACACCCCAGAAGAGGATGGCGCGCGTCGTGTTCTGTCTTTCTCCAGGGTCGCTCATGGTGCGGCGGCTCCTTGGACGAGCTGGCCGTGTTCGCGCGGCCAGACGAGCGGCAGGTCGGCGTCCGTGACCGGCGCGTTCAACTGTTGCCCGAGCGTGAGGCGCAGCAGCCGGGTCGAGCCGGTCTTATGCGGGGCGGGTGCGAACAGGCACTCCCCCGGGTTGAGCGCGAGGCCGAAGCGCTTGCCGTCCTCCGAGGCGATGACGGGTATCGGGAGGCCGGAGGCGTCGGGGCGCAGCACCCAGACCTCGCCCTCCTGGTCGCGCGCCAGCACCGGCGCGCCGTCAAATGGCGAGGCGAACCCCACCCAGCGTGCGCCGCGTTCGAGACAGGCGCGGCAGACCGCCGCCTCGCGGTTGACTCCGGCGCCCAGATCGACTCCGCGCAGACTGGCGAGCAACCGTCGCGCCTCGTCGTTCGTCTTCAGTACCGCCCGGTTGCTGGTGCAGAGCCAGGGGCGCTTATCGGTGTCCAGTTTCGCCTTTGCCTCCATCAGCTTGACCAGCTCGGGCATCCTCTCGGCCGTATAGACCTCGATGGCTTGGGCGGCAAAATAATCGATAATGCGCAGCCGCAACAGCTCGCTGGACATCAGTTTCGTGTCACGGAGTTCTTGGATCGTCCTCAGCAGGAATGCGGGCGCCTGTGCGGGGGGCAGATCACGGATCTGCTGGATCAGACGCTTCATGAACTGACAATGGGGCATCAGCGTCATCGCGTTAATCCGATCCGCCTTGGCCCGCAAGACTTTGAATTCCTCTTGTGTATCCGCCTCGCGCGGCACATAGACGTCTACCTCATAGATCGGCTCTCCGGCCTGGCCCGCTGTACGTTTGCCGCCCCTTGCGAAGCCGCTGATAAAGGTGCCCTTCGCATCGTTCAGGCGAAATTGAATCTCATACAGATCCGTCAGAATGAGATCATTCTTCCAGCTCTGCGGGTCACGGAAGGCGGCGTCCGACACTTTCTCCCAGACCGGAACCGCACGCTTGAACGGCGAGACATACTGCGTCAGTACCGGGTACCAGTAGGCATTTTCAGGAGGGATGCCGGCGGCCCGCCTGAAGACCGACTCCAGATTGTCCGTATCCAGCGGCTCGCCGGTCCAGGCAGTGAACTGTTCAAAGTGAGCGCGGCCCGACAGCGTCTGTGCGAAGGCCGCAGTCCGCTGGTCTTCCGCAAAATTCTTAGCATACGTCTCCAACGCCGAGAGATAGTCCGGCAGCGTCTTGGCACCCTCGATCAGGGCGCGCTGCTCGGCGCAGGCGCGGGCGCGTTCAAGCTGCGCGGCCGCCTTCTTCTCGACCGCTTCCACTTTTGCGGCGGTCAGTTGGAGAGACGGCGAGGAGACCTGCTTATCCAACAGCGGTTTGAGGGCTTCCTTGGCCGCTGAGGCGTCGGCGAGGGCTTGGCGGATTTTCTGAACGGTCTCGTCGTTCGTCTGCGGCTGACCGAACAGGTTGGCGGCGAGCTGCTCGGTGAGCTGGTCAGCCGCATCGGCATGAGCCAACAGGGTGCGCTCGGCATCGAGCAGGCGCGACGTCCAGAACGACTGGCGCGCCTCACGGTGCTGCGTGAGCTGCTCCAGACAGCGGGGGTCATCGCGCAGGATCGGAAATCCCGTACGCAGGGTCTCGGCCTCGGACAACGCTTGTGAGAAAGCCGCGTCGTCGAGATAGCCGGTCTCGGCGATCTGCGCGAGCGCGGCCAGACGATCCGTGAACGTCTGCCGGGCCTTCTCAACGAAACTGGTCACCTTGTCACCTTTATTCAGGACAGCCTGTAGCTCCGGAAACAACTTGAGCTTATTGATGAGCGCGGTCTTTTCCAGATCGCCTTTAAGGGTTGTGAACCGGCTGGCATCGCGCGCGTCAAACGCGGCCTGTAACGCACCCGTATAGTAGGTGGCAAGCTTGCGGGCGGTATGCGCCTGGATCAGATAGAAGGCGGTGCCGGAAAGAAGCAACAGGATAGCCGCGCTGATCGCGCCGATCAGGATCCGCCGCATCATGACGAGACGTTCAAGATGGGAGATCGCGCTAGCGACTTTTGGCGGCAAGTCCTCGGGAAGGCAGACCTCGGGCAGCTCGTCGAGGTTGGTGCCGAACACGAGGTTACGCAGGCGGCGCATCTCCTTCAGCTCTCGCACGCGCGGATCTTTTGCGAACTCCCCGAGCCGCTCGATCGCCCCCCTCATCTTTTCGGAACGCTCGCGGCGCTCGCACTCCTGGCTGTACCAGGCGTCAATGCTGCTCACGACCTCAACCATCTCCGCGCTGGCCTTCAGATGACCCGCCGCGCTCACCTGCCGGTACTGTTCCAGATAGATTCCGACCTCAGAAAACGCATTGGCCATACGGGCGGTGTTCAGCGCCTCCACCAGCCGCCCTGCCTGCTGAAATGCAGCCTGCTCCTGTAACCGTTCGACACCGTCTCGAACGGTCGCAGTGACTCGAAGACAAAGTTCGGTCTTCTGCCAGTCGTTAGAAAGTTCCGAAAGAATGGCGGAGGCCTGCGCCAGGTCCTGCGCCTCCATCGCCGCGTCGAACGCCTGATCGAGCTGCTCGAGACGCCGTTTCTCGAACAGCAGCAGGTCGTCTTTCCAATAAGCCACCTCGGGCTGGGCCTTATTCAGGCGTCGTAGCGCCTGGATACATCCGTAGAGGTCAGGGGGCCGCTGCATCGCGGAACGGCGCAGGCTTCGCTCGATCGGGAAGGTCTCCTGTACCTTGGCGTAGGCGTCGTTGATGCGTGCGACCCAAGCGGGATCAAAGCGCCGGGGAAGTGAGAAATTCCGTTCCTTGCAGTAGCTCAGCCACATCCCCAACTGGGGAAACGTAAGGATGTCGATCAAATCCAGGAGCGGGGGCGTCTCCTGCTCCAGCCGCAGGGCCTCGCTGTATTTGCTGCCGTCCAGAAGCTGGTTGCACCGGTCGAGGCGGTCATAGGCGGCCTGGCAGAAAGCGGTGTACTTCTCGGCCAGTTCGCTGTCGCTCACCGCGCTGGGCAGGACGCCCGTCGCGAAGAACTGCTGGATATCGACCGCCACAGCGCGGGCGAGCTGGGCTTTGTTCATGGTTTCGTCACTTTCTGGCTCCCCTTCCTGATAATCACAAGGAACGGGCCCTTGGTTTTTCCATCGCACAGGGTGAGAACGTCCGGGAGCAACTGGTTCCCTGAGGGCAGTTGCGGTGGGGGCGGCGGAGGGGCCGGCGTTCCGGTCTGCGCAAAGGCGGTGGGATTCGCCAACCGCATGTAGTCGGAACGGCCCGTGAGGTTGATCAGCGTCGCCTCATCAAGCAGGAGGAGGAACGGCTCCTGAAGCAGACGGTCGAAAAAGGTGACGGGCGAACGGAGCCGCCGCAGCTCCGTGATCTGCTCGCTCAGTTCGGGCGTTCGCAGGATATAGGCCCGCCGCAGCGCCAGCCGACGTAGCTCGTTGAGGCAGGCCGCATAGTCCTCCCGACGCGGCGTACCCTGGTGCGGACGGACGCTCAAGAACCCCCGCTTAATCAGAAAGAACGCCTTATCGGCCTGGATCTCGCGCCGCTCGTTCAACAGCGTGGCGAGGCGTGAGAAGGACGGCGAGGAATTAAAGATCCGTTGGAGGTCGTTCGCGCTCAAAGGGCAACAGGTGCTGTCGAACACGAGGGAGTCAAAGAAGGCTTCCCCTTGGTAGGCGTCCATCTGTTTCTTTAACTGCTGCCGGAACTCCGATACCTCCTGCGTCCTCCGGGTCTGCCGGTTATAGACCGAGCCGCGTCCTGGACGCGCCTCTTCCTCCATTCGTACCCGAGGGGGGCGCTGTCCGTTCACAAAGGGCAGCAGCTCGCGGCGAAGGTCCTTTTCAAGCTGTTGGAGCGCGGCGCTGACCGCTGTCTGGTTGGTCGTGCTCTGCGCGGTGACCGGCCGCATCGCGGCTTCTGCCTGCGTCAGAACCGTACGGATCTCCTCAAAGGTGGGGGCGGCGAGTGACGTCTGAAACCGGGAAGTCGGGGACGCGCGCTTACCCAAGGCGCGAGCGAGCGCGTCATACGCGAAATGCGCGTCAAGCGCCGCCAAGTCCTCCTCCGTGAGCAGGTTGGCCAACCGCCGCTCGAACAGCGCTGCAGCGATCAGCGGCGAGCCGTCGGGTAATACCTGAAGCTGCGTCATAAGGCCAGAGAGTGTGCTGTCTGAGGGCCGATCCGTCTTCGCTGTCGAAGAGGAGGCCGAGCGATCCGACCGGATACGAAACAAAGCTTTATAGTAGATATGTTCTTTCAGGCGATCGAGCGCCTGAAGCGCAACCGTGTCGTTCGGTTTGACACCTGCGACGGTCTGCCGAATCGCGGCGACCATCTGATCCCTCCGGGAGGGGCCGGTCTGGGACATACCGCTGGCACTAGGAGCACGGGCTGCCGCAGGGTTGGCGCAAGCGTCGGCAACCCGGTCAAGGTCGCTTTCGCTCGGCAAGCTCACGATCTGCCAGTCCGAGGTGCCTGCCGGCGGCGTCAGGAGCGCCTCAGCCTGAAGCTCGATCGCCAGCGCGGGGTAACTGAGCGTCGCGATCCGATTGCAGGTGGTCGGGGCGCGCAGGAGCGCCTCCACCAGGGGCGTGGAGGCAACGGCAAACCGAACTTTGTCCTCACCCTTGACCAGCTCCGCATCCGTGGCGGGCCGGCTCACGGGACGCAGCACCAGCAACCAGTCGTCCGCCGGCTGGCCGGAGGCATGCCAGATCGCGGCCAGCCGCTCCGCCCGTGCCCCTGTATCGGCCGGACGCAGCCCGAGCCGCCGGTTCTCCGTCAGGCTGACGCGAAGCCCCAGCGACTTAAGGGTCGTCTCGATCCCGCCGCCCGAGAAGGCCCCGCCGGTCTGGCGCGTCTCGACGGCCTCCCGCTCGCCGTCGCAGTCATAAAACCTCAATGCCCCCAGGGTCTGGACCGGCCCGGGCAGCTCCAGGACGGCAGGCCCCTGCGCGTCGGCCGTCGCGACACGCAGATAGACCTTCGGCGACGGCGCGTCCGCCGCACCGCAGCTTGCGGCCAGCAGGGCCAGACAGCCGCTAGAAATTAGGCTTCTGACGTGGCACATGCGTTACTCCCTCTTGGATCTGGATCTGAAATACCGGCTTCCGCTCCCAAGCGACAACCACCTGCGTGACGCGCACCTCCTTCGGCGCCTGCGCCGCCGCCCACGCCCCTCCCCCCGTCTTGGGATCGTTAAAGAACTCGACCAGTTGCCCGCGCAGGCGGTCGCGCGTGACCTCAGTTAATCCTTTCACCTGCTCGGCTGTCAGGAGCCGGATGACCTCGTAAGCGGAGGCTCCGGACTCTATCGCCTTCATCCACTCCTCAAGCCGCTTCAGCTCGTCCCCAATCACCTGCAAACCTTCGGCATCCTTTCCCTGTCGTTCGACAATTCCAGAAAGACGCAGTATCTCGGCATTGAGCTTAGTCTCCTTATTCTGCAAACGGACATAGTTTTTGACATAAATCGAAGAAGCAAAGAGTTTATTTTCCGTTTTATCTAGCTCGTTCTTCTGCTCGGCCAGTTCCTTACTCGCCGCGCGGAGTGCTTTCTCGCATTCCTCCACTTTTTTTTGCTTCTTATTGAGTTCCCTTACAAGGGCGAGGGTCTTCTTACCCTCATCACTATTTTCCTCTTTATCAAGCGCGGCCTGTAAATCCTTTTTCGCCTCCGCCCCTTTCTCTTCTTTATGTTTCTTCACAAGGGCGAGCACCCTCTTAACGTCCTCTTTGTAAGCCTCTTTATCAAGCGTGGCCTGTAATTCCGCCGCCGCTTTTTTCGCCTCCGCCAAGAGTTTCTGGTTGGTGGCAACCCCGTCCTCTAGACCTTTGCGCTTATTTTGAAGTTCGATCAGCTTTATAACACCTTCCTTGAGTTTCTCGTTAGTCATCGTATTCTGCAAATCAGCCAGCTCTTTTTGCTCCTTCAACAGGGTCTGCTCGTTAGCCGATCGGGAGGCGGGCTGCAACAGCTCATTCTTGCGCTCGACGAGCACGGACTTGATGCACTTGCGTAACGGCAAGGCCGCGTCGTCCGTGAGCGTAGCGGGCGGCAGCAGGCTAAGGAACCCGAGGACGGTGTTCGTTGCCAGCGGACGCGCGGCCATCGCCTCGACCGCCGCCTTCAGCTTGGCCGTGCGGCCGTCATGCCAGGCGTACAGCTCGGGGGCGGTCAGTGCGAACATTCCCCGCTCCGACGCCACCACCCGACAGGGAAACGGGTTGGTGGTGCCTTCGGCCACAACCGCCCATTTGAGCGCGGCAACATCCTTATTCAGCCGCTCGAGGAGCGAGACCGCCTGCCCGCCCCCTACGGTAAGCCGGAACCCTTTCTGCGCCGGCTCCAGACGGAGTGTCGCGCTCATATTCGTGCACAGTCCCAGCACGAACAGGTGCCGCGCGCCCTCAGGGTCAGGCTCGAGATCCACGAGGAAAGGCAAACCGCCCCCGCCCTGGAAACGGAGTTCCCCCCCCTCGTTGAGCCGCATCTCCTGGTAGCCGGTGCCACAGGAAAATGAAGCTGCTCCGCCGCTGAACGACCCCCCCTGCTTGTTGATGCATAGAGGACGTCCGTCAGCCGCATAAAAGAAAATCTCGTCGGACGTCAGGTCTACCGGACGCGGCAGCTTGAGCGTGAGCGTGCCGTCCGCGGCGGCCACGAGACGGGTGAAGACCGGCGGCGGCGGCGGTTTGGCGGGAGTCGGCTTGACCGGCTCGGCCGGTTTCGCGGGCGCCACCGCAACGGCAGGCGGCGGACTGCTGGTGGGGGTATCCTGCGCGACGAACTGCGGCTTCTCGACCGGCGGCGGGAGCTTCGCGGCCGACTCCGTGGCTGACGGCTGTTGGCCGTCGCGCCGCTGCGAGTCCAGCAGCGGATCGACCATCTCGTCCGGGGCCGCATCGGCCTGCGCGGTCAGCTTGCGCGGCTGCTCGGCTTTGAAGCCGACCTCCCGCACCACCCAAACGACACCCGCCACCAGCACGGCCGCGATCATGAGCGCGAGGGGAATAAGCAGCGGGTTACGGGCCCGCTCGCGTCCCCCGCCTGGCTGATGTCCGCCCTCCGAGCCGGAACCTCCGGCCCCCTCGCGCCCCCCTGCCACAGTGTCTATTCCGGGTCTCCTCTTCAAGGACTTCCGGGTCTTGACGCGTGTTTTGGGTGCGGCAGCAAGAACGTCGGCAGGCCTTTCCGCACCCGGTTCCGCGCGCGGGGCCTCGACGACGAGCTGACGGCCCGCACGGGCCGCGTCGATGTAGGGTGAGGTCTCGGTCAGAGGCGGGATCGCACCTGCGGCGAAATCAAAAAGGTTGCCCCTCCGGTTAACCCTCTGTGAGCGGCCCAGTTCGCTCTCGGCCAGACAGAAGAGCCAGGCGCAGCGGATATCGGGCGAACGCTTCGCAATATTGTAGTACGTGTTGAATGTGACGGTGCGTGCCTGCTCGAGCGGCAGGACGGCGCAGGCCTCGCGGATCAGGCGTAATGTGTCAGCCCCAGGCGGTACGATCAGGACGGTGTCGCGAGCGCCGCCGGCCCGCGCCTCCTGCGCCAGCCGGCCCGCCCAGCCGGCGTCGCCGGTCAGGCTGACCCACGCCGTAGGCTGACCGGCCGGCACGGGCGCGGGCGTCGGAAGCGCGGGCCTTTCCGAAGGTAGCAGCAGGCGGGGCTCCTCGTTCCAGGTCTCGCGGAAGAAGCCGGGCGAGCTGATGATATCGACCGGCAGCACACCCGCCGGAAGCTCGGTCAGCGGACAGAGTACCACATGCGTGAAGAAGACCCGGCGGCTGCTCTTCACCATCGGCGCGCTACGGCAGAAGACCGCATAGCTCTGGCCGCCGACCGGCAGGACGCTGTAACTGAGCGAACAGGGCGGATTGCGCACCTCGTCTTTCGGATAGGCGTATCCCGCAAAATTTTCGGCACAGTTGATCAGGCTGCCGGGCATGCCCTTGGTGTACGCGACCGTGCAATACCCGGGCTCGGTATCCTTTGTTCGGATGCCCCGCCGCCAGTCCGTATAGACCAGTTCGAAGATCATTGCCCGTCCCCCCGTATCATGAACTCAGCCTGGGTGAACGGGCAGCGTAACTTGATATCCGTGTAGGCGGCAGGCAGGAAGTCGCGGCACCGGGTTGCAGGATGCAGGAAAGAGACCCCCTCCGGCGTACGCTCCAGGATCTGCGGCTCAGGCGCCTTCGCCAGCTCGGGCGTCTTCCGCCCCTCCAGATAACCGGCCTTGTAGAGGACGTAGAGCAGCGGCACGTCCACCCAGCTCGGCCTCAGACGGGCGGGGTCAGGCCCCATCACAGGGCTACCGTCCTCATTCGTCGCAACCTGGATCGGGCTGTGACCCAGTGCGCTGACCGGGATATAGAGCACGTCGCTGGCTTTCGCCTCGATCGCGTTGAACACCACCGGCGAATAGCGTTTGATCATCTCGCGCACCGCATAAGAGACCGCCAGCAGGTAGCGCAGGTCTAAGATGTGCTCATGGCGCTCGTTGAGCATGAACGGCTCGCGCGTGAGCACCTCGCCGAACACCTCGGCCAACGTGTCAGCCTTGGACAGCATCACGACGACCGGCCGCGTGTAGGTCGCCTGACGCTTGGCGCTCTGCCCGAGCACGGTGGCGATCGCGTTGGTGATGACCTGCCCCTGGTCAAGCACGTGGTGCGCGTCGCGGTATTCGCCATTTCCGGCGTCGGCGTAGTGCTGGCGGAATCCGGCATCCGCCGCCGGGTCGAACAGGAACAGCAGCGCCTCGCTCTGCACCATGTGGAGCAGGGAAGGGTCAGCGGCCGACACCTCCCCGACAAACTTCTCCCCCGCGAGATCGTACAGCGTCAGGGTGTGCTCAAGCCGCCGGATACCGACAGGCCGCTCACGGCGCCCGTCCTGTAGGGCGAACATCGCAGGCACCGCCACCTGGACCGTCATTTCTTTGATCCGCACCGCCTTCGACACCGTGCCGGTTACTCCTGAGAACGTTTTTTCAGGTAGCGTACCCTTTTGGAATATGGTCTTTTCGTGTGTCGAGATCCACTTGTTCTGCTCAATGTCCGAGTCACTGAATTTAAGGCACCTCACGAAAATCTGTGGGTGTACTCGGGCGGCATAGGCAGGTCACCCAAGGCATGAAACAAGGCGATTTTGCGGATTTCCGGGTTGCGGAAGCCCCTCGCCAAATTGGATACGAGTCCGGCG
>JAKJGY010000077.1 GCA_022704145.1 Verrucomicrobiota bacterium
GGGTGTGGGGTTGAGGGCGGCGGCGAAGGGGGTGGCGGGGTCGCCCAGCAGGTTGAGTTCGTAGTAGACCCAGCGCCAGTACGAGCCGGAGTAGGGCGAGACGAGGGAGAGGTTGGCGCGGCGCGAGGCCTCGTTGATCTCGCCGAGGCGGGTGGCGGTGCCGCGCAGGGCGGCGTCCCAGAAGGCGCGGTGGAAGCGGTGCGAGTAGCCGCCGACGGCCCCGGAGTACTCCCAGCCGTCGCGCGCGTTCATCACGGCGGCGAAGGCGGCGTTGCTGACGGTGACGAGCTGTTCGGCGAAGCAGTCGGTGGTGTCGAAGGCGCCGGAGTCACAGGCTTGGGAGTAGGCGAAGAACGGCAGGCCGTTGGTGAAGGCGCGCAGGGCGTTGAGGTGGGCCGTGTTGGCGGTGGAGATCTTGAGGCAGACGCGGGCGGAGCCGTGGCCGACGTGGCTGACCGAGTGGAGGTTACGGTTGAGGAGCTGGAGCGCGTCGGCTGCGGTCCAGAGGGCGGCGTCGCTGTCGTAGAGGGTGGTGTCGGCGTCGGAGAGGGCGGCGAAGGGCGAGTTTTTGAAGCCGAGGGTCTCGATGCCGTAGCTGGCGCTGCCGAAGCGCAGCTCCTCCAGGAAGCCGGTGGCGTAGACGAGGGCGCCGAAGTTGACCTTTTCGGCGGCGAAGGCGTGGGGGGCGAGTTCGGCGGCGGCGGCCTGCTCGTAGCGGAGCGTCTTTCGGACGAGGTGGGCGAGTTCGGTGGGGCTGGCGACGGGGAAGCGGCCGACCAGGACTTCGGCGGTCAGGTCGACGTCGCCGCCGTTCACGCCGTCGGTAAGTTCGCCGTAGCGGCCGTTGCCGTTGTTGTCATAGGAGCCGGCGAGGCAGCCGAAATACAGGGCGTCGGCCGGGATCTCGTTGGTTGTGGAGCCGAACGTGCCGGCGACCGAGATGTGGAGCTTGTGGACGGGGATCAGGCTGAAGGTGCCGCCGAGGAGGAGGAAGCGTGTGCCCCAGTTCTGATAGGCGTCCTGGACGAAGGCGCGGATCTTGGCGGGTGTGTCGCGGCCGCTGTACTGTGAGACGACCCACTCCAGCGAGACGAGCGCGGGTGTGTGGCCGGCGCGGGCGCGGGCGTCGCAGAGGGCCTGGAGGTTCCAGGGCGGGGGTGTGTTGGCGATGAGGTTGGAGGTGGAGAGTGCGACATAGGTGAAGGGGCCGGACGGGAGCGCGGCCGAGAGGGGTGTGGCGCGGGCGGCGGGCGCGGGCGCGATGGGGGGGCGCGGGCGGAGGGTGACGGTCACCGTGAGGGTCTCGGCGGCGAGGAGGGTGCGGCGGGCCGGGACGAGGCGCACGGGATGGAGCCTGACGGTGAGGAGGGTGGCGTCGCCGGTGGGGTCGGCGCGCCAGACCGGCGGGGTGAGGTCGGGGTAGGGCGCGTCGGAGGCGTAGATGTCCGGGTCGGGAGGTGTGGGCGGCGGGGGAGGGTCGCCGGGGCGTCGGGCGGGGGTGCCCCAGGCCAGCGGGGCGTCGAGGGGGATCTCGCGCACCGGGCCGGGGGTGACGGTCACGCTGGCGGCCTCGGTATCGGGCGGGATCAGGAGGGTGGCGTGGCCGACGGGCAGGAGCGGATGGCCGAGGGGGGCGTCGGCGACGCACTCGGGCAGGGAGAGCGTGGTGAGGCCCTCAGCGGTGACGGTGACGTCGGGCGGGTCGAAGCGCAGGGTGATCGAGCGCGTTTGCGGGACATCAGCGGCAGGGCTGCGCAGGATCAGCGAAGCGCAGAGCAGGAGGCTGAGGCGTAACAGACGCATAACGATTTATTTTAACTGACTGTCACGGGGGCGTAAACCGGTAAATTCGGCTTGGTTTCCGACGGGCAGTTCACTAAACTGTCGGGCATGTTGACGGTCAGGCTATGAAGTGGGGGTGAATATGGGTTATGGACGGTTCTTGTGTGTGGGGGTCGCGGGGGTGTGCGGTTGGGCTATGGCGGGTGACTGGACGCAGTGGCGCGGCAGTAACCGAGACCTGATCGTGACGGGCGAGAAGCTGCAGGCGAGCTGGCCGGAGGGCGGTCCGCAGCGGCTCTGGCAGGTCGAGTTGCCTGCGGAGGGGTATTCCGAGCCGGTGGTCGCGGGAGGCACGCTGTTCATTACGGGGAGCACGGGCGGCAAGAAGGATCGGGTCGGCCATCTTTTCGCCTTGGATCCGGCCAGCGGGAAGATCCGCTGGCAGGTCGAGTACGCGCCTGAGTGGGGCGCGAACTACGAGTATGCGCGCACCTCGCCGACGGTAGTGGGCGAGCGTCTGTATGTGATCGGCGGCCTGGGGCACGTGGTCTGTCTGAGCACGAAGGGCGGCAAAGTGCTCTGGTCGGTGGACGCGCACGCCCTGTACAGCGGGCGGAACATCACCTGGGGTATCGCGGACAACCCGTTGGTGTATGACGGCAAGATCATCTGCCAGCCCGGCGGCCCGGACGCATCCGTGGTGGCCCTGGACGCCATGACCGGAAAGCTGGTGTGGCGTAGCGTGGGGTTGGGCGAGCGCAGCGCCTACTGTTCGCCCGCCTTGCTGACGCTCAACGGCCGGCGGCAGGTGGTCACGAGTCTGGAGGATCACCTGGTCGGCCTGGACGCCGCGACGGGCAAGCCGCTTTGGAGGCATGCCCATCGCAACAAGTATGCGGTACATCCCAATACGCCGGTCCTGTGCGGCAAGGACCGCCTGTTCATCTCCTCCGGCTACGGTTACGGCTCGGAGATCATCGCGGTGTCGGGCGGTGAGGCCAAGTGCGTCTGGTCGGACAAGAGTTCGGACAACCATTTTCAGGGTGTGGCCTTTTACGAGGGGCGGATCTTCTCTTCGGGCGGCGGCCGGCTCTCCTGCTTTGATCCGGCTGACGGGCGGCAGGTCTACACGGTCGCAGGCGCGAAGAAGACGTCGTTCTGCATCACGCCGTCCGGGATGATCACCTATGATGAGCAGGGCGGCGCGGTGATGCTGGTGCGGGTGAAGCCCGACGGCTGCGAGGTGGTTTCGACGTTCAAGGTCGATTATGGTAACGGCCCGCACTGGTCGTCGCCGGTGGTTGCGAACGGCGCGCTCTACTTGCGCCGGGGCAAAGGCCTGGCGGCGTATGCGGTGGGCGCGAAGTGAGGAGGTCGGGGATGAGCGTGTTGCGCGGAATGGCGGGATGGGCGGCGTGTGCCGCGGCGGTGGCCGTATGCGGCTGCCGCACGGAAAAAGGAGTGGCGGTGAAGATGAGCGGAGCGGTCGAGCCTTCGGTGGTGGTGAAGCCCTTCGGAAAGACGAAGGACGGCCAACTGGTGCATCTGTACACGCTGACCGGTGCGGGCGGCGTGGTGATGGATGTGATCGATTACGGCGGCAAGGTGGTCCGGCTGTACACGCCTGACCGTACGGGCAAGATGACCGATATCACGCTCGGCTTTAACGAGGTGGCGGGTTATGAGACGCACGACAAGTACTTCGGCTCGCTGATCGGACGCTACGGCAACCGGATCGCCAACGGACGGTTCACGCTGGACGGCAAGACCTACACGCTGCCGACCAACAATGACCCGGGCGGAGTGCCTTGTTCGCTGCATGGCGGAGACAAGGGCTTTGACGCGTATGTCTGGCATAGCGAGCCGCTCTCCGAAGGCCGGAACGTCGGTGTGAAGTTCACGCTGACCAGCCCGGACGGCGATCAGGGGTATCCCGGTAAGCTCGATGTGACGGTCAGTTACTGGCTGACGCCCGACAACGTCTGGCGCATCGAGTACGAGGCGGTGACGGACAAGGCCACGCCGGTGAATCTGACCCAGCACCTGTACTTTAACTTCAAGGGTGAGGCGGAGGGCACCATCCTTGACCACGAGCTGACGCTCTTTGCGGATCACATCACGCCGGTGGACAAGGGGCTGATCCCGACGGGCAAGCTGTTGCCTGTGAAGGGCACGCCCTTCGACTTCACCACGCCGTGGGAGATCGGCCGTCGGATCAACGCCGACGACGAGCAGCTCCGTTTCGGCGGCGGCTACGACCACAACTGGGTGCTGAACAGCAAGGGCGGCAAGCTTGCGCCAGCGGCGGCGCTCTACGAGCGGACGACCGGGCGCTTTCTCGAGGTGTGGACGACGGAGCCCTGCATCCAGTTCTACTGCGGCAACTTCCTGACCGACCAGGTGCCGGGCAAGCGTGGCAAGAACCTCTGCCACCGTGGCGGCCTGGCGCTTGAGACGCAGCACGCGCCGGACTCCCCGAATCAGCCGGGGTTCCCGAGCACGATCCTGCGTCCGGGGCAGACCTACAAGACGGTGACCGAGTACCGTTTTGGTGTGCGGTGATAGTTTCGGGCGGCGTGCGGGGGTCCGCCGGCCGCCTTTTCGTCCTGTTTCAGAGTGGATGGTTAAGGGTCAAGCTGGCTAAGGAGTAATCAGTCATGGGCATTGTTGACATTGCTGTGTTCCTGGTGTTCATCGCCTCGGTCATCGGGGTCGGTCTGTGGAAGAGCAAGAGCGCGCACAGTGAGGAAGGCAGCGCGGCCGACTATTTTCTGGCGGGGCGCGGCCTGACGTGGTGGCTGATCGGTATTTCGCTGATCGCGGCCAACATCTCCGCCGAGCAGTTCGTGGGCATGTCGGGCTCAGCGGCGTCGCACGTCGGGCTGGCGATCGCGAGCTACGAGTGGATGGCGGCGGTCACGCTGGTGATCGTGGCCTTCGCGTTCCTGCCCTACTTCCTGAAGACCGGCATCTACACGATCCCCGGTTTTCTTGAGCACCGCTATAACAAACACGCGCGTTCCATCATGGCGGTGTTAATGATGGCAATTCTGGTCGGCGTCTCGCTGAGCGGCGTGATCTTCGCTGGCGCGCTGCCGATGCGCGAACTGCTAGAGCAGGCTGGAGTGTCGTTGCTGCCAACAAGTGAACATGCTGTATCGTTGGCTGCTTGTTGCTGGATCATGGGGTTGCTTGCTGCTGGCTATGTGGCAGCAGGTGGGCTGAAAGCTTGCGCTTGGGCGGATTTGATTCAAGGGATTGCGCTCATTATTGGTGGAATGGCCATCACCTATTTTGCATTTCAAGCTCTGGGTGTCGCGCAACCCTCGGAGTTGTCGCTGGGTGTAGGTGCGACGACGGCCAGCGGCACATCTCACGCTGTTACGCTTGAAACGGGCGTTTGGCAACGGTTCACTATGCTCAACGCTGACAAGCTACACATGTTTCTGCCCAAGACCGATTCAGTTATTCCATGGACGGCTCTTTGCTTGGGACTGTGGATTCCGAATCTCTACTATTGGGGGCTGAACCAGTACATTACGCAGCGCACGCTGGGCTCATCTTCTCTGTCCCAGGGGCAGAAGGGAATTGTTTTTGCGGCCGCATTGAAACTGATCATACCATTCATCATCGTGTTTCCTGGTTTGATTGCTTTTAACCTCTATCGCGAAGACATGATCGTTAAAGCAAATCAGGATTTCGTTCAGGCCTATAAGAAGGCAGTTGCTAAGCCAGACAAGTATCAGTTATTGACGTTCAAGGCGTTGGATGATTGGAAGACCCAAAATGCGGCTCTGGCTGCCGAGATTGAAACGCGGAACGTAAAAGTTATTGCTGATGCTGAAAGAGTAGGAAAGAAGGTGGCGATTAAAGAACAGATGCCATACAAATTTGATTCTGCGCTGGGATTGCTCGTGGGCAAGCTCTGTATGGACAAGAAGGGCCTGTTCGGGTTCATCATCGCGGCGCTGTTGGGCGCGATCGTCTCATCGCTGGCAGCGGTGCTGAATGCGGCCTCCACGATCTTTTCCATGGATATCTACCACGCCTACTTCAATAAGGAGGCTACGTCCAAGCAGCTTGTGGGGGTCGGGCGGATCTGCGTCGGCGTGTTCGTGGTGATCGGCTGTGTGGTCGCGCCGCTGCTGGATGACCCGACGTTGGGCGGCATCTTCAACTATATCCAGGAGTTCCAAGGCTTTGTTTCGCCTGGCGTTCTGGCCGTGTTTGTGTTTGGTCTGTTGAATCGTACCGCTAAAGGATGGGTTGGTGCCTTTGGGTTGGTGCTTAATGTTGTCCTGTTCGCGGTGCTGAAATGGACGCCATGTTTTAGTAAAATCAATTTCCTTAACAGAATGGCTATTTGTCTCGCTGTCGTGCTGGTGGTCATGGCCGTGATGGGGCAGTTCATGAAGCTGCCCAAGCCGGTGGTGTTCCAGTCGAACACGAAGCTCAACCTCGACTCGTCGCGCGGGGCGAAGCTGGGGGGCATCGCCGTGGTGGTCGTGACGGCGATCCTCTACTTCATCTTCCGCTAAGAGGAGTGTCAGGCAAAGAGAAAGGCGGCCCGGAAACGGGCCGCCTTTTTTCGTTCCGAGCGGGGCTCGGTCACGCTTATTTCAGGGTGGCGAGGGCTTCGCGGAAGCGGCCGGCCAGGAGCTGCTCCATCGTGTAGTAGCCGCGGGGGCAGGCGGTCAGCCATTCCGCGCCCGCGAGCGCGCCGCGGCCGAAGGCGGAGCGGCTGATGCTCTCGTGCGTCAGGCGCAGGGTCTGGTTGGGCAGGCCGAAGAGCACCTCGTGCTTGCCCACGATGCCGCCGGCGCGGATCGACTTGACGGCTGTCGCCGGGTCGACCTTGAGTTTGCGGGCGATGCGCATGGCCGTGCCTGAGATGTCAGGCTTCTGGCTGAAGTGCTCCTCGACAATCGCGACGTCGGCCTGGGGGATCACACGGCGGACGATCATGGCGGTCAGCAGCAGCAGGTTCACGCCGATCGAGATGTTGGGCGAGTAGAGCACGGCCGTATGGCGGGCGAGCTTCTTGAGTTCGGCGAGGTCGTCGCGCTCGTAATTGGAGATGGCGGAGAGGATCCGGGTGCCGAGGCGTGCGGCGGGCCGGTAAAGGTTGACCGTGCTTGAGACCGAGAAGTCGATGATCACGTCGACGGAGTTCTCCTCAAAGAAGCCGTCGGTGATATCGCCGATCCAGTGGATCAGGCCCTCGTCATGGTCGAAGCCGTGCAGGCGGCTGGCGTACTCGCCCGCGTGGGACTGGCTTTTGCGCACGACCCAGGCGAGTTCCGAGTGAGGTGCGTCGACCATCTCGCGCGCCACGGTGGAGCCGGTACGGCCGAAGCCGAACAGCCCGATCTTGATTTTTTTAGTTTGCGGTGACATGGAAGCACCCCCTTGTGGTGTCTTATTAACGCCAAGAGGGGGGGGCTGTCAACCTGAAATATCAACCGAAGCGGAATCGGCTGCTGAAGGTCAGAGGGTGCGCAGGAACTGCCCGATGCGGTCGATGGCCTCTTTGAGCGGGTCGATGCCGGTGGCGTAGGCGCAACGCAGGAAGCCTGCGCCGCAGGCGCCGAACGCGGTGCCGGGCACGCAGGCCACGTTATACTCGTTGAGCAGGCGCATGGCGAACTCGTGCGAGGTCAGGCCGGTGGACTGCACCGAGGGGAAGACGTAGAAGGCGCCGCGCGGCATAAAGCAGTCGAGCCCCAGCTCGTTCAGCGAGGCGACGATAAAGTTACGCCGCTGGTTGTAGGACTCGCGCATGGCGACGACATCCGGCTCGCCCTGGCGCAGCGCCTCGAGGCCGGCGGTCTGGCTGATGGACGAGGCGCACATCATGCAGTACTGGTGGATCTTCATCATGGCGTCGGTGAGCGGGGCGGGCGCGCAGACATAGCCCAGGCGGAAGCCGGTCATCGACCACGCCTTGGAGAAACCGTTGAGGAAGATCAGCCGGTCGCGCAGCCGCGGGATCGCGGCCATGGAGTGCCGTCCGCCCTCGTAGGTGAGTTCGGAATAGACCTCGTCGGAGATCACCAGCAGGTCGTGGCGGAGCGCGAAGTCGGCGAGCGCCTCGGTGTCCTCCTTGTCGAGGGTCGCGCCGGTGGGGTTGTTGGGGAAGTTCAGCAGCAGGACGCGCGTGCGCGGCGTGACGCGCTTCTCCAGCTCGGCCACGGTGAGCCGGAAGTTGTCCTTGCGGAACGTGTCGACGGCCACAGGCACGCCGTGGGCCATGCGGATGAGCGGGGCGTAGGCCACAAAACAGGGCTCATGGTAGAGGACCTCATCGCCGGGCGAGAGTACGGCGCGCAGGGCGATGTCGAAGGCCTCGCTGACGCCGACAGTCACGAGGATCTCGGAGACAGGGTCGTAGGCCGCGCTGAAGGAGCGGCGCATATAGTCCGAGAGGGCCTGGCGCAGCTCCGGCGTGCCGAGGTTAGAGGTGTAGCGGGTCGCGCCGTTCTCGATCGAGGCGATCGCTTTCTCCCGGATATGCCAGGGGGTCTGGAAGTCGGGCTCGCCGATGCCGAGCGAGATCACGTCCTTGCGGCTGGCCACGATATCGAAGAAATCGCGGATGCCGGACTTGGGGATGTCGCGCAGGTGCGGGGCGATGAAATCACGGGCAGACTTGGAGACGGTCGTCATGGGGTTCGCTTTCCATCAGGACGCCTTGGTCCTTGTAGGTTTTGAGCATGAAGTGGGTGGCGGTGGAGAGGACGCCTTCGAGCGGCGCCAGCCGGGCGCTAACGAAGTTGGCGACCTCCTGCAGGCTCTGCCCTTTGACGAAGAGCAGCAGGTCGAAGCCCCCGGACATCAGGAACATCGACTCGACCTGCGGGAAACGGCTGATGCGGGAGGCGATGCGGTCGAACCCGCCCTCACGCTCGGGCCGGATGCGCAGCTCGATGACGGCGCGCACATCGGCGTCGGCGAGGCGGTCGGGGTTCAGCACGGCTTGGAAGCCGCGGATGACGCCTTCGGCCTGGTAGGCGGCGATCCGCGCTCGGATGTCATGCTCGGTGACGCCCAGCTCTTTGGCGAGCACGGCGTCGGGTTCGCGCGCGTTTTTCTTCAGCAGGTCGAGTAGCGGGTCCATGGGTGCCTCTTCGTCGGGGGCCGACGGGTTACGGTTCTCGTGCCGCGGCCTGCGCCGGACAGGCGGTCAGGCGACGGCGCGGTCAATCGGCCGACAGTGTAGCGCAAAGCGGGGTCGGGATGCAAAGGTTTAGAGCGTCTCGACCTGGTCGATCTCGGCGGTGACGGCGACGGCCTGTCCGATCATCTCGACGTTCAGCACGACGCTGAGGGTGCCGGAGAGGCGCGCGACACGGCCTTCGACACCCATAAAGGGCCCGCTGACGATCCGTACGGGGCGGCCCTTGCTCAGGTATTTCGTCGGCTTGAGCGCAGGGTCGGCGCGCAGCGCGCGCCGGACCATCGCGAGGTCGTGGAGCATCTGGCGCGGGTTGATCGGGTCGAGGATGCGCACGATGAGGTTGGTCTGGAGCAGGCGCAGGCGCTCGTCGGGGGTGAAGCGCGCGAACACGTAGCCCGGGAAGACGGGGGTCTGCACGGCGGCTTTGCGCTGCGGCCCGACGCGTGCTGAATCGCGCAGGGGCAGGTAGTGGGGGAGCCCGTAAAGCGAACAGTACTCGGTCAGCTTCTTTTCCGTCCTCGGTTTGACGAAGAGCACTTTCCAGTTCCGCATGCGCCGTATCATATAGGAGGCGGCGGGGGGCGCGCAATCCTGAAGCCCTGCGCACTTTGGGTTGCGCTCCGCATTCGGGGCACGTAATATGAGGGGCCATGGTGGCGGACGGGCGTCCGGTGGCGGACGTTCCGGGGCTTCCGGGGAGGGTGTGATGAGGCGTGTGCTGACAGCTCTGTGTGTGGCGCTGGCGCTGGGCCGTACGGCGGCGGCGCAGACGAACGTCCTGCTGATCTGTGTGGACGATCTCAAGCCGTTGCTGGGGTGTTACGGCGACAGGCGGGTGCGGACGCCCCATATCGACCGTCTGGCCGCGCGCGGTGTGGTGTTTGAGCGCGCGTACTGCAACCAGGCGGTCTGCGCGCCCTCGCGCAACGCGCTGATGACGGGGCTGCGGCCTTCGACCATCGGCATCTATGACCTGCCCACCCATTTCCGGCTCGCCGTGCCGGAGGCGGTGACGGTGGCGCAGCGCTTCATGCGGGCCGGATACCGCACGGAGGCGTTGGGCAAGATCATGCATGTGGGCCACGGCAACGTGGAGGACGCGCCCTCGTGGAGCGTGCCGCACTGGAAGCCCACGCGCGGAGGGTATGCCTTGCCCGAGAACCTGGCGGCACAGCGGGAGCAGGCCGACAAAGCCCGTGCGGCAGGCGTGCCGCCGGAGCGTATCGGCTCGGTCGCCAAGGGGCCGCCGACGGAGTGCGCCGAGGTGGCGGACAGCACGTACGGGGACGGCCAGATCGCGGACGAGGCGGTTCGGCGGCTGCGCGCGGCCAAGGAGCGGCCGGGGGAGCCGTGGTTTCTGGCCGTGGGGTTTCTCAAGCCGCACCTGCCCTTTACGGCGCCGAAGAAGTACTGGGACCTTTACCGGGCCGAGGATTTTACGCTGCCCGCTCTGAAGGGCCTTCCGGAAGGCGCGCCCGAGTGCGCGGGGCACAATTCGGGCGAGCTGCGGTCGTACAGCGACATCCCGCGCGTCGAGCCGGTCGACGACGCGATGGGGCGTCACCTGATCCACGGGTACCATGCGGCCACGAGCTATATGGACGCGCAGCTCGGCCGGGTGCTGGACGCGTTGGACGAGACCGGGTTCGCCTCGAACACGGTGGTGGTGCTGTGGGGGGATCACGGCTGGCATCTGGGCGATCACGGGCTGTGGTGCAAGCACACCAACTTCGAGCAGGCGGCGCGGATCCCGCTGATCGTCAGCGCGCCGGGCGTGACGCCTGCGGGGGCGCGGAGCCAGTCGCTGGTCGAGACGGTCGACCTGTATCCGACGCTCTGCGAGCTGGCCGGCGTGCCGGTGCCGCAGGGATTGGACGGCGCGAGCTTCGTGGGGGCGTTGCGCCAGCCGTCGCGGCCGACCAAGGAGGCGGTGTATCACGTCTATCCGCGCGACCGTCTGTTGGGGCGCGCGCTGCGTACCTCGCGTTACCGGCTGGTGGAGTGGAGGGCGATCGGGGAGCCGGCCGAGAGCGCGGTGTGCGAGCTGTATGATTACGAGTCCGACCCGGCCGAGACGCGCAACCTCGCCCGCGAGCGTCCCGAGGAGGTGGCGCGGCTGCGCGCGCTGCTCGCCCGGCAGCCTGAGGCGCGGCCGCAGGTGCGCGCGGCAGCGAAGGGCGGCGCAGAGAAGGCGGGCGCGGGCGTCCGGAAGGCGGCGGCGCAGGAGCGCGGCGCGATGTTCGACAAGCGCGACGCCGACCGTGACGGGCGGCTGACGCGGGAGGAGTTCCTGAAGGGGCAGCCCGATCCTCAGGAGGCGCCGAAGCGCTTCCCGCTGTTCGACACGGACAAGGACGGCCTCCTCAGCCGCGACGAGTTTATCCGCGGCGGCCGGCCGGCGAAGTGACGGCGCGGGTTATTCAAGGGTCGGGTAGGCGAGGTCGCCGGTGAGCTGGGCCTCGCCGCCCGCCTTCTCGTACACGCCGTAGAACTGGCACACCGAGTCGAGCCAGGTCACGAGCCGGTTCAGGTCTTCGGGCGGGAGTCGCACGCCGTGGTGGCCGGCCTTGAGCAGCGCGTAGAGCTTGGAGGCGCGCGCGCCGAACTGGCCGGGGAAGGTGCGGTAGAACTTGGGCGAGTTCCAGTCGCGGTTTGAACCGTAGGTGGTGTAGCCGTAGGGCTCGGCGAGGCTGAGGTAGGCCGTCGTGTAGCGGGTGCTGCGGTTCATCCAGCCTTTGCCGACATGCTCGCGGATCTCGGCGTCGAGGCGCGGCGGCGTCTTCTGTCCGGGCTGGGCCGTCCTGATCTTTTCCGCATGGCAACTGGAGCAGTGCCGGTCGAGCACCGGCTGGACGAGGCGCGGGAAGCTGAAGGGTTTCGAGCCTTCGGGGCCGGGCTTGAGCGGTAAGGGCGCGCGACGCATGGCGAGCGGCAGGGTTGTGGGGGTGCGTTCGGGCGCGCCGCCTTTGGGCTCGTGGCAGCCTTGGCACGACAGGCGCTCGCCTGGGGTGAGGGCGGTGGCGGAGCGCATGGACTGAACGGCGCAGCCGTCGGCGTCGAGCGCCTGGAAGAAGATCTCCACGCCGGCCGGGACCGTGAAATGGGCGCTGCCGTCCTTTTCGACGGGGGTGGTCCCGAGCACGACGCGCGCGAGGTTGATCGAGTCGAACCCTTCGGGAATCTGGATGCCGATATTGTGAGGGACCTCGGCCGAGGCGACGGAGAGGGGGAAGAGCTGCCAGACGCGCAGGGCGGTGATGACGGTTCCCTCGGGCCACGCCAGGTGGCTCTTGTAGACGTCCGCGATGGCGATGGTCGCCTCGCCGCGCTGGCCCGGCTCGGTCTTCTGGCGCTGTTCGGGTATGACCGGCTGCCGCGGTGTGGGGCGCAGCGGCATCGGCGAGAGGCAGGCGATACCCGGGTCGCGGTAGAGCAGCTCCTTATTGCCGAACGCATCGACCAGGTAGAGCCCGAAGCGATGGCGCGCGCCGACGGACTTGACCTCGACCGGCTCATAGGCGGCCAGGGCGTAGGTCTCGTCGAGCGGCCAAGGGGTGCCGTAGGTCTGGGAGCCCTTCTGGCTCTCGGGGAAGCCGGCGTCCGGGGTGAAGCGCCGCACCGGCGACATGGCGTCGTCATCCTCGGCGCGCGGGTCGATGACGATCAGCGAGCCGAACGCCTGGCCGTGGTGCGGCGCGGCGGTCGCGAGGAGCCGGTGCGAGCCGGGGATCGGACGCGCGTCCAGCTCCATGTCGGCGCGCCGGTAGCGGTACGAGTAGTTGCCGTGGACCGGGCGGGGGTTCCGCCCGTCCGGCGTGGTCAGCCAGGGGTGGTGGGCGGTGCAGCCGTGGCGGTCGACATAGTCCCAGCGCGTCCACAGCAGCATGCCGTCGTGGGTGATCGCAGGCGACCACTCGTTGGTCTCATGGACGCTGAGGCAGCGGATGTCCGAGCCGTCAGGGGCCATGTCGAAGAGTGTGAAGGTGGGGCATAGGCGGCCGCAGCGCAGGTAGCCGCCGCGGCGCTCCGAGATGAAGGCGACGCGCCCGCCCGGGGTGAAGCAGGGCTGGAAGTCGTTGAAGGTGCCGTCGGTGAGCTGCGTCAGGCCGGAGCCGTCCGTGCCGATGGAGAACAGGTGGTAGCAGAAGCCGCGTTCCCAGTGGCCGTCCTGGGCGTGGTTGAGATGGCTGATGTGGCGGCGCGAGCCGACCCCCTCGACATAGGCGAAGGCGACGGTGCGGCCGTCGTAGGAGAGGGCGGGCGAGAGCAGCGAGCCGCCGTCGCGCCCCTGGTCGGCGCGTGTGCCGAAGGTCAGGGGGCGCCCCTTGAGGCGGCCGTTGACGACGGGGGCGTCGGCCAGCAGGTCGCGCAGGGCGGGGCGGTCGCCGAAGGGGTCGGAGAGCGCGAACAGGCCGCCGCCCGAGCGTTGCTGCTGGCCGTAGTACTGGTCGCAGCAGTGCTCCATGACGCCGCGCACCTCGCGTTTGATGAAGAGCAGCTCGCGGAAGTTGAGCAGCGGGTTGGCGAAGGCGATCCGGCGGCGGAGCGGCAGCAGGCGGTCGAAGAGCGCGCGGCGGGCGTCGGCGCGTTCGGGGCTGACGTCGGCGGCCTCGCGGCGGAGCGCGTCGAGGTCGCGTCGTTCCGGCGCGAGGTCACGGCAGCCGGGACGGGCGCCCAGGTCGGCGAGCAGGGCGTCGCAGCGGCGCAGGAGGATGTCGAGCGGGTCGCGGTCGGCGGCGGTGACGAGGGCGGCGTCGCGGTAGGTCTCAGGGGCGAAGGTGGCGAAGCGCGCGGTCTGCGTCAGGTCGTACGCGAGCACGGCCCACTGGCGGTCGGCCTCACCCTCGGGATAGGCGGCGCCCGGTGCCGGGGGCGTCAGCCAGTCAGAGGCGGCCCGTGCCGAGAGGCAGACGTATCCGAGAAACAACTGTGCCGCAAGATGTCCGTATCCCATGGGGCCTCCTGGCTTTCACATGATTCACGCGTATGGGTAGTATGCCGTTTTCTCGCTGGAAAGGGAATCCCCTTCATTCCGCCCTGGCAGTTTGGGTTACGGGCTGTCCGGGGTTAGAATTACGGGGGGTGCCGGTTCGGAATGGCCAGCGGGCGGCGGGTGTGGTACAGTGAAAGCCTGTTTTATCAGGGAAGGAAGTCAGAGCGATGGCAGACGAGCAAGTGTCCTCCAACGAGTACCGTGAGCAGCGTATCCTCAACCTGCGCAAGCTGGAGGAGCTGGGGTTCAGGCCTTTCGGCCGGGCGTTCGAGCGGCAGCGTGTCAGCGAGATCCGCGCGGGTTTCGAGGAGGGCCGGACGGTGCGTGCGGCGGGCCGCCTGATGACGGTGCGGCGCATGGGCAAGGCGTCTTTCGCGACCTTTAGCGACGGCACGGGGAGCTTCCAGCTATTCCTGAAGAAGGACCTGCTGACCGACCGTGAGTTCGAGGGGTTCAAGTATCTTGACCTGGGCGACTTCGTGGGGGTGGAGGGCCGGCTGTTCGTGACCAAGATGGGCGAGCCGACGATCGAGGTGCACCGCTGGGAGTTCCTCGGCAAGGCGATCCTGCAGCCGCCGGAGAAGTTCCACGGGCTGCAGGATGTGGAGGAGCGTTACCGCAAGCGCTATCTCGACCTGATGATGAACCCGGAGTCGCGCGACCGGTTTAACAAGCGCAGCGCGATCCTGGCCGAGATCCGGAACTTCCTGCACGCGCGCGGCTTCATCGAGGTGGAGACGCCGATGATGCAGCCGCAGGCGGGCGGGGCGGCGGCCAAGCCGTTCTTCACGCATCACAACGCGCTGGACACGCAGATGGTGATGCGCATCGCGCCGGAGCTTTATCTGAAGCGGCTGCTGGTGGGCGGCTACGACAAGATCTTCGAGCTGGGCAAGGACTTCCGGAACGAGGGCATCGACCGGACGCACAACCCGGAGTTCACGGTGCTGGAGGTGTATGAGGCCTATGGCGACCGCCTGTCGATGAAGGCGCTGATCGAGGGGCTTCTGCCGCACCTGTGCGAGCGGGTGCTGGGCACGCTGCGGGTCGAGTACGGCGAGGCCAAGGAGGTGCTGGACTTCACGCCGCCGTACCGCGAGGTGGCCTACCGCGACGTGGTGCGCGAGGTGCTGGGCGCGGACTGGTTCGAGCTTCCGGTGGGCGAGGCGCGGGCGCGCGCCGAGGCGCGCGGGGTGACGGTCGACCCGTCGTGGAACCATCTGCTGGTGACGCACGAGGTGTACGGCAAGCTGGTGGAGAAGACGCTGCGGCAGCCGACGTTCGTGACGCGCGTGCCGCGGCAGTTCGTGCCGCTGGCCAAGGCGTGCGAGGACGACCCCGAGCTGGTGGACGTGTTCGAGTTTGTGGTGGCGGGCAAGGAGCTGTGCCCGGGATACACCGAGCAGAACGACCCTGCGGCGCAGCGCGCGGCCTTTGCGGATCAGGCGGGGGACGACCCCGAGAAGATCGACGAGGAGTTCATCACGGCGCTGGAGCACGGCATGCCGCCGACGGGCGGGATGGGCATGGGCATCGACCGGCTGGTGATGATGCTGACCGGCACCGAGGTGATCCGCGACGTGATCCTGTTCCCGCAGATGAAGCAGGCGGGGCGGTAGGGCCTCAGACGTCGATCTTGATGATCTTGCTGATGAAGAACCAGCCGATGACGATGAGCACGGCTGTGGCGCTGAGCGCGATCACGCCGCTCATCGACTTCAGGAAGGGCATCATCAGCTTCGGCTTCATGAGGGTCATGGCGACGCCGAGGATGGCCGGCATGCAGGCGACGATGATGCCCTGCAGGCGGCCTTGGGCGGTGAGGGTGCGCACGCGGCGCTCGATGCGCATGCGCTCGCGGATCGTGACGCTGATCTTGTCGAAGATCTCGGTCAGGTTGCCGCCGGTGCGGCGGGCGATGTCGATGGCGGTCACGACGAGGGTCAGGTCGTCGCTGCCGACGCGCTTGTCGAGGCTCTGGAGCGCGTCGTAGAAGTTCATGCCGACGCGCATCTGCTGGAGCATCACGCCGAACTCCTGCGAGATCGGCTTCTCGCCGTTCTGGACGACGGTCTCGAAGGTCTGGTTGATGCTGAAACCGGCGCGCAGGGCGTTGCTCATGCTGCCGAGCGCCTCGACGAGCTGGAGGTTGAAGAGGTGGCGGCGGCGCGAGCGCAGCATCTCGACGAGCAACGTGGGGGCGCCGAGGGCGAGCGAGCCGAAGAAGAGGCCGAGCGAGAGCCCGATGACGGTGGAGACGAGGCTGGAGAGGTCGAAGAACGGGATCGCGAACAGCAGGAAGACGGTGGCGGCGATCGCCCAGCCCAGGTCGCGGATGCGCTTGGCGGGGATGAAGAGGAAGAGGTCCTCGAACTGGCGCGAGGTCTCCTCCGACACCGAGTCGGCGTAGGAGCTGGCGCCGGAGCCGAGGGCGCGCACGATGGTGAAGGCGAAGCCGCCGAAGGCGAGGCCGATCAGCGAGATGGAGAGCCAGCGCAGGAGTTCGGGCGACAGGGGGATCATGACTCTCCGTTCTGCTTGGAGGGGTCGAAGACGGCGGGGTCGATGTGCAGGCCGCGGCTCTTGAGGTGCTCGTAGAAGGTCGGCATCGCGCCGGTGGGCAGGAAACGGCCGATGACCTTGCCGTTCTCGCCGAGGCCGGTCTGGCGGAACTCGAAGATGTCCTGCATGACGACCTGCTGTCCCTCGAGGCCGACGATCTCGGAGATGCAGACCACCTTGCGCGAGCCGTCGCTCATGCGCGACTCGTGCACGATGATATCGATGGCGGAGGCGATCTGCTCGCGGATGGCGCGCGAGGGCAGCTCCATGCCGGACATGAGCACCATGGTCTCGAGGCGCGAGATGACGTCGCGCGGCGAGTTGGCGTGGACGGTCGTGAGCGAGCCGTCGTGACCGGTGTTCATGGCCTGCAGCATGTCGAGGGCCTCGCCGCCGCGGCACTCGCCGACGATCACGCGGTCCGGGCGCATGCGCAGCGAGTTGCGGACGAGGTCGCGGATGGTGATGGCGCCGCGGCCCTCGATGTTGGGAGGGCGGGCCTCGAGGCGCACGACGTGCGGCTGGACGAGGCGGAGTTCGGCGGCGTCCTCGATGGTGACGATGCGGTCGGTGGTCGGGATGAAGCCGCTCAGGACGTTCAGCAGGGTGGTCTTGCCGGAGCCGGTGCCGCCCGCCACGACGATATTCTTACGCATCAGCACGCAGAGGCGCAGGAAGTCCGCGGCGTGGTGCGACCAGGTGCCGTAGCCGATGAGGTCGTCGGAGGTGAGGGCGCGCTTGGCGAACTTGCGGATGGTGAGGCACGGCCCGACGAGCGAGAGCGGGGCGATGATGGCGTTGACGCGCGAGCCGTCGGGCAGGCGGGCGTCGACATAGGGCTGGCTCTCGTCGATGCGTCGGCCGATAGGCGCGACGATACGCTCGATCACGCCGAGCACCGACTCGTCGTCCATGAACGCCTGTGAGGTCAGCTCGATGCGGCCGGCGCGCTCGACATAGACCTGGGCGGGGCCGTTGACCATGATTTCCGTGATCGACTCGTCGGCGAGGAAGTCCTCCAGGGGGCCGAGGCGCATGGCCTCGTCGTAGATCTCCTTCTCCAGGCGGTTGGGGTCGATGCCGGCGGGCAGGCGCTGGTTGCGCCGCACCTCCGCGATGATGGAGCGGATGGTCTCGCGGGCCTTGGTCTGGAGTTCATCGGTGCCGATGCGCGTGACGGTCATGCGCTTGAGGTCGAGGCGCTGGATGAGTTCGCCGTGGATCTGGTTCTTGATCTCGCGGATGATGGCGGCCAGCGGGTCGCGCGGCTGCGCGGGCATCGGCGCGGGGGCGGGCGCCGCG
>JAKJGY010000078.1 GCA_022704145.1 Verrucomicrobiota bacterium
CCTCACCCGAACGCCGCGCCGCACGTTCGGCAAGACGGTATTGCTCACGAAAGAAGGCTGTCCACTCGCGCAGATACTCGATTCGCGCAATCTGCGCGTAATCGGTAATCGCGCTGCGCCATGTCAGAGGTACAGGATGTGTCGGCAACGCCTCCAGCAGACGCATCGCCTCCGGGTTGCTCTCAGGGCCGCCCGCCGCAAGAATCGCACGCCAGGCCCGCCGCAGCTCGTCGCCAGAGTCAAGGCACATCGCACGTATCAGATCGCGCTGGATACCGAAATGGATGGAGGTCCAACGGGGCTCGTAAAGGAACACGGCCCCCAGATGATAAGCGTCGGTGTCCGGCTGCCACAGCGGGTCGGACAGGTGCGCGCGCCGCGCCTGTTCGACTGCCGACACCGCCGGATCGGCAGACGGATAGAAATCTCGTCGTATCGGCAGCCTGCGGAGCGCGAAACGGCGCGGGCCCCCAGGCGTGCCGGGCCGGTAGTTCCAGAGACGCTGGCCCTCCTCTCCCAGCACATATTCTATAAAGCGCACGGCGGTCTCACGCTGAGGCGCGCCGCGCAACAGGCTGATCGGATCTGCCGTGACACTTGAACCGCCGACCGGCGTGACGTAAGCCATAACCGGGCGTCCATCGGGCAACAGGGACGTCTCCGCCTGGAAGCGGCTCATAAAATCGATCGCGATGCCTGCCGCAGCCGCTCCGGTACTCACATCCACAGGCACCTTACCGGAGGCGTCGGTGAAATAACGCGCGTTGGCGCCGATGCGGCGCAACAGCCGGACACCCTCCTCCCAGCCCCGCTCGACCGCCTGCTGATAGTCCTGCGGCACCCCTGCGGGCAAACCGCCCGCAGGCAGCTTGGCTGCTGCCAGCGTGGACTCAAAAAGCCGGATCTGATCGCGTCCGTAACCCGCCTGCGCGACCGCGCGGGCGCACTGCGTATGCACGATCATCTCATAGGCCTTCGCCACACTTCCACTCTTTGTCGGATCGGCGAGCCCGAGCTGTCCGAAATAGAGCGGCGAGGTCAGATCCTCCCAGCAGGCCGGCGGGGCCGCAATCGCCAGATCCTTAAGGCGGTCGATGTTGTAGCAAATTCCGAAGGCGCTCAGCACATTTCCGTAAAACGCCGCGCCGCGCCACACCTCCCCGCTCATGCCCGCTGGAATCAGGCTGAGGCCCGTCGCATCTGTGAAAAGGCCCTCGGGTGGCCCCGCCGCACCCCACGCCGGCACGGTCAGCCCCTGCCGCTCGGCCTTCTCATGGTCATACACGCCACCGCCGAAAAACACATCCATCCGGCAGGAAATCTCCTGCGGCGCGTCACACGCCCGGAACGCCTCCCAAAGCGGCCAGGCGCCGTCCTCCTTCGGCCGCCTGCGGGCCAGAATCGCCTCCTCAGCGCCAGCGGGCCAGCCGATTCCTTGCGCCCTGAAGAACCTGCGTGCGGAGGCGGTGTACTCGGATGCCAGGTAACGCATGATCTCGGTCGTGCCGCCGATCACACGCCAGTCGATACGCGCGGGACGCCCGAAACGGGCCTGGTGCCAAGCGGCGAACCCTTCTGCGAACTCCTGCCGGATCGCCTCATTGTGCGGCGTGACAACCACAATTTCCGGGTCACCCGGCCTCCAGCCGTCGGCCGCGACCTCACGTCTGAACAGGAAGGGCAACACGATGACCAGAGCCGCTAACAAAATGACACATGCCAGTTTCATTATGCGCGTGCAGTGTAGCAGGTCCGGCCCCACTTGCGGCAAGACAAACCCGCGAAGCGCCGCTAATTAATGTCGTCCCGCTTAACGAGCGTCGCGGCGGCTTGACACCCACCAGGGCCAGGAACTCACGGTCACACCGCCTCCGGAGACTCCACCGCCAAAAGCAGGAGCGCGAGCGCCCGAGCGACGGCATTCACACGCACCTCCTCTCGCGAACCAAGAAACTGGCACCTCTCGGCCCGGACACCGACAGCCGTGGCGACACCGATATACACCAGCCCCACCGGTTTCGCCGCCGTGCCGCCGTCGGGACCTGCGATGCCGGTCGCCGAGACCGCGACATCCGACCTGAACCGTTCGCGCGCGCCCACCGCCATCGCACACGCGCAAGCCTCGCTGACCGCCCCATGCTCGGCGATGACCTCATGGGATACGCCAAGAAGCTCGGTCTTGATCCGGTTGGCGTAGCAGACGGCTCCGCCGAGAAAGACCGCCGAGGCGCCTGGAACCGCGGTCAGCCGAGCAGCGATCAGCCCGCCCGTACACGACTCCGCCGTGGCGATCGTCAGCCCCCGTTTCCGGCATGCCGCCACGACCCGCTCCTGCGCATGGACGGCTTCACCCCGCACGCCAGTCATGGCGCCCTCCTGTTATTATGGGCGGGCCATCAACCACCTGCAGCCGCCCGGGCGATATAAGAAAGGCTCCGCCCGGAAGGCGGAGCCCCATACGGAAGCTTAAAAGGCACATGCGGTCAGAAACCGACCCGCGGCCGTGTGCTCTCCTTACGGATCTCACGCTCGTCCGCCCAGACGATCTCACCGGACCGCAAGTCCTTGAGGATCATCGAGAACTTGTAGTACTGGTCGACTGTCCGGCCGACCTGGTTCTTCATCTCCGAGAGCGCGCCCGTCAGATACATCTGCGCGGCGCTCTGCTGGCCAGCCTTGATCGCCTTTTTCGGATCGGTCAGCCCCAGATTGGCCTGGGCGTCGATAAACTCGATATCCGTGCCGGACGTCGACTTGTCGACGAAACGGAACAGCCCCGAGCGCAGCAACTGCATCCGCAGCGAATCGGTGATGCTGACCATGTCCACATGCTGCGTCGTACGGTTCTTGAGCGGCTCCACATCGAGAACCGGACGCGTGCCGCCGACCGCCTCCTTGACGCCCGGCGCGCTGACCAGCGACTCGGCCATCTTCTCGACCGTACGACGCACATCCTGCGGCTCAAGCTTATGTGTCATGGGCGAACGGTCAAGCTGCACCTCGCGCACGGCGGGTGTCGAAGTCGCGCACCCCGTCAGCAGGGCCGCGCCGGCCACGCCCATTGCCATCCAGACAAACGTTTTCATGTGTTCTCCTCGCTTTCTTTTCACTGGTTAGTCGGCGGCCGACGTAGACCGCACCCGCAGCCGCGAAGTGACGGCCGCAGGCGAATTCGCGACGCCTGTCACGGTCCGCGACTCGCGGCCCTCAAGGATCAGGTTGCGATACGTCTTGGTGTCGGGATCGATCTCCATGCCGTTCGCGTCATACCAGGCGATCTGGTAGTCCACGCGAAGCCGGCGGTGCTTGGTGGAGGCCAGCGTGATATGCACACGCTTCATTCCGTTGACCTCATCATAATTCACATTCAGGACCTGCACCTCGTCACGCAACCGCGTGCTGTTCTCGAGGATCTCGGAACTGCCCGTCGTGTGATCCGTCCGGACGATCGTCCCGGCCGTCTCCACACAACCGACACCGACCGACAGACCGGCCGCCAGGGCCGCCGCCGCAAGCCTTTCACTCATCCGTTTCATGGTGTCACCTCCCCTTTCGTATCCGTATTCGCAGTCGCCGCAACCGCGCCGTATAACGTGCGCGGCCCGCCCGGCAAAGTCACCGCCGGGAAACCGTGCAGCAAGCTGCCGTTGACCTGGTAGGTCGTCGGGCCGCCCTTGCCGTTGAGCGACGCCGTCGCCACACGCGAGTTCCCGCCGATGTCAGCCACCCAGACAAGGCGCGTCTCGCCTTCGGCGACCTTAACCGGCAGCCGCATGACAAACCCCGTAGACTGGCTCCGCAGCTCCAGCAGATGCTCGCCTGGCTCCACTCCGCTCCGGAACAGGTGCGAGACCATCGGCAGCGTGTACCACGCCCGCGTGTCCGCCTTGTTAATAACCGTTGAAACCGCGTTGAACGCCAAAACCCCGTATTTGACGTAGTTGTTCCCCGATGCGTTCGCCGCCTGCTGTGCCACCACCCGCGTGGTGACACGCGTCACATTGCGCACGACGATACCGGGGATCTTCTCCTTGAGGTCGCGATACGCCAGGGCCTGCACCGACAACGCCTGCGCGCTCAGACCCCGAGAAACCTCGCCCTCGCGCACCTCCAGCGCCATCGGCGAGTAGAGACCGTCCTGGTAGAGCGGGAAATCGACCGAGGTGATCGTGCCCAGGATCGGTAACGGTATCTTCATCGATTTGCGCTGCGAAACAAAATTCTCCTCGACGATCAGGATAATCTCGCAGGGCGGCCGGACCAGCGTCGCGGGATCCACCCCCGCCTGCGTCACCAGGGTCTTGAACGCCTCAGGGTCCTGCTTCCGTATCAGGCGAAGGAAATCGCGCTGCACATAGGGGTTGCCCGGCGTCAGCTCCCACGCCTTACGGAAAGCGAGCGCCGCGTTGGCCTCGTCGCCGTCCTGCTCAAGGACCGTGCCGCACAGGTACCAGGCCAGCCCGTTCTCAAACGAGCTTCGCGACATCTCAAGCACAGGCGCCATCACCGCCATCTGCGCCTCAACCTTGCCGAGCGTGTTGGTCTGGGAGTTCTCCGCCTGTACGCGCGCGTCCTCAACCTCCTTGCCATATTTCTCAGCAATCTGATCCTGCGCGAAAACCGCACGACGCGCCTCTACGGCGGCCGCGGAAGGATCGCCAAGAAACAGGTGGTTGAGCGTCTGGTAATGCAACGCCTGGATGAACTCGTAAACCGGCATCTGATAAGGACGGGTGCGGTCGTCGGTCAGGGTGCCCGCCAACACGTTCGCGCCCACATTACCGAGCTTGACCACCGGGGCGCCCTCCGACTTGTCGATCATCGCGTCGATCGCCGTCGCGAAATTCGTCGAGCTGCCCAGGAAATCGCCCGACAGCATCCGCACACGCCCAGCCTCGACATATCCCAGAGGCTTGCTATAGATGCTACTCTTGAGCTTTTCCGCCCACACCAGCGCCTGAGGGTCATCCCCCGCACGCAGGCACCCCAGCGCACGATCGGTGCTGACGTTCGAGGACACGCACCCCGCCGCCACCGCAAGCACCCAGACAAGGCCTAACCGCAACATACGCGCGGTCCAAACACGATACGTCATTGTTACACCGCCTGACTGCCACGTTTAAGAAGGCGCGCCGGAGACAGCGTCCCCGACACGCAAAACACATGCCGAAACCTAATTCTGGCCGCCGACCGCCTGGTTGACCGCGCCGTTCTGCCGAATCTCTTTCTTTTCGAGATTGATCTCGTTGCCGCGGTTACCGACCGAGACATCGCGCCATGCGGCCGTATCGAAATTGATTTTGACACCCTTGCGCAGGGCTGCCTCGGCGTATCCCACCGCCACCGCAGCACGGAACCCCTCAAGCGACTGGTAACGCCTCAGGCCATCCTCAGACAGCTCAAGCGCCACGCGGAACGTCGCCCCCGGCTGGATATTGACCGTCTGCTGCCAGGGGCGCATCCCCTGCCGCGTGACCCGCAACTGGTGCAGGCCCGGCGTCGCCTTGAAGGTCCCGGGGGAAGAGCCGACCGTCGCCCCGTCCAGTTCAACCGTCACGCCGCCCACCAGACGCCGCATCTCGTCCAACAGCTCGTTCGGGGCACGCACGCCGTTCTCAAGCCCTTTGATCAACTCATCGACCGTGGACGAGACCCCGAACTCGACCAGCGTCGTATCGGCGGCCTCCGCCCGGCGCCAGCCCGGCGCACGCGTCGCGATCTCCTCACCGGTGGACGCGGCCCACTGGTCGATGAGGTCGTTATAGTAGTTCATGGCGTCGGCACCATCGGTGTATTGCGCCGGAGCGGGCAACTTGTTGGTCCAGTTGGCCCCGTAGACGGAAGAGCCCTGGCCCGCCTCGATAACCTTGGTCGACATGCGCAGGGTGTAGACGGTGACCGGCTTGTCGCCCGCCTGGCGCCCCATGTGGCTCGCCCCGATGATCGACACCAGCATGACGTAGTCGCACCCCAACATCTGCGCCACGCGCACCGTCGAACCGCCTGTGAAGATCCCCTCCACAAGACCGGCACGCTCCTCTGCGGTAGTCACCTTAAACCGGTTGAAGCCGTCGGCGATCTCGCTCTTGTCCATGACGATCAGCCCCGCTCCAGCCAGCTCCGCCGCAATACGGTCACGCACGCCGTCAACCTCGTCATCCATGCCCGGCGTACGCGTCTGATTCTTCACGAAGATCGCGATCTTCGGCGTCACCGGCTGCGGGCGCGGCGCCAAAACCGCCCGCTTCACCACATCCGCCTCAACCGACACCACGTCCAAGCCCGGATTCGCAGCCTGCACCTTGGCCTTGAACGCCTGCAGCTCGGCCGACACGTTCGGGTCAAGCCTTTCAGCCTGCGTCACCACCTGGGCTTGGGCCGAACGGATGAGAACGGCCGTCAGCGCCGCAAAAAGGATACGGTTGACTCTAGCACGCATGGGGCACCCCCTTAAAAATAGCAGTTAAAGATCGGCATGAACGGCACGTCGTTGTCACGGATGACGTTGATCAGCCCAAGCTGAGCGCCTATCATGGTCTGCGTGACGTTGATCAGCCCGAGCTGGAACCCTTCGATATGGTGGGCGCCGTTAAAGACCCCGATCTGGAACGCCTGGGCCTTTTCGGCGTAATTGGCCACACCGATCTCGAGCCCCACATACTCGCCTTTCACAGCGTTGACCGGCGCCACCTGCAGCCCAATGCCGTCACCATCGACGACGTTGGCGATCAGCGCGCCCTGCAGACCGTTGGCATGCCCGGTCGCACGGCCGACGACACCCAGATCCAAACCGTCGAAATCGTGGCACTCTCCATAGAGCAGGCTGACGCGCAGGCCGACCACATCGAAATCGCGCGGCGGAACCTGCACCGGCGTGACCAGGCTGAGCATAAACGGCGTCCACGAACGGTCACTCTGGGCCTCAGCAGGGGTAACAAGCCCTGCCCCGCACAAGGCCACGACAACTAAGAAAAGGGATGAAAACCTCATGGCTGACTCCTTTCGTTCCAGGCGTCCGCCCACGACCGCAGGCAGAACCGCCTTTAGATGTGAACAAGTATGCACCATGCGCGCAGACGGTTCAACCACAATCATAACTTCTTTCATTTAGTATGGCCGCTCGGCACCTGATTGGCGCGCAGGGACGGCGTGGGAATGGGCGCCAACCGATTTCAGGCTTTATGGCGCGAAACGGATGCAGGCGACGCCATAGGCAGGCAGCTCAAGTCGCAGCGGCGCGCGTAAGGTGACGGGCGCGTCCGTGAACCCGTCCGCAGCGCAAGTCCCGTCCGGCCAGCCCGCCACCTCGAAAACGGACGGCCCGTTGGAGGAGCTGACCAGGAACAGCCAGTGCGCGTCGCCGTAGACGTACTCGCGCGCGCACCACGAGGGAAGCGCCAGACCGCGCTCGCGCCGCTCAGGCTCGCTGGTCGTGCCCGCCTCACCGCCCAGCCGGACAGCCGCACGCTCGGAACCGTCCGCCAGCCGCACAGACAGCTTCGAGGCCGGCTCGCCTCCGAACAGGAAGACCTGCGCAAGACCGCGGCCCCCATTAAGCTCCCTGCCGCACTCGGCGTACGCGTCATACCAGAGCGGCCACGTCTTGGCCACCTCGCGCCTGCGGAACAGCGACCAGATCAGCACGCCCTTAGCGCCTTTCAGAAGTCCGAGGTAAACGTCGTGACGGACCCAGGCGCGAATCTCAGGCTCTTCGCCAGGCTCGGGATCCTGGCAGAGCACCGGCATCACGAGCGCGAGCTGGCCGCTACGGCCGGAGGCGGCGATCGCCGCCAACTCCTGCTCCACACTCCAGCCGAGCCAGGCCCGCTCGCGTTTCTTGCCCACGCTGTTGACATACGCGCCCTTTCCGATCACGTCCACCTGCTTCGCGATGGGCAGGAGCGTCTCCTGCGTCCGATTGTTCGGGTTGTATAGAAATATCGGCCGACCGGACGGGTCGTTGCCCCGGATCTCCTCGCAGACGATCGCGAGATAGTCCATCTCATTCTTACGCCAGGGCCGCAACTCCTCAGGCTGGATCGCCCACCAGACGATCTCCTTCAGGGGCGCCAGGCCCCGTACCTGGGCCGCGACGTTCGTTCGTAAAGACGGCTCATCCAACTTGTAGTTGCGGGCCGGATCCTGCTCCGTGAAGCGGTGCCCGTGCGCGATATGCGCCACCACAGGCCAGCCGTTCGACGCGCACGACCGGACATACGCGGCATCGTTGCCATAACACGGCCCCGCCACCGTGAATCCGTTGGTCAGATCGCGTGCCGGAACCCCCGAATAGCCCATGTACGGCAGCACTCGGCCATGGGGATAAATACCGTCGCCCTCAGGCTCTTGGAGGGGAACCTCCGAACTGAAGAAAGGCGAGGTCTCCTTCACCTGAGACGCGACACGCCTGCCACAGCCGAGTGGAACCAACAGTCCTCCCGACATTAAGAACGCGAGCCCCAGACTGCTGAACCCGCGCCACCTGTTTGACAACATCTCTGGCTCCTCCTTTCCCTGCCGTGCGATCCCCGGCACAGGGCTTGCGGTTTGCGGTGAAGCCTATGCCGTACCCCGTGCCGCACAGCGGCGCCCCACGCCTTCACTTCGCTCAACGTTCCAGAGTGACACCGAGCCAAAGGCCCCAGTCGCTGTGGTTACTGTCACCCGCATCTTCCGTGATGAGTTCAAGCTCGCGCACGCCGGTCAGCTCGACACTGAAAGCCTGGGTACGTCCGGACTTGAGTGTGGCGGTACGCAACAGCTCCTTGCCGTCTGCGCGAATGACAAAGACGACCGAACCGTGCGGCCCGGGTAGGCCGCAGGTTCCGCTCAGTCGTTTCCAGCCTCCCCCGGAAAGGTCATACCGATAGCAGGCTGGGGCGTGCGCATAAAGGCCGGTCTCGTACAGCTCGCCGCCGGCGATCAGCAAGGCCTCACGCCCTGGCAGACGGTCGTAAGCCGGACTCCCCCAGCCGACGCGGGCATGCGACGGGGCCACCTGCGAGAGCGGCACGCGCGTGAGACCTTCCGGCACGGCGGCAGGCGCCACGGCTGGGCGCGGCCGGGCGCGCAGGTCAAGCAACGCCGTCGCGTGACGGCGCGCGCGTGCGCCGGCCGGAAGAGCGTCGCGCAAGGCGGTCGCACGGCTAAGATCGCCCCGCTCCAGCGCATTGAGAAATGCATCCAGCTCGAAGGCGACGGCCATCGCCGACACGTCGGGCGTGCCGTCCTGAGCCACGCGGTACCCGCCCTGGAAACGGCTGACCGCACCGTTCGCGTGCAAGGCGCAAACGCGCACCATGCCCGGCTTGCCCGCCACCAGTGCGTCGCACCGGATGCTGAAACGCCCGTCGGCCGCGAGCCTCGCAACCGAAGTGCGGGCGTCATAATCGTCGTTGCCGTCAGGATCGAGATAGGCGACCACCGCATAGACCGGCACCTCCGCAGAGACCGCTCCGGTCAGGTCGAAGGCGCGCGGACGCTCGCGAATCGCGAGTTCTGAAAACTGCGCCTCAACCGGCCGCTCCAGCTCCTTGACGGAACCGCAGAAGAGCGGGTGCGACGCCAGCCGGAGCGCATGCGCGAGCGTGAGGAAAGAGCCCTTGCCCTCCCCACGCAGCTCGTCACCATACGTGCGGTTACCAGAGCCCATCAACGCCGTACCGAAGGCGGCCTTCTCCTCCTCCGTCTCACGGGCGTGCGGCAGCCCAAGCGCATGCCCCAGCTCGTGCGCGATGCCGCCGATAAAGATCGAATTGTGTTTGCCGAGTGAGATGCGGCCGTATTCTCCGTCCTGGATCAGCGGCTCCTTCAACGGGAGATTCAGGGTGTCAAGTCCGGGATGGTCAAGCTGCCACGCCAGACCGCCTCGGCTGCTGCCCGTTCCCATGTACGGGCTCTTGTGCGAGAACGTCAGCGCCACCGGATCCCACTTCGCCAGATTGGTGAAGATCACAAAGGTCTCCCGGTCAGGGTCGAGACCGGCCGCGCGCAGCACACGGGCGCAGTCCTCCCGGATTGGCCCGCCGCCCTCCTGCTTGGTGTAGTCGTCATAGGTGCCGGAACCGACGGCCTCGTGGATGACCAGTTTGCCGGCCGCGTCGGTGTCGAGCGGGAACGTGAGGGGGCCGAGCCCGTGACGCGCCATCTCACGTGCGTAGAAGTCGCGTATGTGCTCAAGTATCCTTTGCAGGCGCACCGGGTAGTCGGCAGGAAACTCACGCTCACGCGTCCGCCAGCAGACGATGCGCAAACGCCTGTCGGCGCGCTGCGCGCCGGTCGCACGGTAAGCTTGCAGTGTATTGCGGGCCGTCTCGGCCGCACCCGAACCGGTAGCGGCACCGGCTGCGGCGGGGGCCCGATCCATCTTGCGCAACGTCACCGTCACATCGTTCGTCTGCGGCGCGCCCGGCGTGCTGCGGCCTTCAGCGACGGCACGCTCGAGCAGCCGTGTCAACCGCGCCACCTGCTCGGGCCGGCTCGCCAGCAGGTTGCGTGTCTCGGAAGGATCGGCGCTGAGGTCATAGAGCTGGGCCTCGGGCAGGCCCGCCTTACGCGCGGCCGGGTCGCGCGGCTCGCACCACCCGCCAGAGCCGGGACACAGCTCCAGCTTCCACATGCCCTGGCGAATCGCGAACATTCCGTTGATGGAGTGGTGGATCACCGCGTCGCGCGACGCGAGGGAGTCCTCGCCCAACAAGGCCGGGAGGAAACTGAAACTATCCTCACCCGCCTGGGATGGGAGCCGTTGCCCCGTCAGCTCCGCACAGGTCGCGAGCAGGTCGGTCAGGCACACGAGCTGCGCGCTTTTCGAGCCCGCCCGCACACGTGCAGGCCAACGGCAGATGAAAGGCACACGGTGCCCCCCTTCCCAGATGTCGGCCTTATAGCCGCGGTAGTGCGCGCTCGGATAATGGCCCAGCCGTTCAAGCCCTTTGACGTCAGCCGCAGGCGAGCACCCGTTGTCGCTGGTAAGGATCACGAGCGTGTCGCGCGCCAGCCCGTGCTTATCCAGAGCCGCTAGGATCTCTCCGACACAGGCGTCGTTCTGCATGACAAAATCCGCATACGGGCTGAGACCGCTACGGCCCTGCCATTCCGGAGAGGGCAGGATCGGCGTGTGAGGCGAGGCGAACGGCACATAAAGGAAGAACGGCTTACCCGCGCGGGCCTCCGCCGCGTACGCCCCGATCGCCTCGACCGTCCTCCGGGTGAGCGCAGGCAGGACGTCGACGGCCTCGAATGAAGGCCCGGCCGGCCCCTCTCGCAGCCACTTCTTGGTGGCGGTCGGCCGCTCGGTCAGGCGGTCACCCTCGATCCATACGAAGGGCGGCATATCCAGCGAGCCGCTGATACCGAAGAAGGTGTCGAACCCATGGGTCAGCGGGCCGTCCGTCAGCGGCTTGGTATAGTCCACCTTCCCGCCCTTGAGATCGCCCGCATCCGTGGTCGTTCCCGTCCAGCCCAACCCGAGATGCCACTTGCCGAAGCAGGCCGTCCGATAACCCGACTGCTTGAGGAGCGCGGGAACGGTGAGCCTTCCTGGCGCGATCAGCGGCGCGCTCAGGCCAAAGAGCACGCCGCTCTGCAGGCGTGTGCGCCAGGCGTAGCGGCCGGTCAGGATACCGTAGCGGGTGGGCGTGCAGACCGACGAGCCTGAGTGCGCGTCGGTGAACACCAGACCCTCACGTGCCAGACGGTCGAAATTGGGCGTCGCGATCTTTCCTCGCTCAGGGTTGAGCGCACGCACGTCGCCATATCCCAGATCATCGCACAGGAGGTAGATAATATTGGGGCGCGGAGGCTCCGCAGCGCCGACGGCCAGGCACGCCCAACAACAGATCCCCATCCATCCGAAACGCACGCGCATGCTCTCTCTCCTGATAGAATGCCGGTTTAATGCCACACTCACTCGGTAGGCAACCACAGCAACTGGACCCCGTACGAATCGATCCATGAGGTGGACGGTGTCGGAAGCAGGCCGTTAACCAGGAAAAAACCACCCCCCGGCGACTCGTAAGTGGCGTCCGTGTACACCCAACTGAGAGGTGTGAGCACGCCCCGATAGGTGACCTTTCGCGACACGGTCTTTCCGCCCGACACATCGACCAGGGTGAACATCCCCTCAAACAAACCTGACTGTGCATTGACTTTCAGGCCGGTGCCACACGGGTTCATCACTCCCTTTTGGGGCAGCCAGACCGTGTCACCCGCCAGCGCTACCGCGACCGTCGGCGAGCCGGCCGCGTCCGGTATCGCGTCGAAAAGGAGGGCGAGCTGATGGTCGGGCCTTCCGAGACGCGCCTCCATCGACTGCGCCTTGGACGTCTCATAGGCGGAGCCGATAGCGGCGAGCCACAAGGATAACCCGTCCGGATACTGGCGCGAGTCCGTCGGGTAGACCGCATGCCAGAGGACTCCGTCCGACATACGCTCCTCCGACGCGCCGCCGGGCAGGCGGCCGCGATAGTCCGTGAGGGTGTTATCCCCCTGCCCCGTGCGGTTCGGCTCGAGGAGCAGCCAGCCCCAGACCTGCCCCTGCCCCTTGCCGAGCGTAGCAAAGACGGGGATCAGCAGGCCGGCGCCGTCAGGCGCCAGGCAGGCCGTGGACGAAGCGCTCCAGCCCGTCCCGTCCGACAGCATGCCGGCCAGCAGGACGCCGCCGCTTGAGGCCAGCGAGACCGTCATGTAGCCGGTGCCGAACGGATAGTAGGGTGTCGCGTTCACCTCTTCGATAGGCAAGGCGACCGTATAATACCCGACGTGCTCAGCCAGCCTCCAACGCTCCGCCAGCCAGATGTCGCGGGCCAGCATGACCCGACCCGTGACACCGCCCCCCACCCATTCACCGCTCAGCCCCGTGAGACCGGCCTGCTCCGGGTCTGCGAAGGGCCTCAGTCTCAAAGTCGCCCCGCCCCCCGTCTTGCGGATAAGCGACGTCTGAAAGAAAAGGCCCTCATTGTCGGCCGAAAACGCTCCTTTGAGCGGGTACTGCCCCTCCATGAGCCTCAGGCTTCCGCTCACCGCTCCCGAGGCGCTTACGGTCAGTTGCGCGTAGCCGGAGAGAGCGCGCGCCTGCCGGTCCAGCCCCAGACCGATCCCCGTGAGTCCCGAGAACCTGCCGACGACCTCAGCAGGCATCGGCCGCACAGTCAACGTGAAGAACTGTCGCTGTCCGACCCCGACCCCGTTCACGGCCGCCACACTGACACGGTTTGTGCCCGCGCGGACCGGTCGGCCCGTGATCACGCCGTCCGCTGTCGCCACCAGCCCGGGCGGAAGACCCTCATAACGATACCCGGTAACCGCCGGGCTCCCAGGTTCAGGCGCGGCCTCAAGACGATAGGCGACCCCCACCGTCGCCTCCTGATCTCCCGGTGACGCAACGCGCGCCAACGCGCCCGCAGGCATACGGAAAGACCACACCGGCCCTGCCGTGACCCGCCCCGCGGCGCTCAGCGTGTCCACCCGCCAAAAATACGTCGCGCCGGGCGTCAGCGGGGGCAGTTGCACCTCGGACTCGGAGGTCTCGGCCACCCGCTGGGTCTGGACCGCACCTGAGCCGCCCAGATAGATCCGATAACCGACCGCCCCCGGCGCAGTGCCCCAGCTCACCTGTGGAGGGTCGGCGGTCATCAGCGCCCCGTCTGGCGGCGTGTCACACACGGCCCGGGCGGCGTCAGGAGACCACACGACCTCATCGACCCACGCCGCGCCGCCCGCAGAAGTCACGCCGCGCGTGAACCGCCAGATGAGGGTCTGCGGGCCGGCCGGCACGACAAGGCCCTCGACCCGCTCCCAAACCGTCGCACCGGTCTGACGCGCCAACACGCGCTTGCCCGCAAGGCACTCCAGCACATCGGCCTCCTGCGCCGCACTCCGCCAGGAGAATCCCAGCACCCCCGGACCTGTAACCGACACCCGCATCCACGCTTGGCCCCCGGCAGCAAGATCCGCCCCCCGCACCTGCGCGGAGTCGCTGCCGTCACGGCTCTCGCCCTCCTGACCGTACCACAGACCGCTGGTCTGCACCTCCCAGCCTTGCTGGTCAAGCGCCTCACCAAGGCTCGCACTCGCCAGCGCGTCGCGCCGCCTCACTTCGCAGACCGCCTCCCCCTTCAGGGTGGTCAGACCGCCCGTGAACCCCGTCGCCTGTACGGTGAAGCTCAGGTCAGGCGTATACGTCCCATCGTCCAGGAGCGTGACCTCAACCGACTTGGCGTCCGCCTCGCCATGCTCCCAACGGAGCCTTTGACGCACAGGGACAAAATGGACATTCGGGCGCGCCGATCCCGCGACCGTACTCAGCCAGGCCTCGACGGCGCCGTCGCTGCCGCCCTCACGCAACGCCGTCACACGTACAGGAGGTCCGCCCTCACGTGCAGCCAGCCGCACGTCCGTAAGCCGTAACCGCCCCGGCGCACGGACCGACCCCACGTTCTTGACGGTCACGCTCACCTTCGAGGGCTCACCGAGTGCAGCGCCCGACGGCTCGTAAAGCTCGACCTGAAACCTTTCGTCCTCTTCCCAGACCCCATCGCCTAGCACCGGCACGCGGATCACGCGTGACGAGGCGTCCCCCACCACCCACGCCAGCTCGCCTGTGACGGCCACGAAATCCTCCCCCGCACTGGCCGAATCCGCCACCGTGCGGTAACGAAGCAGCGACGCGCCGGAGGCCCCCGCTCGCGCTACCGTGAGCGAGGCGAAGCCCGCATCCTCGAGGACTGAAACAGCCGGCGCGGTAAAGCGCACTTCGCTAGCCCCGGCCGAATCATTGTCAAGGATCGTCACTCGTGTCGCGGTGGCCGTCGGATGCAAGATCGCCCGGGTCGCTCCGTCGCACCACACCCAGAACGTCTCACGGCCCTCGACGCGCATGTCATCCGATATCGCAATACGGACCGCCTTCGGCGCAAGGTCACCCGCCACCCAACTCACCTGCCGCTCCTTGGGGATCGTATAATCAAGACCGGGTATCGCGCTCTCCCCGGAGGTGAACACACCCACGCTGACCGACTTCTCACCGCTCCCCTCACGTAGCAGCCGGACATCGACAAACCCCTCGCCCTCCGTGACGGTCAGCGCATCATACGCCATGCGTACCCTGTCCGGTTCGCCAAGGGCCATGACTCGCCCCAGAACCTCCGGGTGCAAGGCCTGCGGCGACTGCAGCACATCGGCGGCCGTACGGACCTTCACCCGCGAAGCCGCGTACTGATGCAGCTCAAGAAAGGAGAGCGCACCGTCATCCGAAGCGTCGGCTCTCCACCCCCTTACACCCTCAAGCACATAACTGGTGTAGAGGCTGTACGGCATCTCATACACCCAGGCGTACTGATCCTTACGGCTGGCGGTCATAAAGGCGATGTTCGCGCCCAGCGCGGCCTTGGACGCGAGCACCTCCCGCCGAGGGTTCGCCCATTTCGCCTCACGGTAAGCCTCCAGCGCGCGTTCGGCAAACGTGCTGACACTCGTTCCCAGAGCGTCGACAGCCGCTGAGTCTGCGGTACCCTCCACATCGAACAGGCCACCCGAATGACAGGTGTCCAAAACCACAAGCACCGTGACACCGCTGTCGAACTGCGCCAGATCCGCACCAAGCTCCCAGTCGCCATAATCAAGGTCATAGAGACAGAGAAATTCGTAATAGGCCCCCTCGTAATACTCGCGCCTCCCATGGCCCGAATACATGAACAGGAAAATGTCTCCACTCGCGCATTGGGCTGCGGCAGCCGCGATCTCAGCGCGGACGCGCTCACGCGTGGCCTGACCGTCCAATACCGTGACCACCCCCTCGGGCGACCAGTAGCCGGCCGCCGCACATAAGATCTGATCGCGGAACCCGTTGGCGTCGTTGACGCTCGTTGCTAAGGGCTCAAGGCCGTCCGCATAGATATCGCATCCGGCCACCAAGGCACGACGCACCTGCGACAGACCGCAACACGCTGCCAATGCAACCGCCAGACAGACCGTTATCCCGCTTATCCCCCTCACCTCTCCCCTCCCCCACCCTCCTGGACTGGAGGGATAAGAACCCTGCATGGCGGCACTGAACATCCCGCCAGGCAGGGCCCTAAATATTCGCCGACAGACGCTTACCTCAAGAGCAGCAGTGTGCCCGGAGCTGACACAGACCAGCGCGCCTCGCTCGCACGCACGCTGACCGCTGCACGATAACCGTACGGCACGCCCGGAGTCACAGCCGCAGCCAGCGCCGCGCGCGTCGCCGCATCAGCCGAGCCGTAAGCGAAGAGCCGCTGTGCGTAAGGAAGCGCCTGGCCCGCCGGAAGCGCGAGCGTCAATGCCCCTGTCACGGTCAACGCGCCAGAGACGTTCAAGTTGGCGTTGTACGCGCCGCCCTGGCAAGTGACCGTCAGGTTACCGTTCACAGAGGCCGCACCGGTCAACACGCCGCCGCGCAGCACAATGTTCGTCACGCCGGTGAGCGTCGCGCCGGTCAGATCGAGTGTGCCCTCCTCCACGATCAGGTCGCCGACATACGCTAGCGCGCCGGAGAGCGTCTGCGTCGCGGCGCCCGTCTTGGCCAACAGGCCGACGCCGCTGAAACCGCCGGAATACGCCGCATTCTCGAAGGTGTTGACGCCAAAGGTCGCGCCGCCGACCAGCGCCACCGTGCCGCCACCCGTCAGCGGGCCCACCGTCTCGGACGCGCCGTCGTCGAGCTTGAGCGTGGCGCCTGAGGCCACATAGGTCCGCGAGACGTCTGGAATCGCACAGGCCGCCGCACCGCCGCGCGCAAACAGGTCGAGCGGCCACTCGCCGCTCAGGCTGTTGCGCGTGAGCGTGCCGAAGATATTGGTCCGGATGTCGGCGAACCACCAGTTGGTCGCGTCGTTGCTCACCTCGAGCGTCCAGGAGACCGGATCGCGCGCCGCGCCATTGAGCCCCGTATACAGGCGGTAGGCGTCGAAGGTCACCGGCTGCCCCATGTCCACGGTCAGAGGGTTGACCCACACCTGGCTGAACCAGCGGTTGTTGGTGTTGCCCGTCGGCACGATGTTGTCCACCGCCTTGTCGGGCGTCAGCACGTTGTTTTCTGCCGGCACATTGTAACCGCCGCCAGGCGCATAGGCCGTCGTCCCGGCCGGATAGGGCACAGCCGCGCCCCCCGCCCGCAGTTGCAGCTCGGAGATCTGGAAACCCGACCCCGAGTACTCGTAACCGCCCTGCCGGGTGCGCGTGGGGTTCCACCTCAGGTAACGGGCCGTCACGCCCTGCACTTTCTCATCCAGGGCGCCCGTGTTCGCCCAGAAAGCGGGCGGCAGCGAGCCTCCGCCGAGCAGATACGGGCCGACCAGGTTGGCGCGCACATCAGCCACCGGCTCGGTCGTGCGCGCGTCAAGCAGCGTCCAGCTCGTCCCGTTGTTGCTGCCCTCCAGCCTCCAGGAGATCGGGTCACGGGCATTGTCGTTGCCGGCGCTGGTGCCGGTGTAGTACTGGTAACCGTCGAAAGTGACTGGCGCCAGCATGTCGAAGACCAGACTATTCGGAAATACGCCCGAAGCCGTGATCCAGCGCCCCGCGTCCGTGGTCCAGTTGCCGTCGATAGCCTTGGGCGGCGGATAGCTCGCATGGCTGGCTCCGGTCGACGTGACCACCGTTCCCGCTGGCCAAGCCAGCACGAGG
>JAKJGY010000282.1 GCA_022704145.1 Verrucomicrobiota bacterium
GGCGCTCCGATCAACTTCACGACGGCTCCGGCTTGGGTGGACACCCTGATCAAGTTCACCCCGAGCGAGGATGACCCGGTGATCGATGACATCCTGGTCAAGGCCGCCGTGTTCGTCAACGTGTCGTCCAACCTGACGATCTATCATGGCGTTGACGGCGAGTCGCCGGCCATGACCCCCGTGGGGATCCAGATCGATCCGGAGCAGTGGTACCGCCTGACGATCCAGCTCGGCGTGCAGCCTGAGTATGAGTTCAAGGCGTTCAAGGTGCTGCTGGACGGCGTGCTGGTCACCTCGAGCGCGGCCTACACCGACACCAGCGACGCGCCCGTCGAGGGCGGTTACTGGTTCATGAGCCCGTCGATCAGCGAGACCCTGAACGCGGTCGCGTTCCAGGGCACCGGCATGGTTGACGAGCTGGTCGTGACCAGCGACGAGGTCTCGTTCGAGAACGTCTCGTCGGTCGTCCTGACCCTCTCGTTCGACAGCGCGCTCGTGACGGTCGCCCAGGGTGGCGTGCCGCTGACGACCGGCGCCGAGGTCGAGTCGGGTGAGACGATCGAGATCGCCGCCGCCGACTGGCGCGAGCTGGTCTCGGTCAACGGCACCGACGTGACCTATGACGGCCCTGTGGGCGCGATGGTGCTGGCCTCGACCGGCACGGTCAGCGCGCTGGCCTCGACCACCGTCACGTTCACGACCCAGCCGTACAGCGGCACGGGCGCGATCTCCACCGGCCTCGGCGGCACGCAGCCGGCCGACAAGGTGGCGGAGTGGGCGTTGGCGAACAGCCTGGGCGCTGGCGACCTCGACAGCGACATGCTGGACGACTACCTCTGCAACGTGGCCCCCGCTACGAATCCTGAGCTGAAGGTCCTCTCGGTCGTCTTCGACCAGGAGAACGAAGAGGCGACGATCGTGGTTGGGACGACGGGCAGCACGGTGGACTTCGACAGCATCAACGGCACGCTCAAGGTCTCCACGCGCGACGACCTGAGCAACTCCTCCAACTGGAGCGATCCGATCGAGGTGCCGGTGACCGTTGAAGATCCGAACACCACCGCGACGGTCGTGGTCGACCTGACCGGGTTCAACGGCGTCTTCATCAAGGCCGTCATCAACTAAGTCCGGCTCTTTCGTAAGAGAACGGAACAGGCAGACAGGGGTCCGCGGCGACGCGGGCCCCTGTTGTTTTTTTGGCGCCGGTCCGGTCTTCCGTCGCACGGGCATCCCTGCCCGTGCAGCCGGTCCCTGCGCCACGGGCATCCCCGCCCGCTTGGCTTACGGCACGGGCAGGATGCCCGTGCGACGTTGGGGGCGGGCGTCCCGTCCGTATGCCGGTCCGGTCTTCCGTCGCACGGGCATCCCTGCCCGTGCAGCCTGTCCCTGCCAGTACGGCAGGCGCTACGAGCCTGCCGCCCCGGTCCCTGCGCCACGGGCTCCGCCGCCCGCTTGGCTTGTGGCACGGGCAGGATGCCCGTGCGACGTTGCGGCGGGCGTCTCGTCCGTATCCCCGGGCCGGTGCCGTGTGGTACCCTGCCGCGCGCAGCGGCAACATTCCAGTTTCCGGTCTGGCGCAAATCGTCTATACTCTTGGTTTCTGAACTGCGACTCGAGAACAACGAATAACCGGATAACGCGAATGACCATGCAGACCCTTACGGCTCAAATCTCCGGCGTCGGAAAGGCCCTTCCCGAGCGGCGTCTCACGAATGCGGATCTTGAGAAGATGGTGGACACCAGCGACGAGTGGATCACCAAGCGCGTCGGGATCAAGGAGCGCCGTATCGCCGCCGAAGGCGAGTACACCTCGCATCTTGGCGCGCGCGCCGCGGCCGACGCCCTGGCCATGGCCGGCGTGCCCGCCTCCGAGGTTGACCTGATCCTTGTGGCGACCTCGACCCCCGACACCGTCTACCCTTCCGCCGCCTGCCTGATCCAGAAGGCGCTCGGCGCCACCCGCGCGGGCGTGCTGGACATCAGCGCCGCCTGCACCGGTTTCATCTACGGCGCGAGCCTCGCCACCGGCATGATCCGTTCGGGGCTGATGCGCCAGGTGCTGGTGGTCGCCGCGGAGGTCAACACCTCGGTGGTGAACTGGAAGGACCGCGACACCTGTATCCTCTTCGGCGACGGCGCGGGGGCCGCGCTCTTCAGCGCGCATGACGCCTCTGACGGCCGCGGCGTGCTCGCGCTGCGGCTGGGGGGCGACGGCGAGTACGCGCCGCTGCTGAACCTTCCCAACAGCGGCTGCCGCCCGTTCCCGGACGCGCCGGGCCGTTACATCGTCATGCAGGGCAACGAGGTCTTTAAGCAGGCTGTGCGCAACATGGCCGAGTGTGGCGCCGACGTCCTGGCGCAGGCCGGTCTGACGGCGGCCGACGTGTCGCTGCTGATCCCGCACCAGGCCAACATCCGCATCATCGATGCCGTCGCCACGCGCCTCGGCGTGCCCCCTGAGCGGGTCTTCGTGAATATCGAGAAGTACGGCAACACCTCCGCCGCCACTATCCCCATAGCCTTGTGCGAGGCGGTCGAGCAGGGCCGGCTCAAGCCCGGCGACGTGCTGGTGATCGACGCGTTCGGCGCGGGCCTGACCTGGGGCGCCCTGGCCCTGCGCTGGGGCTGACGAGAGAGGGAGGGAGCGGTTATGAAGGGCGGAAGGGCGGGAGGGATGATCGCCTGCGTGCTGGCGTTCGTGGTGGTGGGCGTCGGCCTGGAGCGGGTGCGGCGCGCGGTGTTCGAGCCTGAGACCCCGCCCCCCGTGCCGGCGCTGCCGCACGCGGTGGCGGCGCGGCCGCTGCCCGGCCCCGGCGAGGAGGCGGCGTTGCGCGCCTCGGTCGAGGCGTTGCGGCGGCGCGTGGCCGAGCTGGAGCAGGCGCTGGCGGCGCGCGAGGCCGAGCGTTCGCGCGGCCGGGCGCAGCCGGCCGCGGCGGAGGGCGAGCCCGAGTCGCCGCGCCGTTCCGGCCGCGACTCGTTCATGCAGCGTCTGGAGCAGCTTAAGCGTGACAACCCCGAGCAGTACGCCGAGATGGAGCGCCGCCGTGAGGAGATGCGCTCGCGCATGGAGCAGGAGTACAAGGGCCGCGCCGACTTCCTGGCCTCGCTCAGCACACAGAACATGACGCCCGCCCAGCGCGAGAACCATGAGCGCCTGCTCGCCACGCTCGCGAAGATCGAGGAGCTGCGGGCCCGGCGCGAGCAGGCCGATGGCGAGGGTGAGCGCACGGAAGAGAGTCGCGAGGAGGCCCGGCAGGCGATGCGCGAGAGCGTGATGGAGCTGGGCGCGCTCTACGAGCAGGAACGCGTCTACCTGTTTGAGCAGGCGGCCGCGGCCGCAGGGTATCAGGGCGAGGGCGCTTCAGCCTTTGTGGAGTATCTCCAGCAGGCGATCCAGAGCACGTCGATGATGCCCTTCGGCCCTTCCGGCGGGCGGGGCGGCGGTTTTGGCGGGTTCGGCGGGTTTGGCGGACAGTCCCCGCCGGGCGCGCCCTGAGTCCCTGCTGAGGCGCGGCGGAAGAGGGGGGGGGAAGGTATCGTCATGGCCTGTCAAGGGAGTGTCCGGCGCTTTCAGACGTTGCGGCAGAGCGCGCGCTGTGCGGGTTTTGTGGCGCTGGTCTTCAGCCTGACGGTGGCGGCGCTGCTGGGCGCCGACTGGGCGCGGGTCGACGGCGCCCAGACGGTCCGGTCCGAGGTGCTCGCGAAGGCCCTATCCCGGAGCCGGGCCGAGGCCCAGGACGAGTCGGCCGTGGCCTTCGCCCGCGAGCTGGACCTGCTGGCGCGGCGCGCCTACTTCAACAGCCTGAGCTTCCGGCAGGGCGGTATGGCGCTGCTGGTCTTCGGCCTGCTGGCCACGGCGGGGTGTTTCGGGCTGGCCTGGCGGCTCAGCCTCCAGATCCCTGACCCGCGCGGCCTGTCCGAGAGCGACCCGGCCCGCACCGA
>JAKJGY010000283.1 GCA_022704145.1 Verrucomicrobiota bacterium
CCGCCGGGCTGGCCGTGCCGATGATCTCCGGACGCGGGCTCGGCATCACCGGCGGCACGCTCGACAAGCTCGAGTCGATCCCCGGGTATGACACGCGGCTGACGGTCGACGCGTTCAAGCGGGTGGTCGGGAGCGTCGGCTGCTCGATCATCGGGCAGACCGACCGCCTCGCGCCTGCCGACCGTAAGCTGTACGCGCTGCGCGACGTGACCGGCACGGTGCCGAGCATCCCGCTGATCACGGCGAGCATCATGTCGAAAAAGCTCGCCGAAGGCGCGCAGACTCTGGTCTTTGACGTGAAGTGCGGGGCGGCGGCCTTCATGCGCTCACGCGAGGACGCCCGGGCGCTGGCGCAGAGCCTGTTCCGCGTGGGCCGGGCGCTCGGCCGCCGCTGCGCGGCGCTGATCACCGATATGGACCAGCCGCTCGGACGCACCGCAGGCAACGCGGTGGAGGTGGCGGAGGCGATCGAGACCTTGCGTGGCGCAGGGCCCGCCGACACCCGCCTGCTGACGCTCGAGCTGACCGCGCTGATGACGGTCTGCGGCGGTGTCCACCCGGAGCTGGAGACGGCGCGGCGCGAGCTGGCCGCACGGCTGGACGACGGCCGGGCCCTGGAGGTGTTCCGCGCGATGGTGGAGGCGCACGGCGGCGACGCGCGCGTGCTCGACGATCCGCGCCGCCTGCCGCAGCCGGGCGCGGCGGTGGCGGTGCCCGCGCCGGAGGGCGGGACCGTCGCGGCGGTGGACGCGCGGGAGGTCGGCCGCGTGGCGCTCCAGCTCGGCGGCGGCCGTACGGCGACGACCGACGTGATCGATCCGGCGGCGGGCGTGGACCGTCTCGTGCAGGCGGGCGAGCGGGTCGAGCGGGGGCAGCCGCTGATGCGCCTGCTGGCGAAGGACGCGGCCCTGGCCGAGGCCCTCGTGCCTGCGGCTGCGGCGGCCGTGCGCGTGACCGCCAAGCCGGTGCTCGCGCGGCGGCTGATCCTTGAGCGTGTCGTTGAGGAGGCGGTTTAGCCGCATCAAACACAAAGGATGAGGCGCTTCACGAACCATCAGTTGGGTGTCTCATCCCCGACAGTTAGGAGCCCTATGAAACGGCAACCCAAGAGCACGATCCCCAAGGCGGTTCAAGACCTGCTGGTGCAGGCGGCGCGCGACGCGGCGGCGCAGGCGTACTGTCCCTACTCGCAGTATCCGGTCGGCGCGGCGGTGCTGACGCTCGACGGGCAGGTCTACACCGGCTGCAACGTGGAGAACATCTCGTACGGGCTGAGCCTGTGCGCCGAGCGCGTGGCGCTGGTCAAGGCGGTGAGCGCGGGCAGCCGTGTCTTCGCGGCGCTGGCCGTGGCGGGCGGCGACAAGCGGGCCGCGGCCCCGTGCGGCGCCTGCAGGCAGGTGCTGGCCGAGCTGTGCCCGCCCGAGACGCCGGTGTTCATCGCACGCCTGAAGCGCGGCGGGAAGGTCACGGCCTCGACCCTGGGCGCGCTGCTGCCCCTGAGCTTCGCCAGCCTGGCCTAAGGCGTGCTTCCGGCGTGGCGCAGCTCGACGCGGTCCAGGGCCATGGCCCCGCGCCAGAGGATCTTGAGGTGGCGCGTGCCCGGCGGCAGGCGTATCGTATAGTCGGCCTGCGTCTGCCGGTGCCGGCCGTCCGCGTGCGGCGGCGCGAGGTGCGCGCGCTCCTCGCGGCGGGCGGCCTCGACCGGGGCGAGGTCCGCGCCGTCGGCCGAGGCGAGGAAGAGCGGGTCGCGGACAGGGCCTTGCGCGGCCGCGAAGAAGGCGGTCACGCGCGCTTCGTGCGCCGGCCCGGGCGCGGTGTAGCTCAGCCAGTCGTTGGTGGTGCCGCAGACGCGGAACAGATACTCCGCATAGCGGGCGTTGTAGGTGTTGTCGAGCGTGAGGCCCTCCGAGCGGCCGGCGGCGCGCCCGAGGCTGTGGAACTCGTCCACGAGGCAGGCCTCCTTCACCCGGACCGGGCCGACGACGTTGGAGGGCGCCGAGCGTCCGGCCGGGTTGCGGGCGAGCACGCGGTAGCACCAGCTCTCCCCGGCGCGGGCGGTCTCGTCGCTGAAGAGCGGCCGGTACGCCACCTCGGCGTCCGAGACGTTGGCGGCCAGGACGGACCAGGGGCCGTCGGCTGCGGGCGCGCGCTCGATGTCATAGCCCGACGCGCCTGCGGCGCCGCGCCAGGAGAAGAGCGGCGTGTCGGCGAACGGCAGCAGCACGGGCGCCTCGGGCGGGGTCTCGGGCGGCTCCGGCAGGCCGCGGATGCGGAAGGCCGCCGCGCGCAGCTCGCCCATGATCTCGCGCTCGGCTTGCGCGTCGGCGCTGGCGAAGCCGGGGTAGTGGTACGACCAGACGCTCGGATACGTGAAGATCTGGTGCCAGTAATAGCCGCCCGCCTCGTGGTGGAAATACATGCTCCACAGCAGCGCGCCGCAGACGCCCTCGGTGTCGATGCAGGTGTCGAGGAAGGCGCGCAGCTTCTCCTGCACGTTCGCGCGGGTCAGCACCTGGCCGTCGATGTAGGGGCCGAACTCGCCGATAAAGAACGGGCGCTGCCCCTGGATCTGCTCGACCTCACGCCGGACGGCGGCCACCCAGTTGGTGCCCGAGCCTTTGTAGTTCGTGTAGTAGTGGCGCGTCAGAAGGTCGATGTTGGGGTCGATGAGCTGGGGCGCGAAGGCGGGGCTATGGCGTGTCTCGGCGACCAGGTGGTTGGGGTCGAGGGCCTTGATCGTGGCCGCCAGCTCAGTCAGCCATTCGGTTGTGGCGCCGTGCATCTCGTTGCCGAACTGCCAGGCGAGGATCGCCTTGTCCTCGCGGTAGGGGACGCCGGTGACCGTGTTGACGCGGCCCAGCACATAGCGGACGGTGGCCTTGTAGTCCTCGCGGATCTGGGGGTCGGTGTAGAACTCGGCGCGCTTGCGGCCGCGCCAGGAGGCGTAGGTCCCGATGCCGCCGAGGTAGTCGCCCGCCTCGGCGGTGAGGCAGAGCATCACCCGGATGCCGTACTTGTTGGCGAGCGCGAGCGTCTGGTCGATGGTGCGGAAGGCCGCCTCGTTGAACACGCCGGGCGCGCGCACATAGTGCCAGGGCTGCTCAGGCTCGTTCGGCCCGCGCATCGGCAGGTTCCAGGTGCGCACCACGGTCATGCCGAGACGGGACAGGGTCTGCATGGCGTCCTCGATCTCCCAGGGCGTGGGCAGGGTCATGCGCTCCGGCAGCCGCAGGGTGAAGTCGTACGGCACCACCAGCCCCGGCATGTTGGCGCCGATGAAGCGGAAGGGCGTGTCGCCGTCCAGCAGGCGCGCGCCGTCGCGTGTGATGAAGTGGGCGAAGCCCGGCTGTTGCGGGGCGGGGGCCTGCTCCGCCGCGGGGCAGCGCTGCGCGAGCGTCCCGGCGAGCAGAAGGCTGAGACCGAATCCGACATATAAGCTCCGCACCATAAGTCCTCCCATGTCTGACGGGACGGCGTTCCCGGCCCACGATTCCTAGTATACGCATGTCCTGCCGCCCGGACGAGAGCGAAATACGCTGGCGGAGGCCGCAACTACCGGTCAGCCCGTGCAGCGGACGAGCCTTACGGGCGGGCGCAAAACAGGCAGGCGTGCGGGTTGTGTGTGTGGGGGGGCTATTCGACCTGGAGGGTGACGCTGCAGGCGGCGCCGGCGGCGTTGGCGCAGACGAAGCGGTGTTCGCCGCGAGTCGGGGTCCAGAGGAACGGTTCGCCGCCGCGCCCGGTGCCTTCCAGGGCGTCGTTGCGGAACCAGTAGAGCGTCTCGCCGTCGGCGGCGCCGACGACGCGGAGCGCGACCTGTTGGGCGGGGAGGCCGTCGAGCAGGCGGAAGACGGTGCCGTCGGCGGGCGCGGCGACGCGCAGGCGCGGCGTTTCGGCGGCGGTGCGGGCGGGTGCGGGC
>JAKJGY010000079.1 GCA_022704145.1 Verrucomicrobiota bacterium
CGCGGCGGCCGGCTCGCGCGTGACCAGGGCGCCGACCCCCTTGGGCCCATAGAACTTGTGTGCGGAGAGCGTCAGGTAGTCCGCGCCCAGTGACGCCAGATCCACCGGGATACGCCCGACCGCCTGGACGGCGTCGGTGTGGACCGGCACCCCGCGCGCGTGCGCCAGGGCCACGACCTCACGCACCGGCTGGAGCACGCCCGTGTCGTGGTTCGCGAGCATCACCGAGACCAGCGCCGTCTCAGGCCGCAGCGCCTCCGCCACCGCCTGCGGCGCGATCCGCCCTGTCGCGTCGGCGCCGACGCGCGTCACGGACCACCCCAACTCCTCCAGCGCCCGCGCGGGCTCCAGCACGCAGGGGTGCTCAAGGGCGCTCACCACCAGATGGCGCGGACGCGCTCCGGGCCGTAGCGCCAGCCCCAGCAGGAGCTGGCAGGCGGCCTCGGTCGCCCCGCTGGTGAAGGTGACGCCGTCCGGCGGCGCGCCCACCAGCGCGGCGACGGCACGGCGCGCGTCCTCGCGCACGACGCGCGCCGCCTGTCCGGCCGCATGCAGGCTCGACGGGTTGCCCCAGCTTTCGGTCGAGGCGGTGCGGCGTCGTCGCGTTATGGTCGAAATAGATCATGAGCGCCAGTGTAACGGATTCGGCCCGCGCCCGCCAGCGGCATCGCTACGGCGCCCCTGCCACCTGAGCCGCCGAGCAATTGTGCTTCCCTTCCGGCAGGCTTCTTGGTTTCATGGACGCCATGCGAAACATCCTGCTCGGCTGCCTCTGCCTGCTGCTCGCCGGCTGCGCGTCGCGCACCGACCCGCGCGACCCGTACGCGCCGCGCGAGCTGATTCCCGACCCGACCTTCTCGGGCTGGTTCAACCTGCGGGGCCTCGGCCGCCCCACCGACGACGGCCAGGTCAAAGGGGTCTTCCGTACCGCGGCGCCGGTCGGCCAGCCCGTGTGGACCCTGGCGCAGTGGGCCTCGCGCCACAGCCTCGCCGACCCCGCGCAGACCCGCCAGGCCCAGACCGGCACCGCGCTGTTCGCGATCTCCAACGCCTCCAAGCGCGTCACCGTGGACTGCCGTACCGGCGAGATCGCCCTCGGGCTGCTCGCCTCCGCCTGCTACGACCGGCCGCGCCGACAGGGCGAGTCCTGGCCGCACCTGCTCGCCCAGGCCCCGCTGACCGACGTGCGTCACCCGGCCCAGGCCTGCCGCTTGGACGGCATGCGCCGCCTCGACCTCTCCTTCTCCTGCCGCCTGGACGCCTTCACCGACCGCCACCCGCAGGCCGACCCGACGCTCCACGCCGCCCAGTTCGTCCTCTTCCTCTACGTCCAGAACCTCACCCCCGGCGACGACGGCTACGGCGACATGCTCTGGTTCGGCGTCCCGATCTTCGACAACCGCTACCCGGTCGCGCCCGAGCGCGGCCACCGCGACGGCGGCAAGGACGACGCCTCCGGCAAGTTCATCTATTCCATGCCCGGCAAGGCCGTGCTCGCCGACGGCCAAGGTTTCGTGCGCGACGGACGCCTGCCTACCGGACCGGACGCCCGCTGGGTGGAGTTCCGGGTGGACGCCGCGCCGTGGATCGCCTACGCCTTCAAGCTCGCCCGCAGGCGCGGGTTCCTCGCCACCAGCGACCTTTCCGACCTCTACGTGAGCGGCCTCAACTTCGGCTGGGAGATGCCCGGCACCTACGACGCGGCCATGCGCCTGCGCGGCCTCTCGCTCGTCGCCACACCCCACCGGCCCGCAGCCCCCTCGCGGAGGCCCGCGCCATGACGCCCCCCATCCCCTACTGCCTCAACATCCACCCTGGCGAGGGTCTGGCGGACGTCCGCCAGGCGATCGAGACGCACGCCTGCGCCGTCAAGGCCCGCGTCAGCCCTGACGCGCCCTACCCGCTCGGCCTGCGTCTCTCCGCCGCCGCCGCCGAGGCCCTCTCCGACCCCGCCGCGCTCGAGGCCTTCCAGGAGCTGCTTGGCCGCCACGCCCTCTTTGTGACCGGCCTCAACGGCTTCCCCTACGGCGCCTTCCACAACACCGCCGTCAAGACCGACGTCTACCGGCCGGACTGGTCGCGTCCGGAGCGGCTGGCCTACACCGGCCGTCTCGCGGCGCTCCTCGCGGCGCTCCTGCCCGAAGGCCGCGCCGGCAGCGTCTCGACCGTGCCTCTGGCCTACCGGCGGCACGCGCCCGACAGCGACACCTGGCGGACGCTCTGCGCGCGCCAGGTCTGCCTCCAGGCCGAACTCCTGCACACCCTGCTGCAGGAGCAGGGCCGCGAGGTCGTCCTCGCCCTCGAGCCTGAGCCTGACTGTCTGCTGGAGGACTCGCGCGACGTCCTGTCCTGGTTCGAGGACGAGCTGCTCGCCGAAGGCCGCCGCTGGCTCGCCGCCCGGCGCCGCCGCACCCCGGACGAGGCCGAGGCCCTGCTCCGCCGCCACGTGGGGCTCTGCCTCGACACCTGCCACTTCTCCGTGGCGTTCGAGGAGCCGCTCGCCGCGCTGCAGGGGTTCGAGCGCGCCGGCCTCCGCGTCGCGCGCGTCCAGCTCAGCGCCGCCCTGCGCGCCACCGTCGCGGACGAGGCGCTCGCGCGCCTGGCCGCCTTCATCGATCCGGTCTACCTGCACCAGACCAAGCTGCGCCTGCCGCGCGGCCGGCTGCTCGCCCTGCCCGACCTCACGCCCGCGACGCTCGACGAGGCGCGCCGCCACCCCGGCGCCGAGCTGCGCACGCACTTCCACGTGCCGCTCTTCTTCGCCGGGGACGGCCCGCTCGAGCCGACCACCGGCGACCTCACGCCCGCCTTTTTCGCGCACGTCGCGGCGCAGGGCTACCCGCTGGAGACCGAGACCTACACCTTCGGCGTCCTGCCCGACGCCCTCCGGCCCGCCAGCGTGGTCGAATGCCTCGTCGCGGAACACGCCTGGGCGGCAGGCCGCCTCGCCGCGGCGGCCGCCGCACCCTGACCGCCCGCGCCCGGCTAAGCGCCTTGCGCGAGGCTCACCAGCCAGGCCAGCGTCGCGCCGGTGACGCCGATGAGAGTCTCCATCACGGTCCACGAGCGCAGCGTGTCCTTCGCGCTCAGGCCGAAGTACCGGCTCACCAGCCAGAAGCCGCTGTCGTTCACATGCGAGACCGCCGTCGCGCCCGACGCGATGGCGATCACGATCAGGGCCGGCTCCACGGCGGAGCCCGCCAGCAGCGGGCTCATGATCCCGCCCGCCGTGGTCATCGCCACCGTCGCCGAACCCGCCACCGCGCGCACGGTGAGGGCGATCAGGAACGCGGCCCAGACCGGGTGCAGCCCGACCCCGGAGAGCCCCTGCGCCAGCACACCGCCCGCGCCGGACTCCTCCAGCACCTGCTTAAAGACGCCGCCCGCGCCGGTGACCAGGATGATCAGCCCCGCAGGCGCGAGCGCGGCGGTGGCGATCTCGCCGACCTGGTCGCGCGAGAGGCCGCGGCATGTGCCCAGCACCGTGAAGGCCGTGAGCGTCGCGACGGTCAGCGCGCTGAACGGGTGGCCCGCCAACGCGAACACCAGCCGCGCCCCGTGGCCCTCCGGCAGGACCGCCTCGGAGACCGTCTTGAGCACGATCAGCGCGAGCGGCAGCACCAGGATGGCGAACACGCGGCCGAAGCCGGGCAGGCCCGTCGCGCGCACCTCCGTCGCCGCGGCCGGCTCACAGGCGGGCGGCGCGGCGTGGATGCGCGCCCCGATCCACCCGCCGAAGACCGGCCCGGCAAGGATGGCGCACGGCAGACCGAGCGCCACACCGTAGAGGAGCACCCGCCCGAGGTCGGCGCCCACGAGCTGCGCCACCGCGATCGGCCCCGGCGTCGGCGGCACGAACGCGTGCGTCACCGCCAGTCCCGCGAGCAGCGGGATGCCGTAACACAGCAGCGAGCGCCTCGTCTCGCGCGCGAACGCGTAGACCAGCGGCACGAGGATCACAAAGCCGACATCGAAGAAGACCGGGATCGCCACCAGGAAACCGGCCAGCGCGAGCGCCCACGAGGCGCGCTTCGGCCCGAAGACGCGCAGCAGCGTGAGCGTCAGCCGCTCCGCCCCGCCGGAGACCTCCAGCAGCCGGCCGAACATCGCGCCCAGCCCCACCACGACCGCGATCGAGCCCAGCGTCCGCCCCATGCCGCGCTCGATGCAGGCCATCACCCGTTCGGGCGGCAGGCTCGCGAACGCGGCCAGCAGGCTCACCGAGAGCAGCGCCACGAAGGGCTGCAGCTTGAGCCGCACGATCAGGATGAGCAGCAGCGCCACGGACAGCGCCACCACAAGCGCCAGTTGCGTCGGCGAGGTCGGCATCGTTGGAACCTCCGCTTACGGACCGCGCGGCTAACCCTCCAGCGGCAGGTCGAAGCCGAAATAGCGCACCGCGTTGCGGTAGCAGATGTCCTTGACGATCTCGCCCGTCCAGGCGATGTCGTGCGGGATGCGGCCCTCGGCCATGTCCGTGCCCAGCAGGTTGCACAGCACGCGGCGGAAATACTCGTGGCGCGTGTAGCTCAGGAACGAGCGGCTGTCGGTCAGCATGCCGACGAAACGCGAGAGCAGGCCGAGCTGCGAGAGCGCCTCCATCTGGCGCAGCATGCCGTCGCGCTGGTCGTTGAACCACCAGCCGCTGCCGAACTGCATGCGCCCGGCCACCGGGCCGCGCTGGAAGTTTCCGAGCATCGTACCGATCATCTCGTTGTCGCGCGGGTTGAGGGTGTAGATCACGGTGCGCGGCAGGGCGTCGGCCTGCTCCAGCCGGTCGAAGAGCCGGGACATGGGCTCGGCCACGTTCCAGTCGCCGATGCTGTCGAACCCGGTGTCCGGGCCCAGGCTCTGGAACATGCGCGTGTTGTTGTTGCGCATCGCCCCGTAGTGGATCTGCGCGCTCCAGCCGGCCTGGGCGTCCATCGTCATGCAGGCCACCAGCACGGCGGAACGGTAGCGGCGCACCTCCTCGGGCTTGGCCCCGCCCTTGCCGCCCTGGCGCACGTAGGCGAAGATCGCGCGCACCTCGGCCTCGGTGTAGGGCTCGGCGTAGACCGTGTCCAGGCCGTAGTCCGAGAGCCGGCAGCCGACCGAGGCGAAGACGTCGTGCCGCTTCTGCAGCGCCGCAAGCAGGTCGTCCCAGGTCCGCACCGGCACGCCTGCGGCGGCCTCGAGCCGGTCCAGCCAACCGTTCCAGAACGCCGGCCGGTCGATCGCCAGGGCCTTGTCCGGCCGCCAGGTGGGCAGCACCTTCACGGCAAAGCCCGACGCCCGCACCCGCACATGATGCTCCAGCGAGTCGCACGGGTCGTCGGTCGTGCAGACCAGCCGCACCTTGCTGGCCGTCATCAGGCCGCGCGCGCTGAACGCGGGCTGCGCGAGACGCTCCGCGGCGGCCTGCCACACCGCCTCGGCGGTGGCGGGCGTCAGCAGGTCGGTCACCCCGAAATAGCGCGCCAGCTCCAGGTGCGACCAGTCGAACAGCGGGTTGCGCAGCAGGTAGGGCATCGTCTCCGCCAGCTTCTGGAACTTCTCGCGGTCGGGCGCGTCGCCGGTGATGAAGCGCTCGTCAACCCCGTTGGAGCGCAGCGCCCGCCACTTGTAATGGTCCCCGCCCAGCCACACCTGCGTCAGGTTCTGCCAGCGGCGGTCGTCCGCCACTTCCGCGGGCGGCAGATGGCAGTGGTAGTCGATGATCGGCATCGCCGCCGCATAGCCGTGGTACAGCTCGCGCGCGGGACCGTTCTGCAGCAGGAAGTCATCGTGAATAAAGGGCTTCATAAGGGCCGTATTAAAGCATAAGAACCCCTGCGCCCGCCAGCGGAAATCCGCCGCAGCGGCCGGGTCGCAGTTTCGGATTGCCTACAGGCGTAGGCATGCGTTATAGTGAACGCACCATGAGTGAAGAACGGACCAACAATGTCGCCGCCGAAACGCTGGTCATCGGTAGCGGCGAGACCCAGCAGCACCTGCTGCGCGTACGCCGGACCAAGCTGCTGGCCATCAGCGGGCCCCTCCAGGGCCGCGAGTTCGTGGTCAACCGCGACACGTTCACCATCGGCTCGGGCAGCCACAACGACCTGACCATCGAGGACTCGACCGTCTCCAAGCGCCACTGCGAGATCGTGGTGGACCAGACCGGCTACCTGATCCGCGACCTGGAGAGCACCAACGGCACCCTGGTCCAGGGCGTGCGCGTCTCCTCCGCCCACCTCGCCCCAGGCTCTGAGATCCAGCTCGGCAAGACCCGCATCGTGTTCTGCCCGCTCCAGGAGTCGAACGACATCCCCCTCTCGCCGAACGAGGCCTTCGGCCGCATGATGGGGCGCTCCGTGCCGATGCGCCGGATCTTCTACCTGGCCGAGACCTACTCCCCCTCCGACGCCACGATCATGATCACCGGCGAGACCGGCACCGGCAAGGAGATCCTCGCCGAGGAGATCCACAACCACTCGCCCCGCCACGACAAGCCGTTCATCGTCATCGACTGCGCCGCCATCTCGAAGGAGCTGATCGAGAGCGAACTCTTCGGCCATGTCAAAGGCGCCTTCACCGGCGCCAACGCCGACCGCCAGGGCGCCTTCGAGCTGGCCGACGGCGGCACCGTCTTCCTCGACGAGATCGGCGACCTCTCGCCCGACCTCCAGCCCAAGCTGCTGCGCGTCCTCGAGAAGCGCGAGATCCGCCGCGTCGGCTGCAACAAGGTGCGCAAGATCAACGTCCGTATCGTTTCGGCCACGAACCGCAACCTCGCCAACGAGGTCAACGAGGGCCGCTTCCGCGAGGACCTCTACTACCGGCTCTCCGTCGTCCACCTCGAGCTGCCGCCCCTGCGCCGCCGCCGCGAGGACGTCCCGCTGCTGGTCAAGCGCTTCCTCGCCGACCTCTACGGCGCGGACGCGCTCACCCAGCTCGCCGACGTCGACCGCACCATGGACGTGCTCAAGCGCCACGAGTGGCCCGGCAACGTGCGCGAGCTGCGCAACCTGATCGAGCTGGCCTTCTACAGCGAGCGCCGCCCCGTGGACCTGAGCGCCTTCCTGAGCCTGGGCAACCTGCGCGCCGGCAAGAAGAACAACGAGCCGGAGCTGAGCTTCACCGCCGACAAGCCCTTCAAGGACGCCAAGAACGACCTGATCGAGGAGTTCGAGCGCGCCTACCTGAACGACCTGCTCGGGCGCAACAAGCAGAACATCTCGCGCTCGGCCCGCGAGGCGGGCATCGAGCGCGCCTACCTCCAGCGCCTGATCCGAAAGTACGGCATGCGCGACACGTGACCTGTGCCGGCCGCGCGGCAGCCGCCCCGGCGGCCGCCGCGCCGCGCCGTCACTCGATCAGCACGCCGAACGAGGGGCGGACCTTGTACGGCGGGACCGCCTGCGGCAACACATAGGCGCCACAGCCGACCGCCTCGTCCCCTTCGTACGTCAGCACGCCCGCGTAGCTGACGGTCATCCCTCCCGCCAGGAAGCTGCCGGAGAAAAGGCCGGTCTTGGGCGCCACCTTCAGCGTCGCGCGCGCCGGGTTCTCCGCACCCGCCGCCAGGTAGGCCGCGCCCGTCGGCAGGAAGGCCAGCGGCACCACCCACGCCTGCCGGTCCGCCGCCAGGCGCGCGCCTTCATACTGTTCCCGCACGCTGACCAGGGTGCCGTAATACGCGCCGAACGCGCCCGCGTCGACCTCGAAGCGGTCCTCCCGCTCGACGGCCGACTTACCCGGATAGACCCACGCCAGCGGCACGCCGTCGCACAGCTCCACCCGGTTGGAGGCCGGCCCCACCACGCCCGCCCGTAACGCCAGCAGCCCCGCGAGCACGCCGCGCTTGCCGTACAGCGGCACGAAGAGCGGGAGCACCCCGCCGACATCGTCAGGCACGAACGTGGCCGAGGCCGAGAACGAGGTCCCCTCGGCCAGCCTGCCGGAGAGCGCCACCGCGCCCTTATCCCCCACCGTCAGCGTCAGATAACCGAAGCCGCCCTGCACATTCTGCGCCAGGCCCTCCGAGCGGCACGCCAGGGCCGGCAGCGCCACCGTGTAATACCCCTTCAGGCCCGCCAGCGCCTGGACGGCCGCCGCGTAGTCGGTGTCCGCCGGGTTCAGATAGGGGTTCCTGAATCCCGCCACCTCAGCGCCGCCGTCACCGAACACGCCGCCGCTCACCACACCCGACACCACCCCGTCGGCCGGATTCAGCGCAAGCTGGAGCAGCGCCTCGCCCTTGGCCGTGCGCACCGTCACAGCATACGCGCCATCCTGCCTGACGACGTCCCAAGAGGCGCCCGTGAAGCTGTACGCCGCCGCCTGGGCCGTCACCTTGGCGCTGAGCTTGCCGGTCGGACCGACGGTCAGCGTGAACAGCCCGCTGACCGTCCGGTCGGCGCCGGCCAGGTCGGTGCCGACACAGCCGCTGTACGTGCCTTGCGCCCGCTCCGCCAGCGGCAGCACCGTGACCGCGAACGTGCCGCTCGCGACCGACCCGTCCGCGCCCTTGGCCGTCACGCCGACCACATAGGTCCCGACTTTCGTCGGCACGCCCGCGAGCACGCCGTTCTTGCCGTTCAGCTTCAGCCCCGGCGGCACGCCCGTCGCCTTGAACGCGGCCGGCCGCACGCCGACATCCGCCACCGCCGCGAACGCCACGCCCACCCCCGCCTGGGCCGCGCCGCCGTCCGCCACCGCGCCGACCCACCGGAAGCGCCCGGTCACCGCCGCAGTCGCGCCCGCCTTGAGCGCCACCCGCACGCTGTCCGGCGCCACCCAGTTGACCGTCGGCCCGCGGAAGGACACCGTGTAGGAGGCTGGCTTGAGCGGGCAGCGCCCCGCCGGATACCAGTTCGCCCCGCCGTCGGGACTCCACTGCGCGTCCGGCAGCGGCGCACCGTCCGCGTCCGACAGCGCCACCTCCAGGAAACCTGTCGAGGAGCCGGGGTTGACCACGTAGACCGCCGTCAGCGTCACCGCATTCGTCGGCATCACGAGGCCCGTCGACGCCGCGCTGGCGTCAAACCCCACACCCAGCGCCGAGTCCGCCGGCTCGACCCGCCACCAGCCGAAGAGCCGCTCGCCGGAAAACTCCGGCGCCGTGAGCGCCCGCTCGGTGCCGGCCCGCACATACCAGGCGTTGGTCTCCGCCCCGGCGCGCCGCGCCAGCCGGAACACGTCGGCCGGCAGGTCGTCCACCGGCCGGTAGGTCGCGGCCAGCGACACCGTGCCGCCCGCCAGCGTCACCGTCGTGGTCGCGGCCGACACGTCCGCCACCCCGGCCGTGTCGCCCGTCCAGACGTCGAACACCTGCCACTCGGGCGGCCCGTCCGCCGCGATCACCGCCACCGTGCCGTTGGTGTAGCCGCCGCCGCCCGTGCCGCCCGCCACCGTGAGGATCGTATAGCCGGGGTCCTGCGCGTACGTCGCGGTGAGCGTCACCGCGTGCGACGGCATCGTCAGCGCCGTGTCGGCCTTCAGCGGGTCGAAGCCCGCGCCCAGCGCGGCGCCGGCCGGCACGACCGTCCAGCTCGCGAACACCTGCGCCAGTCCCTGCCGCGCCGCGCTCACGCCGACCTTGGTGCCCGCCTCGTAGAGCCCGCCGGTGTTGACCGTACCGCCGCTGACCGTCAGCGCGTAGAGCGGCGCCGCCGCGCGCGCCACCCGCAGACCGGCGCTGACGTACGCGTTGGTGGACAGCAGGTTGCCGCGCGCGGCGGAACGGCAGGCGTCCGCCACACTCAGATAGCCGCCGCCACGCATCACCCGACGCAGCAGCGGGCTGCTCGCGGGCCCGGGCGGGTTGACCTGTGCCGCGCTCCCCAGATCCACCGTGTACCAGTCCAGGCACAGCTCGGACACGTTGCCGTGCATGTCATAGAAGCCCCAGCCGTTCGGCGCCTTCGAGCCCACCTCCCAGGTCTTGCCGTCGCTGATCGCGCCGTAGACCCCAAGGTCCGCGAGCGTGCCCGCGTAGGCGCCGGTGGTGCCCGCGCGGCAGGCGTACTCCCACTGCGCCTCGGTCGGCAGGTCGAAGCGCGCGTCGCCGGTCTTGGTGCGCAGATAGTCGATGAACGAACCGCTGTCCACGACGGCGCTGGACGGCCACTTGGCGCCCCACGACGCGCCGCGGATCATGCTGTACGAGACCCGCTCGACCGGGTGACGCGGCGCGTCCGCGCCGGTGTAGGCGCTGGGGTAGGCGGAGGTCAGCCGCGCCCACTGCGCCTGCGTCACCTCATACAGCCCGAGATAGAAGTCGCGCGTCAACGTCACCGCGTGCCGCGTCTCGTCCACCCGCGTGCTCTCGCCCGGTGCCGCACCCATCGCAAAGGTGCCCGCCGGCACGCGCTTGAGCACCAGCTTGTCGGTCTTGTGCGACGCCGTCCAGCCGCCAACGGGCGGCTCGTCGACGTAGGTCACCGCGGCATTGGTGGTCGAGGCCATCAGATCCACCACCAGATAGGTGCCGCGCACCGCAGGCAGGGGCCGGTAAGTCGCCGTAAGGGCGGTCGCGCCCGCCACGGTCACTGTGGTGGTGACTGCCGACACGTCCGCCACGCCCGCGAGGTCGCCCGCCCAGGCGTCGAAGGTGTGCCAAACCGTAGGGCGGTTGGTCGCCACCACCGTCACCGCCTGTCCGTTAGTGTAGCTGCCGCCGCCCGTGCCCCCCGCCACGGTCAGCGCATAGAGACGCGGCGGATAGGTCGCGGTGACCGTCGTGTCCGCGGCCGGCATCACCAGGGTGGTCGCGGGCGAGGCCGGATCGGCCACGGCCGCGCCGGTCCAGAGGAAGGTGTGGTGCGCGCCCGGCGGCGGCGCGCTGATCGCCACCGTCTGCCCGTTGGTGTAGCTGCCGCCGCCTGTGCCGCCCGCCACCGTGAGCGTGTAGGTCGGGACGTTGGTGTAGACCGCGGTCAGGATCACGTGCGCCGCCGGCATCGTCACCGTCGTCGACGCGCTGCGGGCCGCGAAGCCCGCGCCCAGCCCGACCGGACCGAGGTCGATGCGCCAGAAGTCGAACATCAGGCCGGCGCCGGGCGCGTCGGCCGCGATCGGCACCTCCGCTCCCGCCGCATAATCGCCGTCGCCCGTGCCGCCGTGAACCGTCAGCGTGTAAGGCGCGTCCGAGTAGGTGGCGGTCACGGCCACCGCCGCACCCGCTACCGTCAGCGTCGTGGTGGGCGCGAAGACATCCGCCACGGTCAGGGTGTCGCCCGTCCAGCGGTTGAAGCGCTTCAGCGCGGCAGGCGGATCGGCCGCCAGCGTCACGACATGTCCGTTGGTGTAGCTTCCGCCGCCCGCGCCGTTGGTCACCGCCACCGTGTAATAGACCGTGGGCACCGTCAGGCAGACCCGGAAGCCGCCCGCGTCGTCGTTCGCGATGCGGAAGTCCGACCGGCACGCGGCCGCCACGCTGCTGTACAGGCCGCCGCGCTGCATACTGCGCGAGCCGCCGTGCTCGACGGCCGCCTCGTCCGCGTTGCCGTGCAGATCATAGAAGCCCCAGGCGTTGGGCGCTTTTGTGGCGACGGGCTGCACCGCGCCGGCGCCGTACACCGCAACCGCCGCCAGCCCCGCCGGATCCGAGCCGAAGCTGTAGGCGTTGGTCGCGCCCGCGCGGCAGGCGTACTCCCACTGCGCCTCGGTCGGCAGCGAGAAGGTGAGGCCGCCCGCGCCCATGTTGAGCTGCGTGAGGAAGGCCCCGGCGCCGTCGTTGAGCCCGGAGCTGAAGAACTGGGCCTTGAGGCTCCCAGAGGGCGAGGTCGTGAGGCGCCGGTACTGATCCTCCGTCACCTCGAAGAGGCCGAGGTAATAGTCGTTTGAGAGCGCCACCGTCTGCTGCGGCAGCGGCTCGCCGCCCACGCCCATCTCGGCCGGCGGCGTGCCCATGAGGAAGGAGCCGCGCCCGACCCGCCTGAACACGAGGCTCGAGGTCTTGTGCACATTCGTCCAGCCGCCTGCGGGGGGCTCGTGGGTGTAGGAGACCGGATAGACCGGCGAGGGCACGTTGCCCGCCGAAAGGTCGACCACCAGATACGTGTCGCCTGCGGCGCGGCAAGTCAGGGTCAGTGCCACCGCACAGGCGAGGGCTGTAAAAAGGGTCCGTTTGTTCATCACCGGCGCCTCCATGTGACGCCGCCTCGTCCCGGCCGTCCGTCAGCCGGCTGCGGCGTCAACGGATACGATACACCTTCCGCCCCACCGCCTTCAAGCCCGCCGCTAGCCCGCAGGCGCCAGAAACGTCAGTGCTCAAATTGACAGGGAGCACATTCGTCATTCGCGAGGGCCTTCAGCATTCTCCACGGCCTGTTCGGCGACCTTGCCCCAATTGACCAAGCCTTCGAAGGTCTCGGGGTAGGAAACAACACCGTTAGCCGTCCTTTTGAGGTGTTCCACCACTTTACGGATACCCTCATGAGGGTCGGCCCCAATCGCCAGGCAGTACGCGACATACTCCAGAACATCCAACCTTCTTTCCCCCTGCTCAACCTTCGCAATCCAACTATGCTTAAGCTGCGGTCTACGAAGAAGCACTCTCAGTTTAGGGATCAGTGCTCGCATGGAGTAGTCCCCCGGGGAAATCCTTTTTCCCTCGGCCCGCGTGCGTTTCAGCCACTCCAGTAACTGGTCGTAACCGGCGTCACGGATCGTCGTATTCATATGACCCTACCACACCCTCTGCCTGCTCTGGCAGGTGTCTCATCCAAGCGCATTAAATCCTACACTTGGAATGAGCCCTAAAAAATCCAGTGGTATGATAAAGTCAACCGCTCCAGAATACCAGCTTAATCCCTAGAAGAATAAGGCCCCGGCGCGGACTATCCGCGCCGGGGCGTGCGGCGTCACCGCGTCAGAGTGAACTCATAGGACCAGTTGAACGTGTAGGGCATGGGTGTCCCCAGCGCGTTCTCATAAGAGGACTTATCTTTCATCAGGAAGAAGCCGCGACCCTCGATACCGTCGAGGGGGTTCTCACGAACCGGCAGCACGACTCCCTCGTACGCCACCTTCTTCGCGGTGTGCGCCATGGTGCGGGCGCCGCTGACAGGATCTTCCTTGGTCGCATAGTCGTAGTACACGTTGAACGTGCCACGGAACACGCCCGTTGCCTGGGTGAAACCGATCACCAGGCCGCTGGAGTTCAGCACGTTGTCTTTGTTACTGTCGACTGCGTAGTCCCAGGTGCCGTCCGCGAGTTTTTTCGGGGCGTCGGCCTTGGCCGCGCTCACCTTGGAACCGGCAACCGCCAGCGAGAGTCCTCCCGGGTTCCAGAACGCCGCCTGGGCGGTGAAGGTATCAGGCGCGGCGCCCTTGACCGTGTAGACCAGTTCAGCGACCTCGTCCACCTGACCGACAGTCAGCGAGGAGTAGTAGCTCTGGAGGGTCGCGAGCTTGTCATACCAGCCACCGGACACCGTCAGGGCGCGGTCAAACCCGGCACCGTAAGCCGTTGTGGCCTTGGGGTCGAGGTTGATCCACTCCAGCACGCCAGCGTCGGCGTCACCCGGAACTTTGACGACGGTCTGACCGATGACCGGTGTGCCGTCCTCAGCGGTGGCCGCGATAAACTCGACGAACCCGAACAGGAATCCGCCCTGATACGTCGCGGGAGCCGTCGACAGCACGGCATAGTAACGGCCAGTCCCATCCGGAATCAGTACCGTGCTGAACGAGCGCACCGTGCCGTCGGCCAGTTTGCCTGCGGCCTTCACACCTCCCTTGGCGTCAACGGTCAGCGTCAGATAGGCGCTGCCCGCGTCGTCATTCATCGATGGCAGTGCGACCGTATAGTAACCCTGGTAGGGTTTGATCGTCTGGGCTGCGACCACATTCGCGTCGCTCCAGGCGTTCCGGTAGGCGAAGAGTTCCATCCAGCGGGTATCCCAAGGGTCGGCATCCCTTGCGGTAGCCCCGGCAACCACACCTTCCGGCGAGATCCGAATATCCATATCGAACCGTGACTTGCCGTCCATGAAGAACGCGTCAGCGATCTGGAGCGAAAGGATCACGCCGCCGCCGTCACGTTCGACACCGGAGAAGTTCTTCGCGTTAAACGCATAGCTCTTGCCGCGCAGCTCGAACTTACCGGCCACAAAACCGGCCGGGGAGACCGTCATCGATACGACACCGTGTTCCGTACGTCCCCCGAAAATCCAGTCTTCCTGGATCTGCGCGTCCGTCCAACCGTTGAATGTGCCTTGGGCCCAAGCGGGTAAGGCCTCGACCTGCAGGGAGAACGAGACGGTCTGGCTCTTGCCGCCCGCGTTGGAGGCGGTCAGGCTGACCGTGAACGAACCCGAGCGGGTGGGCACGCCGGCGATTGACGTGCCACTGACCGCGAGCCCAGCGGGCAGGCCGGTCGCCGTCAGCTTCGGCAGGCACTCCGACTGCACCGGCACGGGCAGGTTGTAAGGCAGGCCGACAAGCGCGTCCGGAGCGACGGGCGCCTGGATCGTGGGCTCAGCGACCTCCGAGGTCAGCTTGAAGATCGCCATCGCCTCGATCGTTGCCGTCGCGTTGAAGGGTACGGTGTAGGTCAAGGTGGCGGCCTGGTTCATCGGGTCGGGTGAGAAGATCCCCCAGCGCAAGAAGGTGTAGCCGGATTTGGCGACCGCCTTGAGCGTCACCCGTTCGCCAGCCTTATACGCCGCTTTGGCGGGTGTGACCGTGACCACGTTCCCCAGCGCCGCGCCCAGCGCGTCCCCGCTGATCGTCACCGGACGTCCCTCGATCGGGATCATCACGTTGAACGAACGGGTCACGACATCGCTCGCCAGATACTGGTTGTCGCCCGGCACCCAGGCGTCGATGAACGCCGTGCCGCTGCTCACCGCCTCAAACTCATTCGAAGCGATATGGGCCACATGCCCGTTCTGGCTGTCAAAACGGACGGCCAGGCCGGACGAGGCGTTCGCCGTGACCCAGAAACGCTCACCGACCTTCACATCCGGCAGGGCGGGGAACGTCACGGACTGGTACTCTTTGGTGGGCTTAACCGTCACGGTCCAGGTGTACGCCGTCTCATTGCCGAACAGGTCGGAGGCGACAGCCGTCATCGTGAATGTGCCGTCGCGTCGGCCGAAGCGATTCGTCATCGTCGCGCTGCTGGTGTCGAACGTGTAGGCGCTGGTGATCGCCTCGAGCGTTCCGGAAGTCGTCACCTGCACGGGATTGGTCTCGGCATCTTTATACCAGGCGACCTGCTTCATGCCCCACTGGGTCAGAACCGCACCGGCGATGTTGTTCGTCGCGTGATCCGTACCCGTCAGCGATAGCACGACCGACTCGCCTTCGAAAATCGCCGCCGGATCTTTGTCCGGGTTGATATCGGTGAGGATCGGGCCGTTCTTGCCCCTGTAGTACACGAGCACGGTGATGTTGGTCTGCTGCAAGGCGGGGTCGACCAATACGTCGCCGTCACCCACGGTCACCACGAACGGCGCACCGTCCAATGTGGCACTCGGGTCGGTCACGGTGAAGGTGAAGAGTCCGGAAGCGTTCACGCTCGGGATACCCGCAGGCGAGCTGACCGTCACGAGCGCGAAGGTCAGATTCGTGTGCCCCGGATCAACGTCGGTCGCCGTGATCTGAACGGTGCCGTTCGTCACGCCCGCCTGCTTCTCGATAAAGAGGATCCGGTCGGACGAGACCGGAGCGTCCATAACCGGGATCACCTGGATGGCGATCCGGCAGGCGTTGGTGGCGGGCGACTGCCCGTCGCTCACATTGAACGTGAAGCTATCCTCGAAACCCGAGGCGTCCGGGTTCGGCGTATAGAAGAAGACGCCGTACTCGTTGGCGTTCGTGCTCGCGAGGAAGGTCCCGTTCGTGACGGACGCCGCATCAACCGTGTACGTGATGTTCGTGGAGTCCACGTCCGCCACATAGTCCAGCAGGTTAACCCGCAGGAGCATGTCCTCCGGCGTGGTCAGCGCCACAGCGGCCGGCAGTTCCGGCGCGTCGTTGACCGCGCTGACCGTGATCGTAACGTTGGCCGGCGCCAAGTCGTTACCGCTCCCATCCACACCCTTGAACACGAAGAAGTCCTGCCCGTTCCAATTGGCATTCGGCGTATAAAGGAACCCTCCTGCCGTCAGGCTGGCCGTACCATTGTTCGGCGGGACGACGATGGCCCAGGTGGCCACCGGATTACCACCCCCGTCAGTTCCACTGACAGGAATCGTGATGGAGGTATCCTCCGCCGTTGTCACGTTCCCCTCATAGACGTAAGGCCCGTCGGCCTTAGCCCAAGAAGTGAACAGGAAAGCGGCGGCAATCGATACCGCAGTGTATAGCTTTCTCATGTTGTACCCTCGTTTTGGCTGTGTGTTGACCGGTCGTGCCCTCGCCCTCGAGTGCCGACGCGATGCCGCCACCCTTTCCTGGGCAGACAGCACCTTAACCAACCGCGACGCTTGCAGCTCTAACCCCAAGAGTTTGTCCAGGGGCGAGACGGCCTAAGGCTTCTCAGTTGATTCGCGGCCAGTATAGAGTGTTCCTAAAATCGGTACAAGCGAAAACTGAATATATTTCTTATGGATCGCTCACTCTCGTTTCCACGCTAGCCCGCAGGCGCCAGATCGACGACCCGCAGCTCGGCCGAGGCGTCGCCGCCGTAGGTGTTGAGCGCCAGCTCGAACACGACGTCGACCGGCCCGGACAGCGCGCGCAGCGCCTCGACGGCCGCGCCGTTGCGGAACCAGACCGCGCGCACGCCCCGCCCCGCGCCGAGGCCGAACACGAGCTGCACGTGCTCGCCGGACTGGCCGACCGGCTGGACGCGCTCGAGGCACGCACCGCGCAGCCCCCACCGCGGCACCGGGTTCGCATGGCCGAACGGCGCCAGCCGCTGCTGCGCACGGTAGAGGTCCGCCGTGACCTCCTCGGGCGCGAGCCAGCCGTCGACCGCCAGCCGCCGCCCCCCTGCGGGCGCCTGACGCGCACACGCCGCGCTGAACAGCCTCCGGAACGTCTCGAAGCCGCCCGCCCTGACCCGGAACCCGGCGGCCCGCGCATGCCCGCCGAAACCCGCCAGGGCCTCGCCCGCCGCCGCCAGGGCCTCCAGAGCGTGGTACCCCTCGCCGGCCCGCACCGAACCGCGCCCCGCGCCGTCGGCGTCGAACGCCACGACCGCCGCAGGCAGGCCGGTGGCGTCGCTCAGCCGCGCCGCCACAATGCCGATCACCCCGGGATGCCACCCGTCCGAACCCGCGTGCGGGCCCTCTCCGCCCACCACCACCGCGCCGTCAAACCGCGCCGCGGCCTCCCCTTCCGCCACGTCCAGCCCACACTGCCGCCGCGCCGCGGCCAGCAGCCGGGCCTCCACGCCGCGCCGTTCGCCGTTGTACGCCTCCAGCCGCGCCGCCAGCTCCGCCGCCCGGTCGCGGTCGCGCGTGGTCAGCAGCTCGTAGGCCGTCAGCGCAGAGCCCATGCGGCCCGCCGCGTTGAGCCGCGGGCCGAGC
>JAKJGY010000284.1 GCA_022704145.1 Verrucomicrobiota bacterium
TGCGGAATTGAACACGCTGGTCTATCAGCCCACCAACCTGCCTGCCGCGTTCGACGTGCGCAACGCAGAGCTGCGCGTCTATCACATGTGGGATGATTCGCTGGTCGGCGTGGCCAGCAACGATGTCGCGCGCCGCACCCTGCATTTCACCACGCCGTCGCGCCATCCGGCGGGCGCGTTCGGTGTCAGAAAATTCGTGATTTTCAACACGCGGGAAGGCATGACCCGTCCCGGCCAATGGTATCTGGACCGCTCGGCGGGACGCCTCGTGTATTGGCCGCTGCCCGGCGAGGAGATGGCGAAGAGCCGCGTCGTCGCGCCAACCTTGGAGCGCGTGATCAGCATTGCGGGCAGCGCCAAGGCCCGAGCCGAAAACATCACTCTGCGCAACTTTTCGGTGCAGGCCACAACCACGCCGCTCAAGCCTGGCGGTTTCTCGGCCGGTGAGTACGACGGCGCCGTGACGCTCATGAACGCGAACGGCTGCACGCTGGATCAGCTCGACATCTGCAATGTCGGCGGACAGGCGGTGAAATCTTGGGCCCTGTCGGGCTGTCGCATCACGCGGTGTCGCATCCATGATGTCGGCGCCTGCGGCATCCGCAGCAGCGGCGAGCGGTGTGCGATCGTCAGCAACCATATCCACCACGTGGGACGTTATCAGCCGAGCGCGGTGGCCCTGCAGTTTTCGCACGCGTCGCGCTCGGCGTCCACGAACGGCTTTCACATCTGCCGCAACGAGATCCACGACGCGCCGTACAGCGGCATGACGGCCAGCGGCGGCGGGCATGTGATCGAGGAGAACCTGATCTACCGCGTCATGCGCGAGCTGCACGACGGCGCCGCGATCTACGGCATGTTGAACCATTCGGTGCTGCGCCGCAACGTGGTGCGCGATGTGGTCGAAATCGGCAAAGGATACGGCGCCTCGGCCTACTATCTGGATGAAGGTTCGCACGACTGCGTGATCGAACGCAATGTCGCGGTCGGCGTGCCGGTGCCGGTTCACAACCACATCACCGCGCGGCTGGTGATCCGCGACAATGTGTTCCTGTCGGATGCCGGCATGAAGATCTCGTTCCCGCGTTCCGGCGATTGCACGTTCACGGGCAACACGCTGTTCGCGGGCGGAACAATCACGGTCACGCCGCCTCATGCGGTTACGAACTGGTCGGGCAACACGTTATATGAAGGGGGCGCGAAGGAGGGGCAGACGCCGGCGCGTTATGCGATCAGCGATGTGATGCCGGCCAGTCCGCCGCCGGCGCGGCGCTCCTGGCCGTTCGAGGCCGCGCGCGTGGCCCGCGCGCCGGTGATCGACGGCGAGATCGGCGATGACGAGTGGCCGGGATCGATGCAGTCTGTCGATCGCCTGCCTTCGCGCTGGGGCGCGAGCGGCGCGCCGGCCTTCGCCAAGTTCGCCTATGACGACCGCTGCCTGTACGTCGCTGTCAACACCGTGCTGTTTGACATCGGCCTGCTGCGCAAAGGCGAGGCGTGGGGCGCGGACGACGGGGCGGAGGTCTGCATCGCCGGCACGCAGGGCACCTTTGTGCTGCGCGGTTTCGCCGGGGGCGCGCTGCACAGCGTGACGGATGCCGGGGTGGCGGCCGAGGCGGCGGCGCGCGTCAAGGCTGCGGTGCGCTTCGCGGCCAAGCCGTACGGGAAAACCAAGGGCGATTGGAAGAGCGGCTGGCGCGCGGAGTGGGAGATCCCGTTCGAGGCGTTGGGGATCGCGCCCAAGGCGGGCGGAAAGATCGCGTTCAACCTGGGCGTGTATCGGGCGGAGGATCGAGTCTGGCGCAGTCTCGAAGGCGCTTTGGGCGAGAACTGGCGGCTGGATCAGGCGGCTGTGCTGCTGCTGAAATGATGTCGCGCGCATGGACCGTGAGCCGCACGCTGGGGGCGTCGGGCGCAGGCACGGCATAGCGGCGCGCCACGCGGTAGCCGGGCACCCAGGCGATCTCGTCGCCGCAGGCGATCAGCGGGACGGCGTCGCGCTGCGCTTCCGGCAGTTTGGCATCGACATAGAGATCTTGGATTTTTTTTGACCCGTGCAGGTTGGTCGGCGCGATGCGGTCGCCCGGCTGCCGCGCGCGGACGGTCAGGACGCAGCCCTCAAGCGCCGCCGCGCTCAGTGTGCAGGCGGCCGGGAAATGACCGACACCGTTGGCCAAGCTGAAGATGCCGGTGCCGCAGGTGGCGATGATGTCGAACGCGCCCCAGCGGAGCGGCTGCGCGGTGGGGATTGCCAGCATGGCAGGCGGCGGGACAGCGTGTTCGGGCAACGGCGGCAGGAAGGCGAGCTGGCGGCCGCGGCACTGGACAATGCTCTCGCCGTGCAGGGTGGCGTGCCAGTCGCCGGGCTCGCGGCAGAGCGCCAGCAGGCGCTGCACGGTGCCGAAACCCGCCGCATGAGGGGGGGCGTGCCGGTAGAGCCAGTGTCGCAAAATGCGGCGCTGCAGGGCCAGCGGTTCGCGCAGCAGGTCGTCGACCGGCAGCCCGGTGCCGCCGGTGGTGAGCGCGGCGAACTGCTGTTCGGCGAGCGTGTCCAGCAGGGCGTCATCCTCGCGCAGGGTTTCTGCCGACTGGCAGAGTCGCGCGCGCAGGTCGGCAGACCAGGAGGCCTCGAGATGCGGCAGCACGGTGTGGCGCACCGCGTTGCGCGGAATCGCGGGGTCGCGGTTCGAGGCATCCTCGCGCCACGCCACTTTGCGCGCGCGCAGCCAGGCACGCAGGGCCTCGCCCGAGATCGCAAGCAGCGGGCGGATCATGCGGCAGCCGCCGAGATGCGTGTGCGGGCGCAGGCCGGAGAGGCCCGCGGCGCCGGCACCGCGGGCCAGGCGCAGCAGCAGGGTTTCGGCCACGTCGTCGGCGTGGTGGCCGGTGGCGAGCGCGTCCAGCGACTGCTCTTCGCAAGCGCGGCGGAAGAAGTCCAGGCGCGCGTCGCGCGCGGCCATTTCCAGCGAGCGGCCGTCGGCGGGGCGCGCGGCGAGCGACGCGCGGCGGCCCACGAACGGCAGCCCGGCGCCGGCGGCGAGGGCTTCGACAAAGCGAGCGTCCTCGTCCGCCTCCTCGCGCAGTCCGTGATGCAGGTGCAGGACGGTCAGCGCGATGCCGCGCGCCCGGCAGAGCGGAAGCAGCAGATGCAAGAGCGCCACAGAGTCGGCGCCGCCGGAGACCGCCGCGCCCAGGTGCGAGACATCGTGCAGCAGGCGGTTGCGCGCGATCATCTCCGCCACCGCCTCGTCGAGGTGAAGGGGATCTGTGACATAACCGGAGAAGCGGGCGGAATTTAAAGCCATACGTATTAGGATAATCGATGTGCCGTCTGTGCTCAACAGGAAGTCACGGCCAACTTCGCTTTAGGCTTCTCTGGCAACGACTAAACCGGTATGATTTGAAGCCGTTTTTGGAAGGATTTTGGCGTGATGCCGAACAAACGGAGAGAATGATGAATCAGCAAGCGTGGCAAGCGGTGGCGAGCGAAATTGAGGCAACGCGGGGACTTCACCTGCGCGATCTTTTCGAGAAAGATTCCGGACGGGCTGAACGGTTTTCCCTGGAGGCTGCCGGATGGACGCTGGACTACTCCAAAAACCGCATCACGCCGGCCCTGATGCGCCGCCTGGTGGAACTCGCCGAGGCGAGCGACCTGAAGCGCTGGATCGACGCGATGTTTGCGGGTGAAGCCATCAACGAAACCGAAGGGCGCGCGGTGCTGCATACCGCGCTGCGCAACCGGCCTGACCGGCCTGTCTTTGTCAACGGCCAAGATGTGATGCCCGAGGTGCATGCGGTGCTGGCGGCTATGGGCGCGTTCGCGGAACGCGTGCGCAAAGGGCAGTGGCTGGGGTACACCGGCAAGCGCATCAAATATGTCGTGAACATCGGCATCGGCGGCTCGG
>JAKJGY010000285.1 GCA_022704145.1 Verrucomicrobiota bacterium
CCGCCACCAGCTCTTCTACGAGGAGACGCTCGCCGCACTCGGCTATAAGCACAACCAGCAGCCCTGCCGCGCCCTGGCCCGCCTCGTGCCCGCCAACACCCTGGCCGCCCTCACCCGCGAGGCCGCCCTCGCACGCCTCCTGGGCGCAGCACGCCTCCTGCCGCAGCCCGAGGCCGCGCCCGACGACGAGGGCCGCCGCTTCATCCGCGCCCTCTGGGACATCTGGTGGCGCAACGCGACCGACCCGCTCCCCGAGGAGATCCGCTGGCGCCTCCACGGCCTGCGCCCGCAAAACGCGCCCGTCCGCCGCCTGGCCGCCGCCGCCAGCCTCTTCTGCGGCCTCGCCGACGTCCTCCACGACCTCGACCGCCTCACGGACGAGGCTGGCGCAGGCTGGCACGCCCGCGCGCTCGACACGCTCGAGACACGCAGCCGCTGGCCGTTCTGGAACCGCCGCCTCAGCCTCTCCTCACCGCCCGACCCCGCCCAGGAGGTCGCGCTGCTCGGCGCTGCGCGCGCCGCCGCGCTCCTCACCAACGTCGTTCTCCCGCTCGCCGCCGCCGAGGAGGCCCTGCCGCCCGACGCCCTCCTCTGCCTTCCCCCCGAAGACCTCTCCGCGCCGATGCGCCTGACCGCCCTCCACCTCTTCGGCCGCGACCACAACCCCGCCCTCTACAGCGGCAGTGGGCTGCTCCAGCAGGGCCTACTCCAGATCCACCTCGACTTCTGTCTCAACGCCCGCCCCGGCTGCGACGCCTGCCCGCTCTGTGACGCGCTGCGCGAGCAGGCCTGAGGCCGCCCGCCGCAGCAAGGCGCTAAGGCTTCCGCCACCACGCCAGAAACTCGACGTTGCCCTCAGGGCCGAGTAACGGCGAGGCCACACAGCCCAGCCAGTGCAATCCGACCTCACCCGTGCCGAACGCCCGGATCGCCTCCACCACCGCCTCACGCACCGCCGGATCACGGACCACCCCGCGCGGCACCTGCTCGCGGCCGGCTTCGAACTGCGGCTTGATCAGCGAGATGATCTCGCCCCCCGCCAGCAGCGCCTCAGCCAGAGGCGGCAGGATCAGGCGCAACGAGATGAAGGAGACGTCCGTCACCCCGACCTGCGGCCGCTCCGGCAGATCGGACGGCCGCAGATAACGGGCGTTAAACCCCTCGAGCGCCCACACGCGGCTATCCTGCCGCAGCTTCCAGTGCAACTGCCCCTTACCCACATCGACCGCCATCACGCGCGCCGCCCCGTGCTGCAGCAGGCAGTCCGTGAACCCCCCCGTCGACGCCCCTACGTCAAGACAGACCTTGCCCCCCACCTGGAACTCCGGAAACGCCGCGAAAGCGCCCTCCAGCTTGTCTCCGCCACGGCTCACAAAACGCGGCCGGGCCGCCACCTCGAGCGACGCCTCGCACGCCACCCGATGCCCAGGCTTCGTCGCCACCTGCCCGTCGACCCGCACCACCCCCGCCATCACCAGCCGCTGCGCCTGCTCACGGCTCTCAGCGAGACCCGCGCCCACCAGCAAAATATCCAGACGCTCTTTCATACCGCCCCATTATGGCGATTTGGCCGCGAAAGAACAGGCTTAAGTCGCCCCCAGCGGCACGCCGCCAGACCGCACGCGCGCTTGCGCCGCCGCCGCGACCTGTTAAACTGTCCCCTCACGAGGAGAGACACGATGCCGGAACTTCCAGAAGTCGAGACCGTCGTCCGTGACCTGCGCGCGCACGCGCTCGAGGGCGCTGCGATCCACTCGGCCGAGATCCGCTGGCCGCGCAGTGTCGGCGGCCGCCCTGAGGCCTTCCGGCGCGCCCTCGTCGGCCGGACAATCCTCAGGCTGTCCCGACGCGCCAAGTATATCGTCGCCGAACTCGACTCCGGCGCGCGCCTCCTGATCCACCTGCGCATGACCGGCAAGCTCCGCTTCGGCGCGCCGGACGAGCGCCCCGGCCCCCACGACCAGGTGGTGCTGGCGCTGCACGACGGCCGCAGGCTGTTCTTTAACGACACCCGCAAGTTCGGGCGGCTGCTCGTCCTGCCGGCAGGCGCCGCAGGCCCGCTCCAGGCGCTGGGCCCGGAGCCGCTCGACCCGGCCTTCACGGCCACCGCCCTGCGGCAGCGGCTCGCCGGACGGCGGCGCGCGCTCAAACCCCTGCTGCTCGACCAGACCACCGTCGCCGGCCTCGGCAACATCTACGTCGACGAGGCGCTCTGGCGGGCACGCCTCCATCCGATGCGCAAGGCCGACACCCTCTCGCCCGAAGAGACGCGCAGGCTGCACGCCTCCATCCGCGCGGTGCTGAAGCGCGCGGTAGAGAATGGCGGCACCTCCCTCGGAGACGGCCAGGCCAATTTCTACAGCGTGGCCGGCCGCCGCGGACGCAACGCCGACGGCCTGCGCGTCTTCCGCCGCGACGGACAGCCCTGCCCGCGCTGCGGCACGCCGCTCGCCCGTTCGGTCGTCGGCCAGCGCGGCACCCACACCTGCCCGCGCTGCCAGCCTATCGGATCACAACCGGCACACTCTGGGTGACCGCCAGCGGCACGCGGTTGGTGTCGCCCCGCAGATAACAGCCGAGGATCACAAAGGCCGTCTGCCCCGCCTTGAATGTCCGCGCGTCCGCCTGCAGCAGCACGCCCGCGCGTTCCTGCCGGTTGGTCGGCTGCACCCCCTGGGCCGTGAAGCCGCGCTCCGGCCAGACGACCATCGGCACGTACAGCCCGCCGAGCTGGGGCGCCAGGGTGGCGCTCAGCAGGTTGAGCCTCACGGGCACGTCACGCCCGACCGGCACCGGCGCCTTGAACGCCACCGGCATCGGGATACGCGGATCGGGCGGCGCCTCGCCTTTGGCCAGCGGGTCGGCCCGCAGCGCGCGTGCCCCGTAGCCGACCTTCGCCGCAAGCTCACGGATCTCGCGCACCGCCAGCAGCCCGTCCGGCGCTGCCCCATACGACACCGGCACGACCGGCCTGCGCACCTCGCGCCCGTCAACCTGCGCCAGGCCCGTCAAGGCCAGCCCGAACACCGTACGCGGATATCGCACACCCTCCGTCGAGACCGTCATCACCACGCGCTCCACGCCAGGCGGCACGACGCCCCCCTCACAGGCGATGCTGAGCGGAGGGTACTCGAGCGCCACCCGGATCTCGCCGTCAAACCCATGCAGCCGCCGTACGTGCACCGTGACCAGCGCGCTGCCGTCCGACGGGATGTTGAGCGAGGCGGGCTCCATCCAGAGCCTGAAGTCCGGCTGCGGCGGACCGAGCCGCAGCCGGTAGCCGTAGGCTTCACCGCCCGCACCCGACCGATCCCCCACCTCGACCGTATACGCGCCGTCAGCGGGGAACGTCACACACAGCGAAGGGTCGCGCCCGCACAAGGCCGCGCGCAACGTCGCGTTCGTGTCGAACGCGCCCTGCGCGACCACCGCGCCTGCCGCATCGCGCACAGTGACCACGGGCCGCAGCGGCGAACCCAGACCCGAGGCCCGCGCGTCCGCCCAGAGCGTCTGCCCCTTAACACCCTCCAGGCGGAACACGTCACGCCCGCCCCCCGCCTCCAGCGTCCCGCTGACCACACAGGGCGTCTGAACCTCCTGCGCCGCATCGGCCGCGTCGTTCGGCTCACGCTCCGCCACCCCCGGCTCCTCCGCAAGGTCAAAACTCAGCCCCGGCAACAGCAGCGACTCACCGGCAAGCGCCTCAAGACACCGGTCGCTATCCTTGCCGCCGGTGAACAGGCGCACACGCCGCTGCTCGATGTTATACCCCGTCAGGCGCACGTTGAGGCTCTCGCCAGCCTGCGCGCCCGCCGGCGAGAATGACGTCACCAACGGCAGCTCGCCCAGCTTGACACGATAGGCGGCGTCGGCGGTTT
>JAKJGY010000080.1 GCA_022704145.1 Verrucomicrobiota bacterium
AAAGGCCGCCCGCCCCCCCCTACAATGACAACAGAAGAGACGAAATGAAAATGACGATCACCGGCCCGCTTCGGGCCCTCGCGGTCTCCCTGACGCTCGCGTCCCGCGTGTCAGGCGTCAACATCGCCACCAACTCCGTCGTCGACTATGAGCCGCCCAAGGACGAGGGCGGCTGCGAAGAGGCGTGCGCGTCATGCGCGGACGGGACCAAGGCCGAGAACAGGTGCGTCTCCTTCATCCAGGGGTTCGGCAGGACACCGCGCTCCGCCGGCGCGCCGAAAGGCGCCCTGCGGGTCTATGAGTACGACCCGTCCTCCGGGATCGTGGACGGAGGGATGCTCCGCTACGACCACCCCATGGAGCGAAAGGTGGTCTACCGGAACGACACGAACGGCGAGGTCCGGGTCATGAACCCCGTCGGGCAGGTCATCACCTATAGGGACGGGCTGCCCGGCCTGAAGTTCGCGGGCAGGGACCTCCAGTGCCGCATAGGGGACGGGGGCCTCGTCGTCGAGCAGCTTGAGGACGGGACCCGGGTGGTGTACGGTCCGGACAACGCCGCGCAGAAGCTCGTCACGCCGCGCGGCGTCGAGATCCTGCCCTCCGACCTCGGCATCACGCTGGTCAAGGGCCTGGACGGACTCCGGCAGGTCTGGTCCGGGACGGACGGGCTCATGGACATCACCGCCACGCCGGGCGGCGGCCGCCTCGTCTCCTGGTACCCGCCCCAGGCGGTCTCCGCCGCGCCGGACGGCGCCGGCCTGTACGCCTTCTCCGGCGCCCCCGTGAAGACCTTCTCCTTCGAGCCGACGAGCTATAACGGGAGACCCGTCGTGACCGGCGGGACGCTGCCGGACGGCACGGCCGTCCAGAACGTCTCCTACGAGAGGCTGCACGGGCTCGCCCTGGAGGAACGGCGCGGAGCCGACTTCAGTTTCACCTACGAATGGCGCTACGACTACCGGAACCGGGACTGGACACTCACGCGAGGCTCAGGCGTCGACCGCGTCACCGACCAGCTCGTCCGCCTCGACGCGGGCGCGACCAGCACCGTCACCCGGGTCAGGTCGGACGCGTCGGGGAGGGCCGCCTCCGTGCGCCGCGACTCCTACCTGAACGACCTTAACGGCGTCACCCGCATCAGGACCGACTCGGACGGCGGCGCGGCCCCCTCCTACAGGGCCAGCCGGATCGACTACGGCGTCAACATGGGCCGCCTTAGCTCAAGGGACAGCCCCTACGGCGGCAGCACCGCCTTAAGGTACGACCCCTACGGCAGGCTGACCAACGAGGCCGAGACCGTCTCCGGGGGGCTCGCGCAGGTCACCGCAAACACCTACGCCGCCCCCGGCCCGCACGGCCTCGCCGACCGCCGCCCCACAAGGACGGTCGTCACGCGGAACGGCGTGACCGTCTCGGACACCGCCTATTCGTATTCAGGCTCTTATGAGTCCGTGACGCGGACGGACCCGGCGACCGGCGCGGCCCTGACAACCGTCAGCTATCTCTACCCCCCCTCATCCGCAAACCCCCTTGAGAGGGGCCGCGTCAAAGTCACGGCGAACCCCGACGGCAGCGCCGTCCATTACGCATACGCCGAAGGCGAGGGCGGCTCCTGGACCGAGACAGTCACGCGGGGGTACTGGATCCCCGCGTTCCTGGCCCCCGGGCAGCCATATACGCCCCCGGCCGATATCGCGCAGCTCTTCGGCGCCGTGCCCGGAAAATCCACGCGGACTGTGAACACGCATGACTTCAGGGGCGATGTCGTGCGCACGGAAAGCTATGTCCACACGGGCTCCGGATTCACGCTCGCGGGCTGGGAGACCCACACCTACAACATCATGCACAGGCGCCTCGGCACCACGCGCCATGACGGCACCTCGGACATCTCGAACTGGATCTGCACCGGCCCCGTCTGGCAGCGCAACGCCGACGGCACCACCGTGACCAACACCTTCGACACAGCCAAGCGCATCAAGACCTCGACGCACCACACGCCCTTCGGCACCGTGACCAAGACCTATAGCTATGACGCCGATGACAGGGTGGTCTCAACGGCCACCGCCACCAACGGCGCCACGGCAGGCCGCGGCGTCGGCTCCGGCGCGACCTACAGCGAGTTCGACGCGCAGGGCCGCACGGTCCTCAGCGTGGACGCCATGGGCCGCACCAACCGCACCTCCTACAGCCTGGACAGCAGGACGGTGACGAACACCGACCCCGCGGGCGCGGTCACCGTCGAGATCTACGGCGCCGACGGCTCGCTGCTATCCCGCACCGGCGCCGTCATGCGCGCCGAACACCACACGCAAGGCGTGGACGCCGCCACCGGCACGCGCTGGGAGAAGACGGCCTACGGCTCGCCGACAGGAGCAGACTACACCAAGAGCCATTACAACGCCCTCGGCCAGCTTGTCCTGCAGGAGCGCCCCGGCTTCGGCGGCGCGACCTTGAAGACTGTCTATGTCTACAACACCAAGGGCCAGCTCGAATCCGAGACGCGCCTGGTCCAGGGCGGCCCCGGCTCGCACGCCCCCGTCGTCACCGCCCACGCCTACGACAGGCTCGGTGACCGCGCCTCAACGACTCAGACGGCCGGGAATGTGTCGCGAATCCAGTCGTCAGGCAGTACATTCAGCGTCGACAACAACATCGTCCGGCAGACCTCAATCTCCGTGGCATCCTGCTCGGATGCCAATATCCCGGCCATGACCAATGCTACGATCACGCGCCTCTATCCGCTCGGCACGGACGGCCTCCTCGCCGAATCCCGCAGCCGCGACGTGCGCGGCAACGAGACCGTGCAGACCGTCACTCAAAACCCCGCAACCTACGTGCGCACGATCACCGCCTCCAACGCCACGTCGGTGTTGCCTGCAATCTCGCTCTCCCTCGCCGGCCTGAACCTCTCGCAGACCGACCCCCACGGCTGCACAACCACCTACACCTACGACGCCCTCGGCCGCCAGCTCAGCGCCGAGACCCGCTCAGGTGCCAGCAATGAGCGCCTCACCGGCGCCTACACGCACTACAACGAGCTGGGACAGGTCGAGCGCACGGAGGACGCCGCCGGCTCCCGCACTGTTTACGGCTACGAGCCCGGCACAGGCCGCCGCATCTCCACCACCCAGTACGGGAAGGCCACCGATCCTGCCCTCACCACCTACACCGCTTACGACTCAGCTGGACGCACGCTAGCCTCCTGGGGCGCGACATACCCCGTCGCCTACGAATACGACACAGCCGGCCGCATGACGGACCTCTACACATACCGCGGCAGCGCCGAGATCAACTCCCTGTCACAAATCACGAATCTGAAACCCCAGATGGACCGCACCCGCTGGCTCTATGACGAGGCCACCGGCCTGCTCACAAACAAGCTCTACGCCGACGGCAAGGGGCCCTCCTATAACTACACAGCCCTCGGACAGCTCGCCTCTCGAAAGTGGGCTCGACTCTCCACGGATCACCGTCCACTGACCGCTGATTACTTCTACAACGCCTTCGGCTCGCTCACCAACATCCTCTACAGCGACTCCACCCCCGCCGTCTCATTCACCTACGATGCCATGGGCAGGATGAAGGTGGCGCAGACATTCCTGTCTGCGACAGGGATGCCCGTCTCCTGCACGACTAACATCTATGTCGGGCTCGACCTCGTCGCCGAAATCCAGAACGGTGTGCGTATCAACAGGCAAGTTGACGCCCTTGGCCGCCCCAAAGGACTCGCCATCGGGCAGGACTACGCCGCTGAATACGGCTACGATGAACACGGCCGCTTCAAATCTGTGCAATCCGCACAATCCGTAGCCACTAATCTCTTCACCTACAGCTACCTTCCAGGCTCGCATCTGCTCAAAGGCTATACCGCGACCCAGCCAGTTTCAAGTTTCGAGTTTCAAGTTTCAAGAGCCTACGAGCCCACCCGCGACCTCATCACCACCGTCTCCAACACCTTCGGCGCCGCCACCCTCTCAGCCTTCAATTACGAAAACGATGGGCTGGGCCGCCGGACCGCCAGAACCGACACAACGCCAACCTTGACGGTGAACAACGCCTTCGGGTATAACACGCGATCAGAGGTGACAAGCGCGACTATGGGCGAGAACGCATACGACTACGATTATGACCCCATCGGGAATAGGACTCAGTCGGCTGCGGCGGTCGGCAGCGGGCAGTCCGAGACCAGCACCTACTCCGCCAACGCCCTGAACCAGTATTCCAGCATCACCAACTTCGCGTTCTCCGCGTCTTCGCGTGAGATACTCCTCGTATATGACGCCGACGGCAACATGCTCACCAACGGCATCTGGTCCTACACCTGGGACTCCGAGAACCGCTTGACCGCCGTCTGCTCAAATGACACACGCCTGGTCTCCAACGTCTACGACCACCAGTCGAGGCGAATTTCTAAGATAATCTCCCGCAGTGGCGCAGAGGCGCAGAGGAGAGATTTTGTTTATGACAGTTGGAATCTGATCCAGGAACTGATCACTGATAACGGATCACTGACCACTACCTCTTTCACTTGGGGGCTGGACCTCTCTGGTTCGCTGCAGGGCGCCGGCGGCGTCGGCGGTCTTCTCGCCGTGACGACCATCGGTCCTGGCACTTCTTACCTATTACCTCTCACCTATTACCCCTCTTACGACGCCAACGGCAACGTCACGGCCTACATCGACGCCACCGGCGGCGTGGCCGCGGCTTTCGCCTACGACGCCTTCGGCAACATGATCGCGGAGAGCGTCGCGCCGGGCCTGCACCTGCCATTTCGGTTCAGCACGAAGTACTGCGATTCCGAAACTAGGATGTATTACTACGGCTACAGATATTACAACCCCGAACTGGGCAGGTGGGTGGCGAGAGACCCGATAGGGGAGTGGGGCGGGGAGAATTTGTATGTTCTTCTTGATAATGATGCCATTGGCTACGTGGACACACTAGGTTTAAAAGGGATGAAGCTTAAAGTTGAGAAGTGTCAAGCCATCTTAATAATGGGACATGGCTCGAAAGATCCAAACGAGTGGAAGTTCCCCCCCTACAAAGACGACCCAAAGCAATGTGGAGTGGGTGGCGCACTGGTTTGTTTTCCTGAAAGCAACAACCCAATATTCGAAAGAAGGTGGCCCAGGGTTCCTAGACATAACGAAACTATGGGGGACGGAACAATGACTAAAGGCGCTGTGCCTTCTGCAGATGAGCCAGACCCCCCGGCGGATGATGACGCTGTTTTTGAAAGGCAGATACAGAATGCAATACAGAATGCACTTTCTAAAGATGCAATTGAGTCTATAATGGGGCAATTGTGTAAGGGTTGCTCAGAAGTCAATTTCATTTTCCGAACAACGGACAAGATTTTCGGATATGATAAGTATATGAGTACCATCAAGAGAAAAACAGGAATGGGTCCATTGGAAGAGAAGACACTGACGCAACCGTGTTGTGTTGACGGGAAACGTCCCAAATCTGAAGCCATTGATCTGTTGAAAATTGGTAAAAGCACGCAGTGGGTTCCCAACTACAAGTAGGAAAGAGATGAAGTGTAAAAGTGTAAGAGTTGCTCTGGGAGTGCTGACATTTTCTTCCGTTCTTTGGGTGTTTCGCCCTTATGAAAGGGCAGACCCTAGAATGGTTGAGTCAAGCCTTAAAGCGCTTGAGGCGCCTTACAAAGAGGTCGAAACAATCAGTTTTGGTGACGGTGGCAGCATGGGGTTAAGAATTGTCGATCGTAATGGGAAGACTTTGGAGTTCTGCCTTCCTGCGCCGATGGATGAACCTTCATTGCGCTTTAACAAGTTGTTCATGGGTTCCATATATTACACAGAGCCCGGGTCATCAGAAGTGCAAAATGCATATCACACAAAGCTTCGATTGGCAGAAATACTCCGTTCCCAAACAAAAGCTGACGGCGGTAACGATCTTTTTGTATATCGTCTGTCTGGACGTTGGCGAGATTCACTGAGATATTTCATACGTGAATATGTTCATCACATCTATGAGGACTAACTCTTCATGGTAACAGTTTAGCCGAAACCTGAGCCGCTCCCCAAAACTGGACGGGGTGCTAAGATATAATCCGGTCAGTGAGGGGAGCAGGAAGAATGAGCGACAAAAGAAAGAAGCACGCTGCCGGATTCAAGGCGAAAGTGGCCTTGGACGCGTTGCGTGAACGTGAGAACGTGCGTGAAATATCGACGCGCCACGGAGTCCATTCGACACAGGTGAACCTGTGGAAGGCCCAGGACAGAGCGGTGACGACGTAAGCGTCCGGCGAACCCCATCTACTAATTTTGCACGGCTAGAGCATCATGTCCCGCGAAAGGAAGAACGGGACATGGAACAGGAAAGGACGGCGGGCGCGCGCGAAGCGCGGCGCGAGGAGTGGCGGCGGATCGTCGCCGAACAACAGGCGGGCGGGCAGGGCGCTGCGGCGTACTGCCGCGAGCGCGGGATACCCGCGTGGAAGTTCTCGTATTGGCGTAAGGCGCTCGCGCCTGCGGAGGCGGGCGCGACGCCGCGCGGGTTCGTCGAGCTGCGGCCGCCGCGCCGGGCGTCGGGCGTGTGTGTCGAGGCCGGCCGCTGGCTGGTGCGCGTGGAGCCGGGGTTCGACGCGGCGACGCTGCTGCGCGCGCTGGAGGCGCTGGCCGCGACATGATCGCGGTCGCGACGGCGGGGCGCATCTTCCTGCGGCGGGCGCCGACAGACATGCGCAAGAGCTTCGACGGGCTCTCGGGGATCGTGCGGGGCGAGCTGGGGCGCGACCCGCTGTCGGGGGACCTGTTCGTGTTCGTGAACCGGCGGCGCGACTTCGTGAAGGCGCTGTACTGGGAGCGCGACGGGCTGGCGCTGTGGTCGAAGCGGCTGGAGCGCGGCCGCTTCGCGCCGCGCCCGGACGGGCCTCCCGAGATCGGGCGCGAGGAGCTCGCGCTGCTGCTCGAAGGCGTGCGCGCGAAAGTGGTCTCGCGCAGCCCGAGATGGTGTCCCTGTCGATAAATCTGTCGATCGATTGTTAATCGTTCCGGCTGGAAAACAAAGGGTTTTTCTGCGATTCTCCAGTCATCGGGAGACGATGGCGGAAATGACGGAAACACCCACGGCGACAGTCACGGAAACAGAGGGCGGCGAGGCCGCCCTGCTGCGCGTGATCGAGACGCAGCGGGCGCTGATCGCGGATCTTTCCGCGACCGTCGAGAGCCTGCGCGGCGAGAAGGAGGAGGTCGTGCGGCTGCTGACGGAGCAGATCGGGAAGCTGCGGTCGCAGGTCGAATGGCTGACGCGCCAGATGTTCGGGCGCAAGTCCGAAAAGACCGACCCGAACCAGATGTGGCTCGACGCGCTGACGATCCAGGCGGTCGAGGGGAACGCTCCCGCCGCGCCCGCGCCCGCCGCCGGGACCGAAGTCGCGGCGCACACGCGCAAGGCCGCGCCGCACGGGCGCGGCGAGCTGCCGGCGACGCTGGAGCGCGTGGTCGAGGTCGTCGACGTCCCCGAGTCGGAGAAGACGCTTCCCGACTGCACGCCGCGGCCGCTGATCGGCCACGAGGACGCGGAGCGCGTCGCGTACCGGCCGCCGAAGGTCTACGTAAAGGTGACGCGCCGCCTGAAGTACGGCAGCCCGGCGGGCGCGGAGGAGAACGGTGTCGTCACCGCCCCCGTGCCGGACGCGCTGGTGCCGCGCTGCCTGGCCGACGAGAGCCTGGTCGCGCACCTGGCGGTGTCGAAGTACTCGGACCACCAACCGCTTAACCGCATGGAGGGCGTGCTGGAGCGTTCGGGCGTGACGCTGCGGCGCCAGACGACGTGCGTCTGGCTGGCCGAACACGGCCTGGCGATACAGCCGCTGGTCGACCAGTTCGCGAAGTTGATCTTCGCGGGCCGCCTCGCGCATCACGACGACACGCCCGTCGACATGCAGGACTACAGCTCCGGCAAGCCGCGCGGAGAACGGATGCGCGAGACGCGGCTGTGGGTCGCGACATCCCCTCCGCGCGAAGGCCCCCGGACCGTGTTCGACTTCACGGTCAGCCGGGCTGCGGAAGGCCCGCGGGACTTCCTGGAGGACTTTCACGGCTGGCTCGTCTGCGACGCCTACGGCGGCTACCGCGCGCTCGCCTCCGCCGAGGAGGGCCCGCCCGCCCTGCGGCTTGCCGGCTGCTGGGCGCACGCGAGACGCCACTTCCTGGACGCGCACAAGACCAGCCATCCGGCCCAGGGCGCGGAGTTCCTGCACCTGATCCGCCTGCTGTACGAGGTCGAGCGAGCCCACGCCGACACGGCGCCGCCCGACGGCGCGACGGCGGCTGAACGCGAGGCGCTGCTGCGCGCGGACGACGCGCGCCGCCTGGCGCTGCGGGCGGAGCGCACGCTGCCGCTGCTGGCAAAGATCCGCGGGAAGATCGACGGGCTGCTGCCCTCGGTCCCGCCGTCCTCAAAACTCGGCAGTGCCCTTGCGTACGCGGACAACATCTGGGACAGGCTCGCGACCTACGCGTCCGACGGGCGTCTGCCCATCGACAACAACGCCGCCGAGCGGATGATCCGCCCCGTCGCCCTCGGCCGCTGCAACTGGCTGTTCTTCGGCAGCGAGCGCGGCGGACGGGCGGCCGCCAACTGGATGAGCGTCATCGGCACCTGCAAGCGCGCGGGCGTCGAGCCCTTCGCCTACCTCTCGGACGTCCTGCGCCGCCTGCCTTCCGCCAAGACCGGAAGCGGCGTGCGCGAACTGCTGCCCGACGTCTGGAAACCGCTCTGAGCCGTCATCCCGCCGGATCCGAATCGTTGCAACCCTCGTGCCAAACACCGTACGGGGTTCGCCGGACGCTTACACACCCCCCACCCTTGGCCCTCTCCCAGAGGGCGAGGGTGGGAACAACTTGTTTTCATTGTCGTTGTCGGGCCATAAGGAACTTGTCAAATTACAACCCAGTCACCGCTGTTCTTTCAAACAATGAAGATTTTTAAATTAATACCCTGCAACTGGTTACAATAAATCTCTAAATAATTGAGGGAGTAGACAAACGCCACGGAATGTGCGATTATTCTTCAGAAAAGGAAACGACCTATGTCCACCCCCCTCGTCGGTATCGTCATGGGCAGCGACTCGGACTGGCCCCTCGTGCAAAAAGCCGCCGAGACGCTGAAGTCGTTCGGCGTCGCGTTCGAGGTGCGCGTGATCTCCGCGCACCGCACGCCCGACCTGGCGTTCGCCTATGCGGGCGGCGCCGAGGCCCGCGGCCTCCAGGTGCTCATCGCGGCGGCGGGCGGCGCGGCCCACCTCGGCGGCGTCCTCGCGGCGCATACGGTCCTGCCCGTGATCGGCATCCCTGTCGCGGGCGGCGCCCTGAACGGCCTCGACGCGCTCTACGCCACGCTCCAGATGCCCGCCGGCATCCCTGTCGCGACCGTCACGCTCGGCAGCGCCGGGCCGGTCAACGCCGCCCTGCTGGCCGTGCAGATCCTGGGCGCCGCCGACCCTGACCTGCGCCGCAAGTTCCATGCGTACAAAGAGGAGCTGAAACAGAAGGTCATCGAGGGCAACGCCAAGGTCAACGCCACGCTGTAGGCCCCGGCCGGAGGAACGCACATCATGACGACACGACATCACCGCCTGCACCTGCTCCTGTGCGTCGCCGCATGGGCCGCCGTCGCGCCGCAGCAGCCTGCGCGCGCGGCCTCCGACGCCTGGACCGCCGAGGCCGTCACGGCCAACGCCCGCCTCGTCGCCGACTGGATGACCGCCAACCCCAAGCGGCATAACCCCCTCGACTGGACCTACGGCGCGTTTTACGCGGGCGTCACCGCGCTGGGCCTCTCCGACCCCAGCCTCCCCTATCTCGACCAGGTCCGCGCGCTCGGGCAGAAGCACGGCTGGGGGCACCTCCCGCGCACCTACCACGCGGACGACCATTGCATCGGGCAGAGCTGGTTCGAACTGGCCGCCTTCGACAACCGCCCCGCCTACGCCGACCGCCTGCGCCAGACCTACGACTACATCCTCGCCAACCCGCACACCGGCTCGCTCGACTTCGCGACCAAGGACAACCAGAAGCGCTGGAGCTGGTGCGACGCGCTCTTCATGTCGCCGACCGTGCTCGTCAAGCTCTACGGCCTGACCGGCGACACCCGCTACCTCGAGTTCATGGACCAGGAGTACCGGGCCACCTACGACCTGCTCTACAGCAAGGAGCACCACCTCTTCTTCCGCGACTCGCGCTTCTTCGAGAAGACCACCCGCAACGGGAAGCGCGTCTTCTGGTGCCGCGGCAACGGTTGGGTCTTCGGCTCCCTGCCGCTCATCCTCCGCGACCTGCCCGCCGACTGGCCGACACGGCCGTTCTACCTCGCGGTGTATCGCGAGATGGCCGCCGCCCTCAAGCAGGCCCAGCACACGGACGGCGCCTGGCGGCCGAGCCTGCTCGACCTTGAAGACCCCGACCTGCCCGAGATGAGCGGCACCTCGTTCTTCACCTTCGGCCTCCTCTGGGGCATCAACAACGGCGTGCTCGACCGCGACACCTACCTCCCCTGCGTCCAGCGCTCCTGGCAGGCGCTCAGCCGCAACATCAGCCCCGAGGGGCGACTCGGCTGGGTCCAGCCCATCGGCGACCGCCCGGTCTCCTATACCGCCGAAGACTGCGAGGTCTACGCGGTCGGGGCCTACCTCTGCGCCGCCGTCGAACTGCGCAAGCGGGTGCTCGCGGACGCGCACCCGGCACGCAGGACGGTGGACGTCGTCAATCCGCTGGAGCTGTTCCGCAGCGCCGAGACGGTCTCGCTCGAGTGGCCCAAGCTCGGCCTCGCCGCCGAGAACCTGCGCGTCTTCGATGTGCGCAACGGCGCCGTGGTGCCGCACCAGCTTGAGGACGCCGACGGCGACGGCAAGCCCGAAACCCTGCTCTTCTCGACCTACACCCTCGCCCGCCAGAGCCGCTCGTTCTGGCTCTTCAACAGCAAGGACCTCCCCGCCGCCCCCGCCGCCGCCACCTGCTTCAGCCGCCACGCGCCCGAGCGTATGGACGACGTGCTGTGGGAGAACGACCGCACCGCCGCCCGCCTCTACGGCCCGGGTGTGATGCGCCCCGCGCCCGCAGGCGAAGGGCTCGTCTCCAGCGGCGTCGACGTCTGGAACAAGAGCGTGAGCTACCCGGTCATCGACAAATGGCTCGCCCTCAAGAAATACCACACCGACGCCGGCGAGGGCATGGACAACTACAAGGTCGGCCCCGGCCGCGGCTGCGGCGGCTTCGGCGCCTTCCAGGCAGGCACCTGCTACGTCAGCCAGAACTGGGCCACGCACCGGCCGCTCGCCAACGGCCCCGTCCGCACCGCGTTCGAGGTGACGTACGCGCCCTGGCCCGTCGGCGGCGGCGCCAGCCTCGCGGAGACGCGCCGCGTGACGCTCGACGCAGGCTCGCACCTGACCCGTTTCGAGAGCCGCTTCACCCTGACCGGCACCGCCAGCCTGACCGGCGGCCCCGGCCTGGACACCGCCGCCAGCCGCCTGCACAACGGGACCCTCACCAGCGCGCCCGAGCGCGGCTGGCTCGCCAACTGGGAGCCCGAGCAGAAAGGCAAGGGCGTCATCGCCACCGCCCTCGTGCGGCCCCAGCCCGCAACCCTCGCCACCGACACGGACCACAACGTCTACCTGACCGCCCCGCTCTCACCGGGCCAGCCGGTGGTCTGGTACGCCGGCGCCGCCTGGAGCGGCGCAGGCGGCTTCCTCAAGCCCGAACACTGGACACGCCATGTCGCCGCCTTCGCGGAGGCCCTCCGCTCGCCGCTGAAGGTCACCGTCAAGTGAGGGTCGGCGCGTGACTCGTAACCGATAACCGATAACCCCCAACCGGTAACCAGTAACCGGTAACCGGTAACCGGTAACCGATAACCGATAACCGACAACCAACCGATAACCGGCAACCGATAACCGATAACCGATAACCGGTAACCAACCGATAACCGACAACCGATAACCGTTAACCAGTAATCAGCAACCGGTAACCAGTAACCGGTGATCAGTAACCGGTGATCAGTAACCGATAACCGATAACCGACAACCGGTAACCGGTAACCAGTAACCAGTAACCAGTAACCGGTAACCGATAACCGGCAACCGATAACCGGCAACCGATAACCGACAACCGGTAACCGGTAACCGATAACCGATAACCGACAACCGATAACCGGTAACCGATAACCGACAACCCCCAACCCCCGAAGGGACACCCCATGATCCTCAACCAGTTTAAGCTCGACGGCAAGGTCGCCGTCGTCACCGGAGCCGCCCGCGGCCTGGGTGAAGCCTACGCCGTCGCGCTGGCCGAAGCGGGCGCGGACGTGGCGCTCGTGGATGTGGTTGCGGCGGATGCGGTCGCGGACCGCATCCGCGCGCTCGGCCGTCAGGCGACCTGTATCCAGGCCGACCTCAGCCAGGGCGAGACCATCGCCGACCCGCTCATCGCCGACATCGTGGCCGCGCTGGGCGGCGTCGACATCCTCGTCAACAACGCGGGGATCATCCGGCGCGAGCCGTTCACCCAGCACAGCGCCAAGAACTGGAACGACGTGCTCGGTCTCAACCTCAGCACGCCGTTCTTCCTGAGCCAGGCGGCCGCCCGTCAGATGATCGCCCAGCAGCGCGGCGGCAAGATCATCAATATCGCCTCGATGCTCTCGTTCCAGGGCGGCATCCTCGTGCCCGGCTACGCGGCCTCGAAAGGCGGGATCAGGAGCCTGACCATGCTGATGGCCAACGAACTCGCCCCGCACGGGATCAGCGTCAACGCGATCGCCCCCGGCTATATCGCCACCGAGAACACCGCGCCGATCCGCGCCGACCCCGCCCGCAACGGCGCGATCCTCGCCCGTATCCCGGCAGGGCGCTGGGGCACCCCCGAAGACCTCCAGGGCATCGTGGTCTTTCTCGCCTCGCCGGCTTCGGACTACATGAACGGGTACACCGTGGCGGTGGACGGCGGCTGGCTGGCGCGTTAGGCGGGCTTGTCCGCCGACACCAGCCAGTGCGGCATGGGCGGGGGCGCGGCGCGCGTCTCGGCCGCCACGAAGCCGGCCTCCGCAAGCCACCCCTTCAGCTCCTCGTCGGAGAACACCCAGCCGTGCTCGGTCGTCAGCGCCATGTTCACCGCGAACAGCGCCGAGAACGCGGGCCGCGTGTGCGTGGCGTCGGTCATCATGTCCAGCACGAAGAGCCGCCCGCCCGGCGCGAGCGCGTCATACGCGCGGCCCAAGATCGCGCGGATCTGCCCGGGCGACTCCTGGTGCAGGGCGCCGAAGATCGTCACCGCATCGTACGCCGCAGGCTCGTAGGCGTCCGTGTGGTAATCGCCCGCCCGGCAGGCGATCCGCTCCGCCATGCCCGCCTCGCGGACCAGCTCAGCGGCCACCTCTGAGATCGCAGGCAGATCCACGGTCACGCTGCTCAGGCCGGGATTCGCCTGCGCCAGCAGGACGGCATAGGTTCCCGGCCCGCCCGCCAGATCCAGCAGCCGGCGGCGGCCCCGCAGATCCACCAGCGGCACCACAGCCCGGCCGATCCCCAGCGCCCGGCCGTGCATCGCCAGCGCGAAGCGGCGCGTCCGCGCGCGATCCTCGCCCAGATGTATGGCGGGCGCCTCGACCGGCCGCCCCTCGCGCACCAGCCCGGCCAGCCGCCCCCAAGCCGGATACACGTCGCGGTTGTAGCGCACCGCCTGCGTCAGGTCGGCGGCGCCCCCCGGGACCAGGGCCGCCTCGCCGGCCGCGGTGTTCCGGTAGGCGTCGCCCTCCTTGCGCAGCAGCCCCACCGCCACGCACGCGTCCAGCAGCAGCCCGAGGCCCCGCGGGTCGAGGCCCTCAGCGGCGGCCAGCGCCTCGGCCGTCACCGCGCCGCCCGCGCGCCGCACCGCCTCGAAGGCGCCGACCTCCAACGCCGCGAACAGCACCGCCGACCCGTAATAGGCGCTGGCCAGCTCCACCACACCCTGCACCGTCAACTCCCGCTCGCTCATTTTGACCTCCCCGTCAGACCGCTTTCTGCTATCCTGTGCCCTGACCGACAGGACACCCATGAAAACCTTTCCCTTCCGCACCCTCTTGCTGCTGCTCGCCGTGCTGGCCGCCATCGTCGTGCCGTTCCTGCTGTTCGGCGACACGCTCGAGGCCCACGCCGCCCGGCTGGCCGGGCAGGCGGGCAACAACCGGCCTGTCACCGCCCTCCTGCTGGCGCTCCTGCTCGCCACCGACATCCTGCTGCCGATCCCCTCCAGCCTCGTCAGCACCGCCTGCGGCGCGACGCTGGGGCTTGCCGCGGGCGCGGGCGCCTCTTTTCTCGGCATGAGCCTCAGCACGGCCGCCGGCTATGCGCTCGGCCGTTACGCCTCCGGCGCGGCCGCGCGCCTGCTCGGGCCGCGCGAGCGCGAGCGCCTCGCCGTGTTCCAGCGGCGCCACGGCGCCTGGATGCTCCTCGCCCTGCGCCCCGTGCCGGTCCTGGCCGAAGCCTCCGTCCTGTTCAGCGGCCTCTCGCGCCAGCCGCCCGTCCCCGTGCTGCTCGCGGCCTCGCTCGGCAACGCCGCCGTGTCGCTCGTCTACGCCGCCGTCGGCAGTTGGGGCCAGCGGACAGACGCCACCCTCGCCGCCTTCGGTGTCGTGATCGCGCTCACCGGCGTCTTGATGCTGGCGCTCAATCGCTGCCGTCCGGAAGCGCCGCGCCCTCGCCCGTGATGAACGCCTCGAGATGCTCCTTGGCCGCCTCAACCGCCTCGAGCCGCTCATGCCGCACCATCTTAAACGGGAGGTGCTCCCCCAGCGGCCGCAGCAGATTCGCCATGCGGTCGCAGGAGACCTCCAGAACCTGCGGGCACCCGCCCAGATGCTCGAACACGGAGAGGAGCCGCTCCGGGATCTGCGCCCACATCTGCGGCACGCCCGACAGGGCCTGCAGCAGCTCCCCCGCCACGATCAGGCCGCTCGCCGCGTCCACCAGCAACAGCACATAGGCGGTCTGCGGCCGGCGCCCCTTGGGACGCACCCGCAGCGGCGTGAACAGCAGGTCGACCTGAATCGTCAGCCGCCGCAGCGGCGCCTCCGCCAGCCGCCGCAGGCGCTGCCCGTCGATCCGCACCTCGACCTCCTCGTCGGGAATCGCCTGGGCCGGCGTCCAGACGTCGCGCCACGCGCCCCCTTGGCCCTCCTGCCTGCGAAGGAGCACCTCGCCCGGGAAACGGCCCTTGAGCAACAGCCCGTCCTCCTCGACGCGCAGCGCCAGGCCCAGCGCCTGATAGAGCGCCTGCGCCGCCAGAGCCCGCTCGGCCGGGTCAGGCTGGCAGGGATGGTATCCCGGACGGATCGAACGGAAGACCGGCCGCGAGCCGTCCGCGCACGGCCCGACGCGCAGGCGCTTGAGCAGCGACCGCTCGCTTTCAAAGAGATAGCGGTCCTCCAGATAGAGCAGCTCCAGCATGCGGATCTCAAGCAGCCAGGCGCCGTTCTGCTTCGCGGGGTCGGCGACGCGTGAGACAAAATCGAACATCGCCTTCCAGCCCAGGAGCAGGCGCACGTTCCGGAACCCTTTTGAGCTTCCGCCGAAGATCACGAAACACGGCTCCTCCTGCCCGGCCCCGACCACACCGAAACAGTCCGGCACGCTCATCCAGGACCACGGGTCAAGCTGGTCGAGCCGGGCAGCCAACGGATAGAGTTCCTGCCACCCTGCGGATACACGCTTCGCCATGCCCTGTGCCCCTCCCCTCTCCACCTTGCGCCTCATGTGCGGGCCACCTTATCATGCCGCCCGCTCAGGCGCAACGCCATTCCGACTCAATGCCACGCTTCAACGGAGGCGTCGCTCGGCATACGCCAGTCGCCCCGCGGCGAGAGGTTGATCGACCCGACCTTGGGGCCGTCCGGCAGGCAGGAGCGCTTGAACTGCTGAGAGAAGAAGCGCTTGAAGAACAGCTCCAGCCAGCGGTCGATCTCAGCGGCACTGTAGCTGTTCTTGAAGGCGATCCCGGCCAGGAAGCGGATCTTCTCGACCGTGGCCCCGCATCTCAGGAAGTGGTAGAGGAAGAAATCGTGAAGCTCATACGGGCCGATCAGCTCCTCGGTCCGCTGCGCGATCGAATCGCCCTCGCCCGGCGGCAGCAGCTCGGGGGAGACCGGCGTGGCCAGGATGTCGGTGAGCGCGGCGGCGGTCAGCAGGTTCGCGCGATGGTCGGCCACCCAGCGTATCAGGTAACGGACCAGCGTCTTGGGCACGCCGCTGTTCACGCCGTACATGCTCATGTGGTCGCCGTTATACGTGCACCAGCCCAACGCCAGCTCGGAGAGGTCGCCCGTGCCGATGACCAGGGCGCCGAGCATGTTCGCCTTGTTCATCAGGATCTGCGTCCGCTCGCGAGCCTGGGTGTTCTCGTAGGCCACGTCATGCCGCGCGCCGGAATGGCCGATATCCGCGAGGTGCTGCGTGCACGCCGCCGTGATGTCGATCCGCTCCAGCGCGACGCCGAGCCCCTCGCACAGCCGCAGGGTGTTGGCGAGCGTGCGGCCCGTGGTGCCGAAGCCGGGCAGCGTGATGGCCTGGATGCCTGACCGCTCGTACCCCGCCCGCTCGAACGCCTCGCAGCACACCAGCAGCGCCAATGCGGAATCGAGCCCTCCGGAGAGGCCCACCACCACCTGCCTGCAGTTGGCGTGCGCCAGACGCGTCGCCAGGCCGGTGCTCTGGATCGCGAAGATCTCCTCGCAGCGGCGGCTGCGGGCCGCCTCGTCCGAAGGCACGAACGGCCGCGGGTCGACGCTGCGCATCAGGCCCCGGCTGGCAGACTCCTCGTCCGCCGCATCATAGACCAGCCGCCGGGCCGGCTCCGCACGCGCGGCACACTGCGCGAACGACTTGTTCTGGTAGCGCTCATATTTCAGGAAGGCGAGGTCGAGATCGGCCATGACCAGGCTGGGCTCACGGTCGAAACGGCGGTTCTCCGTCAGCAGCCTCCCGTTCTCCGCGATCATGGCGTGGCCGCCGAAGACCAGGTCGGTGCTGGACTCGCCGCAGCCGGCCCCCGCGTACACATACCCCGCCAGGCATCGCGCCGACTGCTGCAGCACCAGCTCGCGCCGGTACTCATGCTTGCCCACCAGCTCATTGCTGGCGGAGAGGTTACACAGCACCGTGGCGCCAGCCAGCGCCTGGCGCGTGCAAGGCGGCACCGGGCTCCACAAGTCCTCGCAGATCTCCACGCCGACCACACACTCCGACATGCCCAGCGACTGGAACA
>JAKJGY010000081.1 GCA_022704145.1 Verrucomicrobiota bacterium
CGCGGGGGGCGGGTGCGGCGCGGGGGGCGGCGGAATCCCAGGCCTCCAGCAGGGCGGGGTCGAAAGACACCGTGCGCACGCCCAGCTCCTTCAGGAGGTTCACGTGGTCGATGATGCCGTCGATGATGTCGGACCAGTCGGACATAGCCAGTCGGGTCTCGTGTGAAGGCGGGGGTGTGCCGGGTCAGCCCTTGCCGAACCCCTCCGGGTTTTGCGACTGCCAGCGCCAGGCGTCGGCGCACATGGCGTCCAGGTCGCGCGTGGCTTTCCAGCCGAGTTCGCGCTCGGCCTTCGAGGGGTCGGCCCAGCAGGCTGCGATATCGCCGGGGCGGCGCGGCTGGAGCGTGTACGCCACCGGGCGGCCGGAGGCCTTCTCGAAGGCCGCGACCACCTCCAGCACGCTGGTGCCGCGGCCGGTGCCGAGGTTGTAAACGGCGAGACCGGGGCGCGCGGCGAGCTTCTCGATGGCTTTGAGGTGACCAACGGCAAGGTCGACCACATGGATGTAGTCGCGGATGCCTGTGCCGTCGCGCGTGGGGTAGTCGTTGCCGTAGACCGCGAGGCTGGCGCGGCGGCCGATCGCCACCTGGGCCACGTAGGGCAGCAGGTTGTTGGGGATGCCTGCGGGATCCTCGCCGATCAGCCCGCTGGGGTGCGCGCCGATGGGGTTGAAGTAACGCAGCAGGATCACGTTCCAGACCGGGTACGCCGCCTGCAGGTCACGGAAGATCTGCTCCATCATCAGCTTGGTCCAGCCGTAGGGGTTGGTGGCGCCCGGGGTGGGGAAATCCTCGCGGATCGGCACGGCGTGGGGGTCGCCGTAGACGGTCGCCGAGGAGCTGAAGACCATGTTGGTGCAGCCGGCGGCGGCCATGGCCTGGCACAGGACGATCGTCCCGGTGATATTGTTGTCGTAATAGTCGAGCGGGATCTTCGAGGACTCCCCGACCGCCTTGAGCGCGGCGAAGTGGATGACGGCGTCGAGCGGCCCTTCGGCGCGGAAGACCGCGTCCAGCGCGGCGCGGTCGCGGATGTCGGCCTGGTGCAGCGGCACGTGCCGGCCGGTGATCCGCTCGACCCGGCGCAGGCTTTCCTCGCTGCTGTTGCAGAGGTTGTCGACGACCGCGACCTGATGGCCCGCCTCGAGCAGTTCGACACAGGTGTGGCTGCCGATGAACCCTGCGCCACCGGTGACCAAGATCTTCATGGGAGGATGCCCTTTCAGTAAGCGTCACAGTCTAACTGAAACGCCGGGGAAAACAAACCGTAAGTTTATGATACACCAGCAAGCAGCTTGCGTCGGGGTCTCCGATTCTGGTACGATTCGGACGCCTTGAGAACGGGCGAGCGTGTCATGCGTGAGGGGGTGGTATGGATGCGGTTTGGCTGGCGCGGTTACAATTCGCGCTGACGGTCGGGTTCCACTATTTGTTCCCGCCGCTGTCGATCGGGCTGGCCTGGATGATCGTGCTCTACCAGACGCGATTTCTGCGTACGGGCGATCCGGCCTGGCGGCAGCTCGCGCGTTTCTGGACGCGCCTGTTCGCGGTCACCTTCGCCTTGGGCGTCGCGTCGGGCATCACGATGGAGTTCCAGTTCGGCACGAACTGGGCGGCCTACTCGCGCTTCGTGGGGGATATTTTTGGCGCGCCGCTGGCGGCCGAAGGGGTCTTCGCCTTCTTTCTGGAGTCGAGTTTCCTGGGCGTCCTGCTGTATGGCGAGAGGCGGGTCTCGCGCAGGGCGTACTGGGTCGCGGCGCTGCTGGTGGCGGTCGGTGCGACCCTCTCGGCGTTCTGGATCGTGGTGGCGAACTCCTGGCAGCAGACGCCTGCGGGCTACCGGCTGGTGGACGGCCGCGCCGAGCTGACGAGCTTCTGGGCGGCGGTCTTCAATCCGTCGACCCTGCCGCGGTACGGCCACGTGATTGCGGGCGCGCTGGTGACCGGCACCTTCTTCGTGCTGGGCGTGTCGGCGCGGATGCTGCTGAAGGGCAGGCATGTGGCGTTCGCCGAACGGTCGCTTAAGAGCGCGGTGCTGCCGGCCTTTGCCGCAGTCCTGCTGGCGCTGGGCGTCGGGCATCACCATGCGATCCAGGTCGCGCGCACCCAGCCCGCCAAGCTGGCGGCCTTCGAGGGGGTCTGGGAGAGCGGCACGGGCGTGCCGCTGCTGCTCTTCGGCGTGCCGGATCCGGCGGCCGAGCGGACGGACTACGCCGTCGGCGTGCCGAACCTCCTGAGTTATGCGGTCGGCTTCTCCAAGGAGACCCGGATCGAGGGGCTGAAGGCGTTCCCTCGAGAGGACCGCCCGCCGGTCCTGACGACCTTCGTGAGCTTCCACACGATGGTGTATCTGGGAGGGTGGTTCGCCCTGCTGTCGCTGGCGGGGCTGCTCCTGCGCGCCCGCGGCACGCTCGCGCGCAACCGGGCCTACCTGCGGGCCGCCGCGCTGACGCTGCCTTTGCCGTTCCTCGCCAACGAGGTCGGCTGGGTGGCGGCGGAGGTCGGACGCCAGCCCTGGGTGGTCTATCAGTTGATGCGCACGCGGGAGGCGGTCTCGGCGGCGGTGCCGGCCGGCCAGATCCTGGCGTCGATCATCCTGTTCGGCGTGATCTACAGCTTGCTGTTCGGGGTCTGGGTCTATGTGCTCCGGCGGCTGATCGACCAGGGCCCGCAGGCTTTGGAGGAGGTGGGCTGATGGAAGTTCTGCAGATCGTCTGGCTGCTGCTGATCGGCGTGCTGCTGGTCGGCTACGCGATTCTCGACGGGTTCGACCTGGGTGTCGGCTGCTGGCATCTGTTCGCGCGCAAGGGCGAGGAGCGCGGCCGTCTGATCCGTGCGATCGAGCCGTTCTGGGACGGTAACGAGGTGTGGCTGCTGACGGGCGGCGGGGCGCTCTTCGCGGCGTTCCCGCCGGTTTACGCCACGGTGTTCAGCGGCTTCTATCTGGCGCTGATGCTGGTGCTGGTGGGGCTGATCTTCCGGGCGGTGGCGATCGAGTTTCGCGGCCAGGTCGGCGATCCGCGCTGGGTGGCGGCGTGGGACGTGGCGTTCGCGGCCGGCAGCGTGCTGCCGTCGCTGCTGTATGCGGTGGCGGTCGGCAACCTGCTGCGCGGGTTGGAGCTGAACGCGGCGGGCGACTACACGGGGGGCTTCTTGGCGCTGGTCAACCCCTACGCGCTGCTGGTCGGGCTGACGGGGCTGGCGATGTTCGCGACCCACGGCGCGCTGTATCTGGCGGTCAAGACCGACGGGCCGACGCAGCGCCAGGCGCGCGCCTGGGCGGCGCGCGCCTGGCCGGTCTTCGCCGCGCTGTATGTGGCGGCGGCGGCCTGGACGGCGTGCGCCTATCTGCGCGGCGGCTGGGCGGCGCCCTGCGCGCTCGGTGTGGCGGCGCTGGCGGCGCTGCTGCGCGTGCGCCGCTGCAGCGGGCGGTGCGAGGACCTCCAGGCGTTCCTGGCCTCAGGCGCGTGCATCGCGCTCGTCCTGCTGGCGGTGGTGGCGACGCTCTTTCCCAACCTTGTCGTGGCGAGCAACGACCCTGCGCTGTCGCTGACGGTCTACAACGCCTCCTCGTCCGCGCGAACGCTTACGGCCATGCTGGTGATCGCGCTGCTCGGCATGCCGCTGGTCCTCGGCTATACCGTCTACATCCACCGTGTCTTCCGGGGCAAGGTTTAGTGCCTTACGAACGAACAACACGGATAAAAAAAGTTGTTTGGGAAGGGTGGAATACGGGAATGTTGGAAGAGCACTTCGGCCGCTTCGGCCTCGACCCCATCATTCCAGTTTTCCAGTCTTCCAATTTGGGTTGAGGGCTCCGCCCGCATGAGTGAAGGCGGAGCGGCGGGGGCTCAGTCGATGCCCTTGAAGGCTTTGACGAGGCTGAGCAGGCGCGACTGGGTCATGCGGATCGCGTCGCGCGGGCAGACCTCGTGGCAGCAGCAGCAACTGATGCAGGCGGCGTGGTCGAGGGCGGGCGCGCGGGCGCCGGGCGCGAGAGTGAGGGCCTCGACCGGGCAGGCGCGCACGCACAGGCCGCAGCGTACGCAGGCGGTCTCCGAAAAGGCCGGCCGCACCCAGACCGCGCGGCTGGCCGCGCGCACCAGCCAGGCGGGGGCGAGGCTGAGCAGGTGGGTGCCCGAGGGCACCTCGAAGGGGGGGGGCGTGAGCGGGTCGCCCGCGAGGGTGAAGCCCGGTCCGGCTGCCGCGCCGGCCTCGGCGACGAGGTAGGGGACGCGGCGCGGGTCGATACGGAGCAGGGCGCAGAGGGCGCGGTCGAGCGCGAAGGGATCCGCCGCGGCGGCGAGGAAGCCGAGCGCCACGGGGCGGCCGTTCGCAGGGCCCTGCCCCTCCATGCCGACCACGCCGTCCGCCAGGGTCCAGGAGGGGGGGAGCGCGCGCCAGAGGGTACGGAGGAGCTGGCCGAACACGGCGGGTTTGGGGTGGAGGCGGTGCAGGGTGGTCTTGGCGTAGCCGGGGACCACGCCATAGGCGTTCTTGACGGCGGCGGTCAGCAGGGTGAGCGAGTGGCTCTTGACCTTGGGCAGGTTGACGAGCAGGTCGGCCTCCAGCACGGGTGTGGCGACCGCGAAGGTGAAGCCGTCGATGGTGAACGTCCGGCTGCCGCCCTGCTCGAGCGAGAGCAGGGGCACGCCCTCCTCGCGGCAGACCGCCTCGATGCCTGAGGCCTGCCAGACCCGCGACAGGTTCGCGGTGCTGGCGGGGCTGTCGCCGACGGACACGGCGGCGCCGGCCGACCGGAGGCGCCGGATGACCTGGCGCACGACCTCGGGATGGGTGGTGACCGCCTGCTCGGGCGTCCGGTCGGTCAGCAGGTTAGGCTTGAGGAGCACCTTGCGTCCGCGCACGGCGTCGGGGGCCGGCCAGCCCGTCAGGGCGAACAGCCGGGCCATCGCCTCGGGAAGCGCCGCGCCGTAATCGGCGCATCGTACAAAGGAGACCCGCTCATCCATGGGCAGGACGATAGCAGAAAGCGGCTGTGCTGGCGAGCGCTTCGGCAGCGCATCACCCTGCAAACGGCCGGCTTGGAATTTTTCGCACAACATTTTGTGGTTGAGAAGCAGGAGTAAACAAGATATAGTGGTGAAGTTTGAAGACAAGGAGTCTCCTCTTCCTGTCGCACCGGGCTTTTGTCGGTGAAAACAGGCGAGGTGTGAGGTTTGCCCATGAACAATTACGTGCAGCCGGACCTGATTTTACGCATACGCAAACGTGACGGTCGCGAGGAGGTGTTCGACACCCAGAAGATCCAGCTCGCGATCCGCAAGGCGGGTGAGGCCACGGGGGAGTTCGGGGCCGAGGAGGCCCGGCACCTCACGCTCAAGGTGATGACCCTGGTCTACGCGCTGAACGACACGCTCGAGCTGACCGTGGAGAGTGTGCAGGATATCGTCGAGGAGGTGCTGCTCGCCTCGCCCTATCGCAGAACGGCCAAGGCGTACATCATCTATCGCGAGCAGCACGCGCGCATCCGCGAGATGGTGCGCAAGGCCGACGTCGACCTGATCGACGAGTATCTGGGCAAGGCCGACTGGCGTGTGCGCGAGAACTCCAACATGGCGTACTCGCTGCAAGGTCTGAACAACTACATCTCGGGCGAGATCAGCAAGGTCTACTGGCTCAACAAGATCTATCCCGCGGAGGTGCGCGAGGCGCATGACAGCGGGGCGCTCCATCTGCATGACCTCGGGCTGCTGAGCGTCTACTGCGTGGGCTGGGACCTTCAGGATCTGTTGCGGTGCGGGTTCAAGGGGGTGGCCGGCAAATCGGAGAGCCTGCCCGCCAAGCATTTCCGCACCGCGCTCGGTCAGATCGTCAATTTCTTCTACACGCTGCAGGGCGAGGCGGCGGGCGCGCAGGCCTTCTCCAGCTTCGACACGCTGCTCGCGCCGTTTGTGCGGTACGACAGGCTCGGGCCCAAAGAGGTGAAGCAGGCGCTGCAGGAGTTCGTGTTCAACGTCAACGTCCCGACGCGTGTCGGGTTCCAGACGCCCTTCACCAATGTGACGATGGACCTGATCCCGCCCGCGACCCTGGCCGGCGAGCCGGCGATCGTCGGCGGCAAGCCGATGCCGGAGACCTATGCGGAGTTCCAGGCCGAGATGGACCTGATCAACACCGCGTTCCTTGAGGTCATGACCGAGGGCGACGCCAAGGGGCGCGTGTTCACGTTCCCGATCCCGACGTACAACATCACGCGGGACTTCGACTGGGAGCGGCCCGGCCTGGACAAGCTGTGGGAGGTCACGGCCAAGTACGGCATCCCCTATTTCGCGAACTTCGTCAACTCCGACATGAGTCCGGACGACGCCCGCTCGATGTGCTGCCGCCTGCGCCTGGACAAGCGCGAGCTGAACAAGCGCGGCGGCGGGCTGTTCGGGGCCAACCCGCAGACCGGCTCCGTCGGCGTGGTGACGATCAATATGCCGCGGCTGGGCTATCTGGCGCAGGACGAGGAGGATTTCCTGAAGCGGCTGGACGCGCTGATGCTGGTCGCGCGCAACAGTCTGGAGATCAAGCGCAAGGTGCTCGAGCGCTTCACCGAGCAGGATCTCTACCCGTACACCAAGTTCTATCTGCGCAACGTCTTCGCGCGCTTCAAGGCCTACTGGCAGAACCATTTCTCGACCATCGGGCTGGTCGGCCTCAACGAGGCCTGCCTCAACCTGTTCGGCGAGGATATCGGGACTGAGCGCGGGCGCGGCTTCGCGCTGCGCGTCATGGATTTCATGCGGGCGCGCCTCGCGGACTACCAGGTGGCGACGGGCAACCTGTACAACCTGGAGGCCACGCCGGCCGAGGGCACCAGCCATCGGCTCGCCCGTCTCGACCGGCGCCAGTATCCGGAGATCATCACGGCCGGAGGGGATGGCGCGCCCTACTACTCAAACTCGACCCAGTTGCCGGTGAACTACAGCGACGACATCCTGCGCGTGCTGGACCTGCAGGACGAGATCCAGACCAAGTATACCGGCGGCACGGTCGTCCACACCTTCATCGGCGAGGCGGTCAGCGACCCGCAGGCCGTGAAGGCCTTTGTGCGCCTGGTGTGCCAGCATTACCGGCTGCCTTACTTCACGCTCACCCCGACCTTCAGCGTCTGCGAGGAGCACGGGTATCTGGCCGGCGAGCAGCACGCCTGTCCGAGCTGCGGGAAAAAGACGGAGGTCTATTCGCGTGTGGTCGGCTACATCCGGCCGATCCAGCAATGGAACGAGGGCAAGCAGCATGAGTTCGTGCAGCGTAAGACCTACCGGGTCGTGGAGGCCGCCGCGCGATGAACCTGGCGGGCTACGTGCCGCTCAGCCTGTGCGACTATCCCGGGCGGGTGGCGGCGGTGGTCTTCACGCAGGGCTGTAATTTCCAGTGCCCGTGGTGCCATAACGGGCATCTGGTCCCTTTGTCCGGCGACCCGGCGCGCCGGCTTTCGGAAGAGGGTGTGCTGGCGCTGCTGGCCGAGCGTCGCGCGCGTGTCGGCAGCCTGGTGGTGTCGGGCGGCGAGCCGACGCTGCAGGCCGCGCTGCCGCGTTTCCTGAGGCGCGTCAAGGCGCTGAAGATGGAGGTCAAGCTCGACACCAACGGCTCGCGGCCGGACGTGCTGCGCGAGCTGCTGCGCGAGCGCCTGCTGGACTTCGTGGCGATGGACGTCAAGGCGCCCTGGCCCCTCTATCCCGCGCTGACGGGCGGGGCCTGCCGCGACGTGGAGGCCGTCCGCGCCAGTCTCGCGCTGATCGCGGGCGCGGGCGTGCCGCACGCCTTCCGCACCACGCGGGTGGACCCGCTGCTCTCGGAGCGTGCCTACGGCGACATCCGCAGCCAGATCCCGCCCGGCAGCCCGCATCTGTGGCAGGCGTTCCGCCCGGACCTGAGCCTCGACCCGGCGCTGCGGGCGTGCGCCGCCGCCTATCGCGATCCGCAAGATTCGGTTGTAAGGGCGTGACGGGTGTCGTAAACTAGCCGCAACGGTGCAGACAGGGCGTCGTGAACAAGGGAGGCAGGGACGCATATGGTAGGACAGAACGGCGACATGGGCCGACACACGGCCGCGCTCCTCGGGACCCTCATGGAGCAGTTTCCGGATATGATCCACTCGGTGGACGCGGCCGGGAACATCGTGTTCTTCAACGGCAAGGCGCTCGAGCTGCTCGGCTATACGGCGGACGAGCTGGGGCGTATGAACATCCGTCAGCTATACGCCCCCGAGGTGCTTGAGGCGGTCGAGAAGGGGTTTAGCGAGCTGAAGGAGGCCGGGCAGAAGGAGGTCGAGAGCGTGTTCGTCGCCCGTGACGGGACGCGCATCCCGGTCGAGCTGCGCACGGTGGCCTTGCGCGCCGACGACGCGTCGTTCGTTCAGACCTTCACGGTTTCGCGCGACCTGCGCAAGCTGAAGGAGGAGCAGGACAGGCTTCTGAACGCCGGCCGGCTGGCGGCGGTCGGCGAGCTGGCGGCGGGGGTGGTGCAGGATCTCGGCAACCCGCTGGCCTCCGTCTCCCTGGCGGTCTCGCTGCTCCAGCAACTGCTCGAGCGTTGCGAGGTGTCGCCGGACGGGCAGCGCGAGCAGGCGGCCGAGCTGCTGGCGATGGTGCGCGACGCGGCCGAGGTGATGGGGCGGGTCACGTCACGTCTGCGCGGCTTCACCCGCAACGTCAAGGAGAGCTACGCGCCGGTCGATCTGTTCGATGTGGTCCAGGACGCGCTCGTCACGCTGGGCCAGCGTCTGCGCGCCAGCCAGGTGCAGGTCGTCTGTCCGGTCGTCAAGGCCCGCCACTGGATGTTCGGCGAGCGCAAGCAGATGGTCCAGGTCTTCCTGAACCTGTTCGTCCACGCGTGCGAGGCGATGGCCGGCCGCGAGGTACGGCAGCTCTCGATCGGGATTGACCAGGGGTGCAAGGAGGGGCGGTATTTCTGGCGTTGCGCCGTGACAGACACCGGGGCGGGCTACCCGCCTGAGGCGCTGGCGAAGCTCTTTGAGGCCTTCCGTACGCCCGGGCCGGAGGCCTCCGGCCCGGCGGGCGCGGCGGACGGGTTCGGCCTCTGTGTCGCGCGGTCGGTGCTGGCCGAGCACGGCGGCACGATCGACGTGGAGTCGACGGTCGGGGCCGGTACGGTCTTCCGCCTGTGGATTCCGGCCTACACGCAGCGGCTGTCCTTCGTGAAGCCGTAATGGGGGTTTCCGCCGCTCGGGGCGGGCCGGCGGGCGTCACGGTGTTCATACCGGGTTGGCCAGCGTCACGCGTGGGAGCGCGAGCCGCCGGCCCGTCTCGCCCGGCAGCCGGGTCGCCTGCCGGCCCGGAGGCGCGTCCCGCGGATGCCACGGCTTGAGCGCGAGGTCCAGGAGCGCGGCGGGCCTCACCGTGCCTTGCCCGTAGCGGCCGTTGAGCCGGTCCACGGCCGCGTCCAACTGCGTGTGGCCGTGCCGTGCGGGCGTCTCCTCGAACAGGTCCGGTTGGCGTAGGCGCTCGGGCGTCAGGCGGCCCAGCCAGACGTGCGTCGCGCGGTAGACCCGCCCCGGCTCGAACAGTCCTTCGAACAGCGCGCGCAACGTCGCAGCCGCGTCGCCGTCGTGCGACGTCAGGTGCGGCAGCGCCGCCGACGCGGCCCGCCCGGTATAGTCCTTGAGGCGCAGGCCGAGCCCGAGTTCACGGGCCAGGTGGCGGTGCCGCCGCAGCTTCGCGAACGCCGCGGCCATGTTGCGTAGGGCTTCGGCGAAGATGAGCCGCGGGTCCGTGTCCGGCGGCGAGAACGTGTGCCCCTTCATCAGGCTGTCGTAACGTCTTTTGGGCTCCGGGTCGATCCGGAAGACGCGCTGCCCCTGCACCTCGCGCCAGGTCTCGTAGCCCGGCTTGTGCAGCAGCTTGAGCACGCGGGCGGCGTCCAGCCCGGCGAAGTCGTGCGCCGTCGCGACGCCGAGCGACTCGAGCCGGGCGACGCTGGCGGGGCCGAGCCCCCAGACCTTGGCGACGGCCGTGCGCCGCAGCAGGAGCGGCACGTGCTCGCGCCGCAGGATGGTCTGCCCGTCGGGCTTCCGGAACTTCGAGCAGAGCTTGGCGAGGGTCTTGGTGAGGCTCACGCCCACGGAGACGGTGAGCCCCAGCTCGCGGGAGACGCTGCGGCGCAGCTCCGCGGCCAGGTCCTCCAGCGGCAGGCCCAGCGCGCGGCCGCATCCCGTGAGGTCTGCGAAGGCCTCGTCGATCGAGTACTCCTCGACGTTGGGTGTGAACCGGCGCAGGATGGCGAACAGCCGTTGCGAATAGAGGCTGTAGGCCTCGTAGTCGGACGGCAGGACGACCAGCCCGGGACAGAGCCGCCGGGCCTCGTGGAGCTGCAGCCCGCGCCGGACGCCGAGCGCCTTGGCCTCGTAGCTGGCGGCGGCGATGATGCCCCGTTCGGCGCCGGTCACGACGGGTTTGCCGCGCAGCGCCGGGTTGAGCGCCTGCTCGACGCCTGCGAAGAAGCCGTCGGCGTCGACATGCAGGACCGTGCAGTCTTGGTACAGGTGATCCATCGTCGGATAGGGGGGCGGGGGTGGCTGGGGCCGGTTGAGGCCCTACGACAGACACGATAGCGGATTCCGGTTGCGCGCGATAGAACAAAAGTTCTATACTGGCGACATGGCCCCTCACTCCAAGCTTGGCGAACGGCTCCCCGTCCTGAACGGCTTCCTCCAGCAACATGGGCGCGCGCCCACGCTCGACGAGCTGCGCGCGCTCTTCGGGTTCCGCTCCAAGAACACCGCGTCGGTCCTGGCGCGGCGGTTTGTGGCGGCTGGCGCGCTCGCGCGCACCGCCACGGGCCGGCTGGCGGCGCCCCGCTCGAAGCCGGCGTTCAAGCTGCGGCTCCTGGGGGCGGTGGCAGCGGGCTTCCCCTCCCCGGCCGAGGAGTCCTTGCTGGACACCCTGAGCCTCGACGAGTATCTGGTCTCGCGGCCTGAGGCGACGTTCATGCTGCGTGTGGAGGGCGACTCGATGGTGGACGCGGGCATCCTGCCGGGCGATACGGTCCTGGTCGAGCGGGGGCGTGCGGCGCGCAACGGCGACATCGTGATCGCGTGCGTCGACGGCTCCTGGACCATGAAGTACTTTTTCCGGGACGGCGGCGGCGTGCGGCTGGAGCCCGCCAACCCGAGCTACGCGACCATCCGCCCCAAGGGCAGGCTGGCCGTCGAGGGCGTTGTCAGCGGCGTTATCCGTAAGCTGGTCTAGGGCGCGCGCTTGCGTGCGGCGATGATTGAACTGGATGAAGGCGGCTCGATTGTGTTATGAATACAGCTTCATTTGTGATGTTCCAGCGGCCGGCGCCGCTTATGCAGTAAGGGTAGTGACGCATGAACCTGATCAAGTCGATTTTTGGAACCAAGAACGAACGCGACCTGAAGCGCCTGCAGGCGACGGTCGTGAGGATCAATGAGCTCGAACGGGACTGCCAGGGGCTTTCCGACGAGCAGTTGAAGGGCAAGACGGCGGCGTTCAAGGCGCGTGTCGCGGCGGGCGAGAGCCTCGACGACCTCCTTCCCGAGGCTTTCGCCGTAGTCAAGAACGCCTGCAGGCGGCTGTGCGGCACCAGCCGCGAGGTCTGCGGCCACCAACTGGTCTGGGATATGGTGCCCTTCGATGTGCAGTTGATCGGCGGGATCGTGCTGCACCAGGGGAAGATCGCGGAGATGCAGACCGGCGAGGGCAAGACGCTGGTCGCGACGCTTCCGCTCTACCTGAACGCCCTGAGCGGCAAGAACGTGCGGCTGGTGACGGTGAACGACTACCTCGCACGGCGCGACGCGCAGTGGATGGGGCACGTGTATGAGTATCTGGGGCTGACGGTGGGCTGTATCCAGAATTCGATGAGCCCCTCCGAGCGGCGCGTCCAGTACGCCTGCGATATCACCTACGGCACCAACAGCGAGTTCGGCTTCGACTACCTGCGCGACAACGGCATGGCGGTCGAGCCGGCCCAGGTGGTGCAGCGCGGCCACGCCTTCGCGATCATCGACGAGGTCGACAGCATCCTGGTCGACGAGGCGCGCACGCCGCTGATTATCTCGGGGCCGGCCGCGCACTCGTCCACGGCGCAGTACGTGGAGCTGAAGCCGCGCGTCGAGCGCCTCGTGCGCGAGCAGATGGAGCAGTGCAACCGGCTGATCGCGGAGGCCAAGGCGGCCATCGAGGCCGGCGACGACGAGACGGCCATGCACGCGCTCTACCAGGTGTACCACGGGATGCCCAAGCACACCCAGTTCCTGCACCTGATCGAGGAGCCCTCCGTGCGTAAGCTGCACGAGCAGGTCGAGAACATGATGCTGACGGACATGCGCAAAGAGCTGGCGCGCGACCTGCGCGAGCACCTGCTCTTCACGATCGACGAGCGCACGCGCGAGGTCTCGCTGACGGACAAGGGCAACGAGAAGCTCTCGCCCGCCGACCCCGAGATGTTCGTGATGCCCGACCTGGTCTCGGCGCTCTCGGCGCTCGACGGCGACGCCGCGCTCAGCGCGGAGGAGAAGGTCGCGCGGCGGCAGCGCATCCAGGCGGACTTCATGGTGCGCAGCGAGCGCGTGCATAACGTCGACCAGCTCCTGCGGGCCTACTGCCTCTACTCGAAGGACGTGGACTATGTGGTGCAGGACAACCACGTGTACATCGTCGATGAGTTCACGGGGCGCGTGCTTCCCGGCCGGCGCTGGAGCGACGGGCTGCATCAGGCGGTGGAGGCCAAGGAGGGCGTGGAGATCGAGCGCGAGACGCAGACCCTGGCGACGATCACCATCCAGAACTATTTCCGCCTGTATAAGAAGCTGGCGGGCATGACCGGCACGGCCGAGACCGAGGCCGCCGAGTTCCACGACATCTACAAGCTGGACGTGGTCGTGATCCCGACCAACCGGCCGGTGCGGCGCGTGGACGGCAACGACCAGATCTATAAGTCGCAGCGCGAGAAGTACAAGGCCATCATCGAGGAGGTGACGAAGCGCCACGAGCGCGGGCAGCCGGTGCTGCTCGGCACGGTGACGGTCGAGACCTCTGAGGTGCTGAGCCGCATGCTGCGCATGGCCAAGATCCCGCACAACGTGCTGAACGCGAAGAACCATGCGCGCGAGGCCGAGATCGTCTCGCTGGCGGGCCAGCCGGGCGCGGTGACGATCGCCACGAACATGGCCGGTCGCGGTACCGATATCAAGCTGGGCGCGGGCGTGGTCTGGGTCCCCGAGACCACCATCAAGTCGCAGGTGAAGCTCGATGACCGCTTCGACGGCGGCGCCAAGACCTTGCGCGCGCTGCTGCTCGACAAGCCGTGCGGGCTGCATGTGATCGGCTCCGAGCGGCATGAGTCGCGCCGTATCGACCGCCAGCTCCGCGGCCGGTGCGCGCGTCAGGGCGACCCCGGCTCCTCGCAGTTTTACATCTCGCTGGAGGACAGCCTGATGCGGCTGTTCGGCTCCGACCGCATCTCCGGGATCATGACCCGTCTGGGCATGCAGGAGGGCGAGGCGCTCGAGCACAAGTGGCTCAACCGCTCGGTGGAGACCGCGCAGCGCCGCGTCGAGCAGCAGAATTTCGCGATCCGTAAGCGCACGCTCGAGTATGACGACGTGATGAACAAGCAGCGTACCGTGGTCTACGAGCTGCGGGGCGAGGTGCTGATGTCCGACAGCGCCCACGAGCGGATTCTGGACGTGTTCAACGACATCATCCTGACCCAGTGCGAAAAGTATCTGGCCTCGGCCAAGGACGCCCAGCCGCAGGAGCTGGTGGAGTGGGTGTGCGACACCTTCCCCGTGGCGCTGAGGCTGGAGGAGGTCGCGTCGGACAAGGGCGAGCCGGCCAAGGCGGCCGAGCTGATCTTCGGGCGCGTGGTCGAGGCCTACGAGCTGAAGTGCGCCATGGAGGATCCGCAGGTGCTGCCGGTGATGGAGCGCGCGGTGTTCCTGAGCTGCATCGACCAGCAGTGGCAGGACTACCTGCGCGCGATGGACGAGCTGCGCCACGGTGTCAACCTGCGCGCCTACGGTCAGCGCGACCCGCTGGTCGAGTACAAGCGCGAGGCGTTCACGATGTTCGCCGAGCTGATGACCCAGATCAAGACCGAGGTGGCCACCTCCGTCTTCCGGGCCACAACCCGGCAGAACCTGCAGCGTATGATGGCGGCCACCGACCTGCGCGTGCAGACGGTCCATACGGATGTCAACATGCTCTCGGATCCTGCGGCGGCGCAGGGGCAGGCGGCTGCGGCGGGCGGCCGCCGCGGCCTTTCGGCCGAGGTGCCGCAGTCGGCGGTGGAGAACTTTGACGCCATCCTCCAGGCGATGGAGAAGGCCGAGCGCGCGCCAGCGCCGCGGGCGCCCGCGGCGAGCGGCGAGCTGCGCAGTGTCGGGCGTAACGACCCGTGCCCCTGCGGCAGCGGCAAGAAGTATAAGAAGTGTTGCGGTCAGGGGCTGTAGGGTCTCCGCACAGGCGGCGCAGCCCGTGATCGTCATGCGAGAGGACGCGCACGCGTCAGGTAGGTGACCGATGGAAGCGCTCTGGGTGTTGCTGGGCTTGCTGTTCCTGCTCGTGATCCTGATCCTGCCGATCTGCACGTTTGTCGCGGTGGCGGGTTTGCGCGGGCGGCTTGAGGCGCTGGAGCGCGCCGTGCGCGACGCCTCGCGGCAGATGGCGCGGGCCTCGCGTGCGGCTGAGGCGGACGCGCCGTTTGTCGCTAGGGTCGCGCAGCCGGCGCCGTCCGCCACGGACTGCGTGCGTGCGGCGGCCGCCAGCGCGGCCGCGCGGGTGGTGGCGGGGCCAGCCGCGCCACCGGCCCGGCCTCAGGGCGTGCCCGTGCAGCGCCCGCTGGAGCCTGTGGCGACGCCGCCTCCGGTGCCGCGCATGCCCCCGCCGCAGCAGACGGCGTGTGCGGTTGCGCAGCCGCCCGAAACGCCGCTCGCGCCGGACCTGTCCGCCGTGCCTGCCCCTGTGCCGGGGCCTGACGAGGCGGCCGGCCGGCTTCTGCGCCGGATGTGGAGCTGGCTGATCGTGGGCGAGGAGTTCCGCCGTCCCGGCGTGGCCACGGAGTTTGCCGTCGCCACGACGTGGCTGGTGCGTCTGGGTGTGCTGAGCCTGGTCCTGATGATGGGCTTCGTGCTGCAGCTCTCGATCGCGCGGGGGCTGCTGGGCCCGGCCGGCCGCGTCGCGCTGACGGTGCTGGGCGGCACGGTGCTGGTGGGTCTCGGTCTGCGCTGCATGCGCCGCCGCTACCAGGCGCTGGGTCAGGGCTTTATCGGCGGCGGGCTCGCCCTGTTTTACTTCGCCTGCTTCGCGGCCTCGATGCTGTTCGGCCTGATCCCGGTCTTCTGGGCGTTCGTCTGTATGGCGGGCGTGACGGCCGCGGCGGTGATCCTGGCGCTCCGGCTGGAGGCGCTGTCCATTGCTGTCCTTGGCGTGCTGGGCGGCTACGCGACGCCCCTGATGCTGCGCGACCCCCAGCCGAACCATCCGGCGCTCTACGCCTATCTGGCGCTTCTGGCGCTGGGTATCGTAGGCGTGGCCGTGCGGCGCCAGTGGCCGATCCTGACGTGGCTCAGCCTGTCCCTCAACAGCATGCTCTTCCTGCTGGCGGTCGGGGATCGCTACGGATGGCGTGCCGCGCAGGGCGACTGGGTCGAGCTGTTCGCGCTCGGCGCCTATTTCGCGATCTACTCGGCCGCGATTGTCGCCTACGCGGTGCGGAACCGGACTTCGGCCACTTCGCTGGAGGTGGTCGCCTTATTTGCGAACGCCTTGGCCGCCCTGGCCGAGGGTGCGCTGCTGATCGGCTGTGGCGCTGACCAGCAGTCGCGCCTGGCGTGTCTGGCGCTGGCGCTCGCGGCGTTCCATGCGGTGCTCGCCTCGGTTTTCCTCACGCGCGAGCGCGTCGACCGTGTGTTGGTCTCGGGTTATCTCGCGCTGGCCGTCGTCTTCCTGGGCCTTGCGCTGCCGCTGCTGTTCACCGGCCACGTGCTGTCGGCGCTGTTCGCGCTGCTGGCGGCGGCCCTGCTCTGGCTGAGCGGCCGTCTGGCCAGCCGGCTGTTGCGGGCGGCCGCGTTCGCCTGCTATGCGCTGGTGCTGGCGCGCCTGGCGGTGGGGCTCGTGTCGCGGGCGCCGTTCGTGGCCGCCACCGCCGCCGACTATTGGGCCGGGCTGACGGACCGGCTGGTCTCGCTGGCCCTGCCGATCGCGTCGCTGTTTGCGGGGTGGCGCCTGCTGCATGCGCCGCCGGCACCGGCGCGGCACGCCGTCGGCGACGCCACCCCGCGTGCGGCTGGCGAAGAGGTGGGCCTTGCCTTCTTTGTGGTCGTCTTCTATGTCGGGCTGGTGACCTACGCCACCCGCGAGCTGGCCGTGTGCGCGTCGGCCTTCCTGCCTGTGGCCGAGAGCGCGGGGATCACGGTGCTCTGGTCGCTGTTCATGGGGCATCTCCTGGCGGCGCGTGCGCGGCTGTCGGCGCCGACCTTCCGGCGTCTGGTTATCGGCGCGGCCTTCCTGCTTGGCGGGCAGTGGCTGCTCTGCAGTTGGCTGGGTGTGACTTGGCCGGTGGCCTCCGAGCTGCGCCATGCGGCCGCCTTCTCCTGGGGCACGGCGCTGCCGCGGCTGACGGCCACGGCGGCGCTCGGCGTGGCGCTGCTCGCGGCGCGGTCGTCGCTGTCGGACGCCGCCGACGGGTCTTGCGCCCGCGCCCGCGCCGCGCTGCTGAGCGCGGCCTTGGCGGCCGGGTTCCTGTACGTCACATTCGAGGTCGCGACGTGCTGCACGGCCTTTGTCCCCGGGTTCCGCGGCTGGGCGGTGAGCGTCGTCTGGGGCGTTTACGGCTTGAGCCTGCTGCTCGGCGGCCTGCGCTTCGCGCGGCGCGCGCTGCGCCTGGCGGGCCTGGCGCTGTTCTGCGTCACGATCGGCAAGATCTTCCTGGTCGATCTGGCCGATTCGGCCGTGCTGTACCGGCTGATCGCCTTTGGCGCGCTGGGCGGCGTGCTGCTGCTGGCGGCGTACGCCTACCTGAGGAACCAGGAGGCGTTCAAGGGTGCCGGCCCCGCCGGGGACGGCGCCGCTTAGAGCGTCCAGCCCTTGCGGTAGGGCGGGCTGACGAACGCGTTCGCCGCGTCGCAGTTGGTGAAGCGAGCGGCGGCCGTATCCCAGGACAGCTTCTGGCCGGC
>JAKJGY010000286.1 GCA_022704145.1 Verrucomicrobiota bacterium
GCCAGTTCAGGTGGTCGCGCACCAGAAAAGGGGGGGTCAGGTAGCGGTTGTGCTTGGCGATCACGTCGAAGGCCAGCTCGCGGGCCAGCTCGACCACAGTCGTGACCCGGTCGAGCGTCTGTCGCTCAGGATAGACCCAGGCCAGGAACTCCTCCTGGATGAACGGGACAACCGGCACACGGTCAGGGATGCCGCCTCTCAGGACGGTCAGGATGCGTTCACGCGACGTCATGCAAAAAGAATGTCACAGGCCCGAGCCAGAGACAAGGGCCTGTTTGCGAAAAGAAGTGCGATTATACGAAAAGCCGCTTGCGTGCCGCAGTCCGGTGGCGGATACTGAGGGTGATGGCAAAACCGAAGCGAGAGACACCGTGGGTGGCCGTCGCCTACCCGGGAACCGTGACGTGGATGTCCGAGTGCCTGCGGGGCGTGAAGGCGTTCGCGGACGGCTGCGGCGGCTGGAATCTGATGACGAGCCCGCCCGCGTTGCGGACGACCGGCGAGCAGGGCGTCGCGCTGACCGCGTTGCGCCGGTGGCGGGGTGACGGGCTGATCGTCTGCCTGACGACCCAGGCGGAGGAGCGTGCCGCGGCGCGGCTGCCGATGCCGGTGGTGAATCTCTCAGGCTGGCAGCCGCCCGGCCGCGGGGTGCCGCGCGTGAACGCGGACCACTGCGGGATCGGGCGTGTGGCGGCCGAGCACCTGCTGGCGCTGGGGCTGCGCCATTTCGCCTACTACGGCATCGAGGGCCCCTGGTTCTCCGCTGAGCGCGAGCGGGGCTTCGCGGGCCGGCTGGCGGAGGCGGGTCGGCCTTGCGCGACATTCCGGCAGCGGGCGCACGAGGCGTCGGAGGGCTGGCCCGCGCGTGATGTCCGGCTGGCCCGCTGGCTGGCGCGGCTGCCCAAGCCCGTCGGCCTGTTGGCCGTTCACGACTATCGGGCGCGGGTCGTGATCGAGCAGTGCGCGCAGCTCGGGCTGGCGGTGCCGGGCGACGTGGCCGTGCTCGGGGTCGACAACGACGAGGCCGCCTGCGAGTACTGCGTGCCGTCGCTCTCCAGCGTGTCGCGCGACCCGTTCGCGTGCGGCCTGGAGGCGGCCCGGCTGCTGGCCGCGCTGATGGACGGAGCGTGCCCGCCGCCGTGCGACCTGTTTGTGCGGCCCGAGGGCGTGGTGCAGCGGCGTTCCACCGACCGGTTTTACGACGACGACCCGGTGGTGCGGCAGGTTGTGGCCTACGCGGCCGCGCACGCGGGCGAGGCCTTTACGGTGGCGGCGCTTGCCAGGCGCTTCAAGGTCTCGCGCCGTCTGATCGAGCTGCGGTTCCGGGAGCGGCTGGGCGTGACCCCGCACGACTACCTGCGGCAACGGCGCGTCAGCCACGCTCGGGCGCTGCTGCTGGACAGTTCGGCGCACCGCACGCTCGGAGAGGTGGCCGCGGCGAGCGGCTTCGGGAGCCCGCGCGCCTTCCGTGCCGCCTTCCGCGCGGAGACCGGCGTGACGCCGGCCGACTATCGCCTGCGCAGCAAGTGAGAGTGTCTTTCGTTACCCCTTACAAACGAACAACAGGGAGCCATTCCAGTTGCTTGGGAATGATGGAATGTTGGAATGTTGGAAGACTTTTCGGGCGGTTCGGTCTCAACCCCCATACTTCCAGTATTCCAGTGTGGGTTGCGCCCTCCGCCCGCATTAGTGTAAGAATCCGCTTGCAAAGGATGACATATAATGTTACTTTACTTGCAAACAATGAATTCGCCTCATCGCACAAGGGGACAGACATGAATGACATTCTCACGTTGCAGGAGGTGGCCGAGTACCTGAAGCTCTCGGAGCGGACGGTGTACGGCTACACGCAGAAGGGCCTGCTTCCGGGCATCAAGATCGGCGCGGCCTGGCGCTTCCGCAAGACGGACATCGACGCCTGGCTCGAACAGCAGCGCCAGCTGACCGAGATGAGCACGTCGAAACGCGAACAGGAGAATACGGAGGACCGTCCATGAACCATCGCGAGGCGAAAGAGGGGCTGTTTGACACGACCTTCCTGCTGGGAGGCTTCCGCCGCAGGGCGGCGCTGAAGTGGCTGCTGGAGCGGGGCGACGCCGAGGCGGCGGGGATATTGATCGACGCGGTCGCCCGCAACCACCCGCAGTCTTCCGGCATCCGGCGGCATCTCGCGGCGGCGGCGGACCCCGGCGCGGTCCGGCGCCTGGTCCAGGCCTGGCGCCAGTCACACCCGGAGTGGCTGGGCGCGCTCGCGGTCGAGCGGGCGTTGTCGGCTGGCTTGGCGGGCGAGCTGCCTCTCGACCGCCAGACGGCGTGGCTGGTCGCGGCGCACGTCAAGGGCGCTCTGGCCGCCCGGGCCAAGGCCTATGTGGACCGCGTGATCGCGGAGCAGCCCGATTTCACGGTGGCCCTGCTGTTCAAGACCGGCCGCGCGCTGGAACTGGAGCGCAGCCGCGCGGCGGCCGCCGCGGCGCTGGCGCTGCTGTCGGACAAGGATGCGGAAGTGCGGACGGGGGCCGAGACGTATCTGCGCGACCGCCTGCCGAACGCGGAGCAGTACAACGACCTGCTCGTGGACGAGTGGCTCCGCACGCAGTCGCCGTTTCTGGCGAAGCTGGTGGCCGAGCCGCGGCTGCCGTCGAACCCGGCCAAGGAGGCGCTGATCCGGCTGGTGAACCGCGACGCGGCCGGCTACCGCAAACTCGCGGACAAGAACGGCGCGCTGCTGGCCGAGGCGCTGACGCTGGCCACGCCGGAGATGCGCAAGGCGATCAACGAGACGATCCTGCAGGCGCGCGACGGGGCGCTGTCCGACGCCTACCGCATGGCCGCGGCCGCCGCGGGCGGGGCGGCCGCCGACCCGCAGGCTGTCTTGCGGGCGCTGACGGACTCGGGCAACGAGGACGGGCTGGTCGAGGCGACGCGCACGATGACGCTCGCCGAGGTGCTGCCGCTGTGCAAGCGCTGGGCCGAGACCGGCCGGCGGCCGAACAAGGAGGCGTACCGCGACATCGTCGAGCGCGCGGTGCGCGCCCTGTCCGCCATGCCGAAGCTGGAGATCGAGGCCGCCGCGCCCCTGCCCGAGGGGCTGGAGGACCTGTTCGAGGTCTGGCAGAAGGAGAAGGTGCCGGACGACCAGTTGCGGCAGGACTTGAAGGCCGCCGATCCGTTCGTGCGGGCGCGGGCGCTCTTCCTCGGCGGCGAGCGCGGCCTCGTGGACGCGGCGGCGCTGCGCGCGAAGGCCGCGAGCGAGGACTGGCCCGAACGCCTGGTCGCGGCCCTGCGCGGGGCGCGGCCGGAGAACGCCGGCGAAGACCATGTGGCCTGGATCAATACTGTGGCCGGGCTCGACGCCGACCTGCTGGCGGCGAAGATCGCCTGCGGGCCGAACGAGCTGCAGTGGAGCGAGGGGCTCTGCAAGACCCTTCGCAATGCGCGGGGGCCGATCGCCGCGCGCAACCTCGCGCTGGCCGAGACCCTGGCCGCCTTCCGCTCGCTCTACGGCGGTATCATCCAGGTCGGCGACGACGACTCGGCGCAGAAGAAAGAGGCTGTCGCCGTGGGTGCGGGGGAAGTGGCGGACGAGGAGCTGAAGTTCTAGAGAGGGGTGGAGTGGAAAGTAGAAAGTGGAAAGTAGAAAGCGGGAAGTGGAAAGAGTGTCTCACGCGGGGACGCGGAGACGCGGAGGCGAGAGTGTGAATGCGGTGAGTAGAAAGTTGAAAGCGGAAAGGGGAAGAGATTCGCGCGCAGTGCGTCGCGGATCGAAGGTCTCTATTCTTTCTACTTCTTCAACTTTCCACTTTCTACTGC
>JAKJGY010000287.1 GCA_022704145.1 Verrucomicrobiota bacterium
CCCCACCCGGCGCGCCAGCAGCCCGTAGGTCGTCACCCGCCCCCTCGGCACCTCCGCCAGCGCCGCGTAGACCCGCGCCCGGAACGCCGTCACCCGCGCGCCGGCCTCCTCCTCCGCACCCGCACTCACCCCGCACCCCCTTTCGCTTCCGTAAGCCCCAGCATAGCCCGCACCCGCCACCCCGCGCAAGCCGCATTCCCAAACCCCGCCCCGCCGCCCCTGCGTTTCAGCCCTTTTTGCCCTTTACAACCCGAGCCCGGATTTTATAATCTATCCCTTCAATCGACTAAGTATAGTTTTTATCGAGCCCCGGAGAACCCGCGATGACACCGCCCCGAACCGCCCTCGCCACACGCCTCGCCCAGGCAGGCAGCCGCTCCGACCCCGCCACCGGCGCCCTCTCCGCGCCGATCTACCAGACCGCCTCGTTCCGCCATCCCGCCCTTGGCAAGAGCACCGGCTTCGACTACTCGCGCACCGCCAACCCCACACGCCAGACCCTGGAGCAGGCCCTCGCCGACGCCGAGGGCGGCCACCGCGCCTTCGCCTTCGCCTCGGGCCTCGCGGCGATCGACGCCACCCTCCGCCTCTTCGCCCACGGCGACCGCGTCGTCGTCACCGAAGACCTCTACGGCGGCACCTTCCGTCTCTTCGAGTCCCTCCTGCGCCCGCACGGCGTCGAGGCGGTCTACGCCGACACCTCCGACACCGAGGCCGTCCGCCGCGCCCTCGCCGACCCGCGCGCCAAGGCCCTCTTCGTCGAGTCCCCCACCAACCCCCTGCTCAAAGTCGCCGACCTGCGCGCCCTCGCCGCGCTCGCCCGCGGCGCAGGCGCCCTCCTGATCGTCGACAACACCTTCCTCACCCCGGTCCTGCAGCGCCCGCTCGAACAGGGCGCCGACCTCGTGGTCTACAGCGCCACCAAGTACCTCGCAGGCCACAACGACGTGGTCGCAGGCGCCGTGGTCGCCGCCTCGCCCGACCTCGCCGACCGCATCGGCTTCCTCCAGAACGCCGCGGGCGCCATCCTCGGCCCCCAGGACGCCTGGCTCACCCTGCGCGGACTCAAGACCCTGCCCCTGCGCCTCGCCGCCCAGCAGGCCAACGCCCAGACGCTCGCCGAGTGGCTCGCCCGCCACCCGCGCGTCCGACGCGTCCTCTACCCCGGCTTGCCCGACCACCCCGGCCGTGCTATCCTCTTACGCGAAAACGGCGGCGCAGGCGGGATGATCGCGTTCGAGATCGACGACCCCGCCCGCATCGCGGACATCCTGGCGGGCGTGCGCGTCTTCCTCTTCGCCGAAAGCCTCGGCGGCGTGGAGTCGCTCATCACCTACCCGGCGGTGCAGACCCACGCGGACATCGACCCCGCCACTCGCGCGCGGCTCGGCATCAGCGACCGCCTGCTGCGCCTCTCGGTGGGCGTCGAGGACGTGCGCGACCTGCTCGCCGACCTGGAGAACGTGCTGTGAACGACCTGACCCGCCTCCTCCACGCCGGACCCGACCGCGACCCGCACACGGGCGCCTCCAGCGTGCCGATCTACCAGGTCTCCACCTTCCACCAGCCCGACCCCGAACACCTCGGGCCCTACGACTACGCCCGCAGCGACAACCCCACACGCGCCGCCCTGGAGCAGACCGTCGCCCAGCTCGAGAACGGCGCCCGCGGCCTGGCCTTCTCCTCCGGCATGGCCGCCACCTCCAGCGCCCTCCTGCTCTTCCAGACCGGCGACCACCTCGTCGTCGGCCGCGACATCTACGGCGGCACCTACCGCGTCCTCACCTCCCTCTTCAAGCGCTGGGGCCTCGACGTGACCTTCGCCGACTCCGCCGACCCCGACGCCGTCCGCCGCGCCATCCGCCCCAACACCCGCGGCCTCTTCGTCGAGACCCCCGCCAACCCCCTGCTGCACGTCACCGACCTGCGCGCCATGGCCGCCCTCGCCCGCGAGCACAACCTGCTCGCCCTCACCGACAACACCTTCATGACCCCCTACCTCCAGCGGCCCCTCGACCTCGGCTTCGACGTCGTCGTCCACAGCGCCACCAAGTTCCTCGGCGGCCATAGCGACCTCATCGCCGGCGTCGCCGCCACCCGCGACGCCGAACTCGGCCGGCGCCTCAAGGCCATCCAGAACAGCCTCGGCGCCATCCTCGGGCCCCAGGACGCCTGGCTCACCCTGCGCGGCCTCAAAACCCTCGCCGTTCGCCTCGAAGCCCAGCAGCGCGCCGCCCTCGAGATCGCCCGCTGGCTCAGCGCCCGCCCCGAGGTCCGCCACGTCTACTACCCCGGACTCCCCTCCCACCCCGGCGCCGCCACCCACGCCTCCCAGGCGCGCGGCCCCGGCGCCGTCCTCTCCTTCGAGCTGCCCGACGGCCCCTCCGCAGTCGCCCTCATGAAGCGCGTCCGCCTCCCCCTCGTCGCCGTCAGCCTCGGCGGCGTGGAGAGCATCCTCTCCTACCCCGCCACCATGTCCCACGCCGCCATGCCGCGCCCCGAACGCCTCGCGCGCGGCATCACCGACGGCCTCGTCCGACTCTCCGTCGGCCTCGAGGACCCCCAAGACCTGATCGCCGACCTGCACCAGGCCCTCGCCACTCCCGGCGCCGCCCTCTGAACCCTACCCCCGAAACCAACAAGGACCCCCATGCAAAGACAGTTGACCCTTCAGAAACAGAGCGAGGAGGAGGAGATCAAAGCCGCCGGCCTCACCCTCGACTTCGACGAGCTGGCCAAACGCGGCTCCTTCTCCAAGGAGGAGGGCCTGATCGCCAAATGGTACGGCGTCTACGGCTCGCGCCAGCCCGACAGCAACATGGCGCGCGTCGTCCTCCCCGGCGGCGTCCTCAGCGCCGTCCAGGCGCGCCGCCTCGCCGCCGCCGCCGACCGCTTCGGCCGCGGCCGCCTCTGCCTCACCACCCGCCAGGCGATCCAGTTCCACTACCTGAAGGTCGCCGAGCTGCCCGACCTGCTCCGCGAGCTGGCCCTCGACGGCCTCTCCACCTTCCACGGCTGCGGCGACGTCACCCGCACCGTCACCGCCTGCGCCTGCGCCGAGGTCTGCCCCCACCGCCGCCTCGACGTGCGCCCCTACGCCCGCACCGTCGCCCGCGAGCTGACCGCCATGCGCGACCTCGACAACCTGCCGCGCAAATACAAGATCACCTTCTCCGGCTGCGAGGCCGGCTGCGCCCAGCCCTGGATGAACTGCGTCGGCGTCATGGCCGTGCGCGCCGAACTCTCCGGCCAGCCCTGCGACGGCTTCCGCGTCGTCATCGGCGGCGGCATGGGCTGGAAAGCCTTCGTCGCCCAGCCCCTCTTCTCCTTCGTCCCCCCCGACCGCATCACCGCCGTCTGCCGCGCCGTCGCCCTGCTCTTCCGCGACCACGGCGACCGCTTCAACCGCGCCAAGTCCCGCCTGAAGTTCGTGGTCGACCGCCTCGGCATCGACGCCTGCCGCGACCTCGTGCTCGGCTACCTCTGGCAGGAAGGCCAGCCCGTCACCGACCTGCGCTGGGGCGACCTCCCCTACCTCGGCACCCCACCCCCCGACCGCCCCCTGACCGACAGCCAGATCGCCCGCTGGCCGGACGGCGGCGGCCTCGTCCGTATCCGCGTCCCCAAAGGCGAGCTGACCTCCGGCCAGCTCCGCCAGATCGCCGAACTCTCAGAGCGCTACGGCGACCAGCGCCTCTACTCCACCAACCGCCAGAACCTCGAGCTGCACGGCGTCGCCCCAGATAAGCGCGACGCCGCACGCGCCGCCGTCGCCGCCCTCGGACTCCCCACCGACGGCCTCCACGG
>JAKJGY010000288.1 GCA_022704145.1 Verrucomicrobiota bacterium
GGCGTGCCGCCCCGACGGCGGTGGTTTGGCGAGATCGGCGAGAAGAGGCAAACTGAGGGCTGGAAAACAACGATGAGGAGAGGTAGCCCGCCGCGGTAGCACCCGCGCGGGCCGTGGCTGGTGTGCAAGTGCGTTTGGCGACGCCAATCACCAGCGAGGGTTATGTTGCCGGCAAACTGTGGCTGTATGCAACCCTGAGGCGATGCCCGTGGCATGCACAGGGCGGGTGCGGATTCTCACGCCACGGGACCTATGAGCGGGTCCGCCCCGTCGGCACCCTGATCGCGCGCTGGTACTGTCCTCGGGCCCGACGCACCGTGAGTGCCTTGCCGGATTGCCTGGCGTCGCACTATTCGGGCACGCTGGCCGAGCTCGAGGCCACGGTGCGGGCTGTCGAGCAGGCGCCCTCGCGAGCAGCGGCAGCTGGGCATCTGCGCACGGATATCCAGTTGCCGGGCGCCTTGCGCTACCTGGACCGGTGCTGTCGGTCCATCCACGGCGCGCTGGCCACCATCCGCGGTCTCGAGCCGGCGCGCTTCACGGCGGTGGCGCCGACGCTGGGGGCGTTTGCCGCGGCACTCGATACCGATACCGTCCTGGTTGGCCTGCGCGCCCTGGCTGCCCGATACCTGCCGTTCCTGCCCGCGCCGTTCGGCTTTGATCCGTTCCGACACAGTCCGGACGTTGCCATGTCACGGCGCCAACACCGTGCGGGGCCTGACCCACCCACCGCCCTTGTGGAGACTGTCCCGACAGGCCGATCCGCGGCCTCTTGAGATGGAGAACTCCAATGTCCGATGATTCCCGCAGCCTCAATGAACGCGTAGCGCTGTTCCGCCACCGCTTGATTGCCCAGCTGTTGCCCGATGACCTGACGGCACGGCAACGCCAGCACACGATCGCGCGCATCGTCGCGACCGATCACCAGATCCCCGGCTCACAGCGCACCCGTGTGGCCGAGTCCACCTTGCGTGACTGGCTGCGCGACTACCGTGTCGGCGGCTTCGAGGCCCTCAAGCCGAAGCGGCGTATCGATGCCGGTCATCCACGGGCGTTGCCTGCCCCACTGGTCGAACGCCTGCTGCAGATCAAGGAGGCCGATCCGGATCGCTCGATCCGCCGGATCATCGACAAAGTGCGCGAGGAGGGCCTGCTGAGCGCCGAACAGTCGCTGCCCGTCTCGACGGTACACCGGCTGTTCAGGCAGCAGGGCCTGATGAGCCGCGCCAGCGCGGGCACGCCCGGGGAGGATCGCCGTCGCTTCGCCTATGCGCGTGCCGGCCAGCTCTGGATGAGTGATGTCATGCACGGCCCGGCCGTGGCGGGCGCGGATCGGCGCAAGCGCAAAACCTACCTGATCGCCTTCATCGACGATGCCACGCGCGTCATACCCCACGCCGCGTTCGCCTTTGCCGAGAATACCCGTGCCTTCCTGCCGGTCTTCAAGCAGGCGCTGATCCGTCGCGGGTTGCCGCAACGGCTGTTCGTCGACAACGGGGCCAGCTACCGCTCGCACCAGTTTGCGCTGATCTGCGCCAGGCTCGGCGTCGCGCTGATCCACGCCCGACCTCATCAGCCACAGGCCAAGGGCAAGATCGAGCGCTTCTTCAGAACCTGCCGCGCCCAGCTGATCGCGGAACTCACCGACACCGACACCGCCAGTCTCGACACCTTGAACCGGCGCCTGGGCGTATGGATCGAGGGCGAGTACCACCAGCAGCCGCATCGCGGCCTCGAGCAGCAGACCCCGCTGGAGCGCTGGGCGCAAACCGCCGAGGGTCTGCGCTACCCTGAGCCCGCACTGGATCTCGATGACCTGTTCCTGTTCGAGGATCACCGCAAGGTCCAGAATGACCGCACGGTCTCCCTGCACGGGCAGGTCTACGAGGTTGATGCCAGTCTGATCGGGCAGCGGGTGACCCTGCGCTACGACCCCAGCCAGCCCGATGCCCCGGTGCAGGTGGTGCACAACGGCCAGTTCGTCGAGCAGGCACGCCGGGTCGACCTGTACGCCAACTGCTTCGTCAGGCGCCATCGGCGCAGCGGCGCCCTCGACCCCGATCGCACACCGGCGCCCCCACCGTCAGGCCTGACGATGAGCACGCTGGCACGCGATGACCGCGATGCCTCATCGGGAGGGGAGCACTGATGTATCTCAAACACTTTGCACTCACCCGCTTCCCGTTCGATCATCCTTTGGCGCCCACCGTACTGTTCGCCGCCAGCGCCCAGGCCGAGGCCGAGGTCCGCCTCGAGCACCTGCTGGAACTGCGCGGCATCGGCCTGCTTACCGGCGAGCCGGGCAGCGGCAAGACCACCGTGTGCCGGCGCCTGACGGACGCCTTGCACCCGGGCCTGTACCGCGTGATCTATGTGCCGCTGACCACCGGCAACGTGATGGACATCTACAAATCCATCGCCTGGGAGTTCGGCCTGCCCACCGAACGCAATCGCGCCAGCGCCTTCCGCCAGATCCGCATCGAGGTCTCGCGCCTGTTGCTCGAAGGCAAGCAGCGCCCGGTGCTGATCGTTGATGAGGCACACCACTTGCGCAATGACGTACTCGAGGAACTGCGCCTGCTGACCAACTACGAGATGGACTCGCAGAACCGCCTGTGCCTGCTGCTGGTCGGCCTGACCGAACTGCGCCGCCGCCTGCAGATGGCCGTGCACGAATCGCTCGAGCAACGCATCGTCGTGCGCTACCACCTCGGTGGTCTCGGGCGCGATGAGCTGCCCGAGTACCTGGCCCACCGTCTGCACCTGGCCAGCTGTGAACTGCCCCTGTTCGAGCCCGCGGCCGTCGAGGCGATCTTCCAGGCCACCCAGGCCTTGCCACGCAAAGTCAACCGCTTGGCTCACTACGCCTTGACCGCCGCGGCCATTGCGAAGGCAAGAAACGTCACGGCCGAGCATGTCCACGTCGCGTTGACGGAGGCCGGCTGATGAGGACGCCACCGCTCATCCCGATCATGGCCACCTGGTCACCCGAGCAGAAACTCGCCGTCTACGATCTGTGCCGCCTGATCAGCGAAAGCCTCTGGCATCACGATCAGGACGTGCTGCTGGAGGCGATGATCCGCGATGACCATGCGCGCGGATTTGACCACCAGCTCGACGTCGAGAACCGTAATCTCGAACTGCCGTTCGAAGACACATCACCGTTCTGACCGGCTCGGCGGATCACGCGAAACCCCATCGACGACTCACCGGTCTGATCGGCCGGTGAGTCATCCAACGCCCCGCAAGATCGGCGGCGGCGCTGGTCCGACCCATGCAGCTCCGAATCCAATGCCGAATAATCCGGGAAAACAGGTATTGTCCGGCGCGGAATAGCTCGAGAACGGCGCCACGGAATAACGTGGGAAACAACACACGTTCGCGTTCCGATACTACGACGTGAGCGGACCGGTGCCCGGGAAGTAGGCCGGCGCGCTTTGGCCCCGCATCAACCGCGCGGACCGCCGGCGTCCCTGTTCCGCCGCTCGACCGCGCGCTTCACCAGCACCGCGTCGTCGTCCTCGCCGTAGCTGGCGTCCACCGCATCGACGAACGCGGCGTGCGCCGCCCGCGCGAAGGTCGCTTCCGCATGCGTGCGCGACGACCTCGCAGGCGATGCCGACGTCCTTCGCGAGGATGCGTGCAGCGGCGCGCGGCGCGAAGTCGCCGTCGAGCGCGTCCGCGAGCGCGAGCGCCTCCGCTCCGGCGGCAAGGTTCACGCCGGCGAGCAGGTTGTTGACGATCTTCGTGGCCGCGGCGTCGCCGGGACGCGAGGACACGAC
>JAKJGY010000002.1 GCA_022704145.1 Verrucomicrobiota bacterium
GAGGCTTGACCCCCTCTTTCCTCTCCCTTTTTCCCCGCCCCCCTTTTTTCCTCTGCCAATCACCCCCGTTTTGCGGTATCCCGCAAAACAAAAAAAGACAGTTGCTCCAGATCGACATCGCAGTCGTGATCGTTCAGAACCTCGAAGACCACGCGGAAGGGCTCGTCGCAGTTAGCCTATTTTTGCAGCAGCACGCCCGCGTAACCGCAGGGGATCACCACCTTGCCGGCATGGAAAGCGGCGATGTCGGGATTGCCGGAGAATTTCCAGGCGGCCAGCAGCGCGGGGCGCTCGACGTCCGTGAAGTCGTAGAGCGCGGCGCGGCGCTCGATGCGGCTGGTGAAGACGACCCGCTTGCCGTCCGAGCGCGGAATGCCGCTGATCGCGTCGCTCCGTCCGTCGCCAGGGAACGCCGCCGGTAGCTTGAGGATTTTCCATTTGCTTCCGTCCGCCGGATCGCCTTCACCGGGCCGGAGCAGCGCGTAGCCGCCGCTCGTGCTGGCGATGGATAGCCCGTCGCGGAAGGTGCAAATCCCGTTCGAGAGGCTCAGCCGATTGACCGTCGTCTCAACGGTCTGACGCGGCGCGGGAAGGGCGGCGAGGTCGAACCACTTGATCGAGGTGTTGGCGTTGTTGAACGCGAAATGACGCCCGTCGGGCGAGCTGTCCGCGAGGTACTTGTCCCACCCGGGGCAAGATCCGCTGTGGAACGCGTGCTTGAATTTCGGCAACGCGCGGACGTCATACAGCTCGAACCCGCGGCGATCGGAACAGAACAGCCAGCCCGGCACGGCCGGCTGGACATAGAGCGCCAGGTTCTTTTCGCCGGAGATTCTCGGCAGCCGCGCGACTTCCCTGAAACGCGCCGCGCCGTCCAGCTCGTATACGCCGAAGCCGTCATGTCCTTCGGCTGTGTAGAGGCGGCTTCCTTCCGCCTTCACATCGAACACTTTGTCATGCCCCGGCAACTTGGCAAGCTCCTTGAACCCGCCGCTATCCGGCAGGATTTGCAGGGCGTATAGGCCCGCGTCGCCGCAGGCGGCGTAGACGACGTCGCCCCGCACCGCGACGCCGCGCGCCTGGCCGACGTCGCGCGGTTTCCACACGTGCCAGGCGGACGCGTCCGCGGCATAAGGTTCGCGGAAGGAGGCGTTCTTGGGCGGCGCGCCGCGGTCGAAGGGTTCCGCTTTCGCTCGCGGACACGGGATCGCGAAAACTCCCGCGCCGTTGACGGCCGCGTACACGGCGCCGTCGGCCACGGCCACGGACCCGACGCAGTCGCTCGGCCATTCTTGACGCTTCGGGTTCGGCGAAACCCAGCGGTCGAGCGTGCGGGGATTGGCTTTGTCCGAAATGTCCACGGCGAACACGCCGTTGTGCGTCTGGGCGGCGATCAGCAGGTTGCCGGACGTGCGGGGCGTCCACATGTCGAGCCCGCGCGCGTAGAACGGCGGATAGTCCACGCGGCCGACGCTCTTCGGATGCGCCGGATCCGCGACGTCGAAAATGTCGAGCCCGTGCCCCATGCCGCCGCCGTCGGCGGGGCCGCCGAAACGCTGCATCTCGGCGGTCATCACGCCGCCCGACACCTTGCGGTGCTTGGAATGGTGGCCCGTGGCGGCGTACAGGTACCGGCCCTGCAGCCACACGCCGTCACCGTAACCGTAGAGTTCAACATGGTCGGTCTGGCGGATGGCCTGCATGTCGTGTGCGTCGAAGACGGTGACGTGCCCCGTCCCCCAGTCGCCGGAATAGAGCCACCCGTCGCGGTAGACGACGCTCTGGGACTCGTCGGTCTTGCGCATCGCGATGTGGCGCGGCTGGTCCGGATCGGAGACGTCGATGAACTCCACGCCGTTCTGGCGCTGGCCGAGGAAGCAGACGTCGCCCGCGACGTCCACGCCGGTCGCGAGTTCGCAGCAGTCGAAGCGGGAGCGGATGTGCGGCGCCTGCGGCTGCGTCGCGTCGACGATCCACAGGCCGTATTCGCGCGTGGAAACATACGCCATGCCCTTTTGCACGGCGATCTGGCGGACTCCGCCCAAGCCGTCCACCTCACCGAGCTTCCGCGGCGCGAGCGGTTTCGAGACGTCATAGACGTACAGCAGCGAACCCGCGCCCGCGTACAGCCTGTCGCCTTCGAGGCACAGCGCCATCGCCTTGTCGCCGATGCCCTCCACGCGGAACGCCTCGCCGAAGACCCTGACGTCCTCGGCCTGTGCCGCAGCCAGCAACGCAAACGAAAACGCAAGCAACAGCGGCCCTTTAGCTTTCATCGTTCGTTCTCCTATCCCTCGGTTCTTTATCATTCCTGGCCTTCCCATCGAGCGGCGATGGCCTGGGTCCAACGGTTGTTGAGAAGGCAGTTTTCACGGCGCGGCACGGACTCTTCAGTGTCGGGGAGACCGCTGAGCGCAAGCGTCAGGCCGGAGGCCAGCCGTTCTGCTGCGGCGCGGCCGTGCGGCTTGTAACGCGACAGCCCCCACGGGTGCAGGTAGACCAGCCGGCAACGGGGTATCGCCGCCGCTTCGCGCGCCACCCGACGTTCGCCCGGCGAAATGAACCCGCCGATGAGCACCGCGCCCTCGCGGGCCAGCGCGAGTAACCGCGCGACCTCCGTCTCCAGTTCCACGCCTTCCAGCCGCCGGGAAATAACGACCGGTTCCAGCCAAGGATAGTCCAGCAGGGTACGGTCGCCGTAGGCGGTCCAACGTGTTTCAGGCGGCAGGCGCGGGTGGACCACATCTGTTTGCTTGGCGAACCATTGCGGGTTGTCGTGCCGGAGTTGCCAACGGCGCGGGTTGTCACGCACATAATCGGCAAAGGCGTTGAATGTCGCGGGGGTGAAGGCGACATAGTCGTGGAAGCCGTCCTCCCATACGTCCAGCGTCGGCGCGTTTTTCAGCCGCCGGATGGCCTGACGGGAGCGGGCCTTCATCCGTTCGACAATCTGGGGAAGCGAATAATGGGCGCTTCCTTTGCAGACCAAGATTCCGTGAAAGTGGTCGGGCATCACCACGTTCACCCGGAGGCTGTAGGCCGGATCGTCAGCAGGTATGCGCTGCCACGCCTCCACAACCGTTCTGCCCTCTGGGAATAGCCGGATCTGTCCAGCCCTGATCTCCGACAGAAGAGCACGGCGCGGCGCGGTGGCGAACGTGACGAAGTAATAGCCCTCGCCGCGGTAGTCATGGTTTTTCAGACGGGCAAAGTGCATGGCATTAGCCCAGGCCGGACGTGAACGCCCAGTTTCCGCCACGCCAAGAAGACTTGCCGTAGCGGATCGCGGCGGTTCACCGACGCACATCCCTGTGAGTGGTGCCGCTCGTTTGGAATCGTTATCAGTCGTCCGAGCCCTACTTGACGCGGCCGGTGTAGGCGTCGGCGCCGGAGTTGTCGATCGCGGTCTTGAAGAACTTGTCCTCGGCCGCTGTACGCGCCTTGTCCCAAGGGCGAGGATTTCCGCAAAGCTGCACGGCCCAGAGCTTCAGCTCCTTGCGGTGCCAGTTGACCATGCAGTTCGTACCCCACGCGCCGCCATGTCCGAACCAGGCGTCCTCCGTGTCCTCTTCCGGCGCGGAGAGTCCGAGAGAGTAGCCGCCCAGACCTTTCGGACGCGTCGATTTCGCGAGGAGTTCCTTGACCGTTTCCTCCTTGAGAATCCGCACGCCGTTCTCGCCCACGCCCAGGTTCATGAGCATCTTGTAGAACTTGAGCTGGTCGTTCGCGGTCGTCCAGAGCCCCGCGCCTGCCGACGCGAAGACATGCGCGTCGTTGTAGGGGCGCTGCTGCATCTCGTTCTGCAGGCGATATTTCGCGGGCGCGTCCTTCACGCAGTCGTACATCTCCACCTGTGTCTTGAGCTGCTTGTCGGTCGGCCAGAACGAGGTGGACACCATGCCGAGCGGAGCGAGGACGCGCTCTTTGAGGAAGTCCTCCCAGCGCTGGCCGGTCACCACCTCGACCACGGCCGCGCCGATGTCGATGCCAGTGTTGGAGTACTGCGTCTTGGTGCCGGGCTCGAAGAGCAGCGGGCACGCGGCCGCGATCGCCGCGGTCTGCCGGAGCGGAGCGCCGCCTGACCAGCCGCCGCCCTTGAGGTTACCCTGCTTCGCGCAAATCTCGAACGGGAACCCGCCGGTGTGGTTCATGGCCATGCGGACGGTGAGCGCGTTCTTCGCCAGCACGAGCCGCTTCACCCCGTTCGAGGTGGACTCGTGAACCCAGAGGTCTTTGAACTCCGGCAAGTACTTCGACACGGGATCGTCGAGCGAGATCTTACCTTCCTCGACGAGGATTGCGATCGTCACGCCACAGAAGCCCTTGGTCTGCGAGCACTGCATGAAGACGTCGTCCATGGTGATCGGACGTTTTGCGGTAACATCTGCGTAACCGACGCAGGCGACCTCCTGCAGGCCGTCCTTGTAGAAGACGTTGACCGCGCCCGGAAGCTGTCCGTTCTCGACGAATGGCGCGAGCGCGTCCTTCGCGAACGTTGTTTTCGAGTTCTTCGGCCCGTTGCCGACTGTGCTGCATCCCGAGAGTATCGCCGCGACGGCGATAAGCATCATCTGTTTCTTCATCTGCTATTCCTTGCTTGCGTGTTTACTTGTTGAATCCCTTGTGATTCATGAATTCCCAGATGCGTCCCATCCAGGTATAGCTGCCCGTGCCCGGGGCGGCCTTGCGCTGGAAGCAGTGATTGCGTGTGGCCAGCGTGTGGAGGTCAGACTGGAGGCCCATGCGGCGGAGCTGCTCCCAGCACTTCACCGAATTCATCGCCGCCCAGCCGTCCGCATCGCCGTGTATGAAGAGGACGGGGCACGTCGCGAGGTCGAACGAGAACTCCGGGACGGGCCGCGCGTCGTCCTCGTTTCCACCGTTCTTGTTCCCGGAATCCGCGCCGTCCGTGAGCGCGTACGCCGGGTAGATCGCGACGGCCCATTGCACGCTGCAGGGGAGCTTGTCGAGGTCGTCGATCGGCGCGTAGGCGCGGCGCTTCGAGCTGGTTGCGCCCATGAGTGTCAGGTGTCCACCGGCCGAGGAGCCCATGATGCCGATACGGTCGGGATCGAGCCCCCTGGCCGCGGCCTGGCTGCGGACGATCCGGACGGCGCGCTGCAAATCCTGCCACGCCGTCGTGTGCTTGGCCAGTCCGCCCTGCGGACGCGGCGTGCGATATTTCATCGTCACGACCGTCATGCCTTTCTCGTTCAGGTAGCGCCGCGTCGGCGCGACTTCGAAACCGTCCGGATTGTTGCCGTTATAACCGCCGCCTGAATAGATGATCTGTATGGCCTTCGTCTTGAGTTCCTTCGGCAGGTGCCACTCAAGATAGGGCAGGCACTGGTTCGTCTGCGCGTCCGGCATCTTGCCCTCAGGCCAGACCGGTTGCTTGAAGGTTTCGCCGCGAGCGTCGTCGTTCGGATACCGGGCCATCAGGTCGACCTCCTCGCCGAGGCGCCCGTCATAATTCATCTGGCGCAGGTACTCGGCGATACGGTCGAGCCAATGGTCGTAGGCGGTCCCGTCCTCGCCTTTGCCCGGGTCGCCCATGAAACCGTGACCGCGGTCCGCGAAAAGGTGGAGTTCGGCCGGGATCTTCATCCGGCGGAGCTGGCGGTAGATCTGCGTGGAGCCGTTCGGCGAATAGATGTCCGTCCCGCCGTGGAAAAGCGCCATCGGACAGGTCTTGGCGTCGAACTTGAACACGTCCGAGAGCTTCACGTCGATCGCGTCGCCGTCACGCGTGTTGGGGCCGGCGAGCCCGTCCGTGAGCGCGTAGGCGGTGTAGATCGGCACCGCCCAGTTGATGTGGCACGGAAGCTGGTCGAGGGTGTCGACCGGCGCGTACGCCGGCGTGAGCGCGCTCGTCGCGAGCAGGACCGTCAGGTGCGAACCGGCGGAGAAGCCGAACGCGCCGACCTTCTCCGGGTCGAAGCCGCGCTTCGCCGCCTCGCCGCGCACGAGGCGGACGGCGCGCTGCCCGTCCTGCCACGCGCTCTGGTAGATCGGCAGCCCCTGCGGGCGCGGCGTGCGGTAGGTGAGGCTCACGCAGACGAACCCGAGGTCGAGCATCCTCTTCGCGACCCGTTCGATCCATACCCCGTCGCAGCAGTTCTGATAGCCGCCGCCGGAGATGAGCAGCATGCAGGCGCCGTTCTTCTCCGCAGGCGCCTCATACCAGTCGAGATACGGCATCACATGTTCCGCGGCCTGGAAGCCCGGCGCCTTCGCCTCCTGGGTGGTCGCCGCGAGCTGCTGGGGTTGGAAATCCGGGATCTTGCCTTCCGGCCACAGCGATACCCGCTCCCCGGCGAACGCCAGAACGGAGACGGCCAAATATGAAACGAGAACCAAACACTTATTCATGACGGCATTGTAGCGAATCCCGCTGGTGCCGACACTCAAAATGTCAGCTTCTGGGGCATCGGTCCGCGGCGGGAATTCTTGGGAAGTCAGCCCGTTACTGAAGCCGCTCTGCAACAGGCCGGATATACATGCGCGAAAAGATGAAAAATGATACGTATAACATCTATCGACAGGTTACTGGACTTGGTTATACTGGATGGCACAGGCGTGCCTTGAACCACAGCGGTACAGGCAGGTGTCCCGTTTATGACGAGGAGTGTTTGAGATGCATTCAGCGCGGTGGAACTGGCTGGGGCTGCTGGCGGCGGCCGCCCTCTCGGCGGGCGGGGGGACGGCAAACTTTCAGGCCACATGGCCGACGGCGACCGGAAGTAAGACCGCTGACTATCGGATCTACACGCCGCCCGCAGCCGCTGTGCCCCGTATCCGCGGCGTGGTCTTCCTCTATCCCGGCAGCGGCGGCGACTGGCGCTTCCGCGCCGACGACACGGTCTGGCAGGAGGCGGCCCGGTCGCTGGGGTGCGCGCTGGTCGGCGCGGGTTCCAACGCGGGTTACACCAGTATCTCGGAAACCGAAGCGCGCGCCTCGGTCGAGGCGATTCTCGCGGCGGCCGCGGCCGCGGCCGCCCCGAGATCGTCAACGCGCCGCTGCTCTTCACCGGCTTCTCCCTCGGCGGCTTCGTCTCCACCGAGATGGCGAACGACGTCCGCGAGCGCGTCGTCGCCTGCGTGCCGCAGCGCGGCAGCAGCGCCTTCAGCTCGAGCCAGCCGGCGGCCACGCGGCAGGTGCCGGTGCTCTTTATTCCAGGCTCGCTCGACTCGAACGGGCTGACCAGCCCCGCCGTCACGGACGGGATCTTCGAGGTGTGGCGGGGCGAGGGGGGGCGCTCGGCCTACGCCATGGACTGGCTGACGGGCCACGACACCTTCGTGAATCAGGGCTGGTCCCTGGCCTGGGTCTGGCTGGCCGAGTGCCTGGCGCGGCGCTATCCGGCCGGCGTGCCGAGCGTGGAACCGGGGAACCCTGTCGCGCTGGCCGACATTCCGCTGGAGTCGGGATGGCTGGGCTACAGGCCGTACACGACCTCGTCGAGCGGGCAGGACACCCGCGCCCACGTCGACATCGCGCCGTACGCGTCTTACACGGGCGCCGTTGCCGCCGCTTCCTGGCTGCCCAGCGAAGCTGCGGCCCGCGCGTACCAGGCGCTTACTTCCTGTGACGGCGTGACCACGCGCGGCGAGATCCCGCTGCAGGGGCCGGTGGCGATCGTCGGTGCCGCCCGGCCGGGCGACGAGATCCAGCCGGGGCAGACGAACCCGCCCCAGCTCGCCGTGCTGCCGGTCGGCGAAGCCTTCGACATCGAGGTCGACCCTCGCGGCTTCGGCCGTGAGGAGGTCACCCTCGCGCCGCTGAACCTGCTGGCCAACGGCGACTTCTCGCAGTGGTCCTCCGGCCAGCCGTCCGGCTGGATCTGCGGCAATGCGGCGAACATCAGCCAGGGGCCCGACCTCGGCGCCTCCGGCGGCTCCGTTGTGCTCCGTGACAAGGCGAGCCTCAGCCAGTCCTTCGCGCCCGTGGCGACGAACTTTCAGCTCCGCTTCGCCTTTACCGTCAATCTGACCCCCGGCAGCAACACGTGGAACCAGCCGCTGATCGTTAACCTCTTCCAGGCCAATCAGGCCACGAACGCCTCCTCGCCCTGGCTCACCTTCCGCTTCACGGCGCCCGACGTGGCGACCGGGCCCTTCACGGCCAGTGTCTTCACCGACAACTCGAGCGCGGCCGCCCTCTCCAGCGCGGCTGTCGCCGGCTCGACCTACGACTTCGTCGCTGGCGCCTTCACCAGTGGGCCCTTCAAGTATGAGTTTGTCCTGAACTACACGGCGGCCAGCGACAGCTACTCCGTGAGCTACGGGCCGGCCGGCGGCGCACTGTTCAGCACGGGCGCGCTGCGCCTCTTCCGCAATCCGACCAACCGGGCTTTCGGCGGGCTCCAGAGCTTGCAGTACTACGCCTACGTCAACGGCGCCGCGCTCGACGACGTGCGCCTCTCGGTGATCGAGACGCAGACGCCGCCGATCGCCTCCGTCTCCTACTACGACGGCGACCAGTTGCTGGGCGTGCAGACCGAGCCCGGCCCCGGCGGCTGGAAGCTCTCCCACACGCTCGCCTCGCGCGGCATCCACGGGCTGACCGTCGTGGCTGCGGATCCGTTCGGCACCCGCACCTCGGCCTTCCGCACCGTGGTCGCGGCGGAGACGCTCCCGCCGGGCGTCACCCATTACCGCTTTGAGCGCTCGCCCGGCTTCAAGACCGACCAGTACGATCTCCTGAACCTCTCCTCCAACGCGACGACCGGCACCGGCCCGAAGCAGACCGCGCTCGCCGCCACCGGCGCGGGCGCGAGCTTCCCGCGTCTCTTCGGTTTCGGCGGCGGCACGAACGAGCACGCCGCGCGTTTCGCCGCCGCCAGCGGCGACGTCTTCACCTGCGCTGACAGCCCGCTGCTGCCGTCCGACACCACGCCCTTCACGGTCGAGGCGTTCGTGAACCTCGCTTCCGGCGGCGCGGGCGGCACCTTCCGCACGCTCGCCGCGCACGGCACCGGCTCTACCGGCAGCACGCTGGCCTGGCAGCTCGTGGTCACCGGCGAAGGCTCGGGGCAAGGGCCGCGCCGCCTGGTCCTGCAGTTCTGCGGCGCCGCCGGCGGCATGCTCGACACCGTCAACTCCGGCTTCGAGCTGCAGACGAACACCGACTACTACGTCGCCGCCGTCCTCACGCCGACGAACACCAGCGCCTCGGGCATCACCTTCTACTTCAAAAACCTCACCGTCGGTGGCGCGCTGCAAGCCTCCAGCCGCACGCACACACAGACGGCGGTCACGAATATCGCGGCCGCCTTCGCCGTCGGCAACCGCTACGACCGCGGCACGGGCTGGGACGGCCTGATCGACGAGTTCCGCCTCACCGCCCGCGCGCTCACGGCCGACGAGCTGCTCATCAGCGCGTTACCCGCTCCGGCCGTGCCCGGCTGGGTCGCGGCGGACGATCCGCGTATCGCCTACTCCGACTACGTCCGCAAGAGTGTCGTGGCCGCGCCCTTCGACGCGTCCGTCGCATTGGCGCGCTTCGACCGCCTGCTGCCGGTCGCCGGTAAGGGTTATGAGTGGGACAATCCCGGTGCGCGCGTCCGTTTCCGCACGGACGCCACGAACGCGCAGGCCGTGCTCTACTACAACGAGCTGCACGTCTCCACCAGCGCCCGCAACAGCCTCGGCCTCTACCGGGTCGACGGCCAGACCAACGCGCTCTGGAGCTTCCAGACCGCCGCCGTCGCCACGGTCCGCACGCAGGAGCACGTCACGGTCACGCTGGCCGTGCCGCCCGGCGGCGGCTTCCACGACTACGAACTGGTGCTGCCGTACGGCGACGCGGTCGACTTCCAGGGCCTGCAGGTCAACCTGGACGCCCAGTTCCAGACGCCCGCCGCGCGCCCCGCGACGCGCTACCTCGCCTATGGGGACTCGGTCACGCACGGCTTCACGGCCAGCGACGTCGGCCGGAGCTACGCCTACCGGGTGGCCGAGCTGCGAAACTGGCAACTGGTCAATATGGGTTACGGCGGACGCGCCGCCACAGCCTCCGACGGCGCCACCGTGGGCGCGCAGGGCGCGCACGTGATCAGCGTGCTGATCGGCGTCAACGACTGGCAGGGCGGCACTTCACTGGCGACGTACAGCAACCGGCTGGACGGCTTCCTCGCGAACCTGCGCGTGCAGCAGCCGACGGCGCCGGTCTACCTGCTGACCCCGCTCTGGGTGGACCCGGCCTGGGATCCCGCCGGCGACGTCGAGCCGCTGGAGGCGTACCGGCAGGTTGTGCGCGACGTGGCCGCCGCCCGCGGCGACCCCAACCTCGCGGTCATCGAAGGCCCGGCGCTGATCGATCCCGACACCGCCCTTTTCGACGCCGTGCGCGTACATCCGAACGACGCCGGCTTCGCGCAGATGGCGGCCCGGCTGGCCGCGCTGATGGAGATGGCGGCACCGGCCATGACCAAGACATGGCTCGGCGGCGCGGCGGCCGACTGGGCCGACGCGGCCACATGGACGCCCGTGGGCGCGCCCCGCGCGATCGACGCGGCGTCGCTCAGCAATTCGGCGACCGCGACGCTTACGGTACGAAGCGGCACCTCCGCAGTCGCCGCCTCGCTGTCGTTCGACAACGCGGCCGGCACCGACGCCACGCTCGCGATCGCCGCAGGCGGCAGCCTCGCGGTGAGCGGCGGGATCGGCAAGACCGGCGCGGGCCGGGCGACGGTCAGCAACCTCACGCTCACGGCCTCCGCCACGGCCGTCGCCGTGACCTCGGTCGGGGACGACGCACGGCTGACGTTCGACGGTGTGAGCGGGCCCGGCGGCCTGGCCAAGTCCGGTCCCGGCACACTGCGCCTCGCCGGCGCGCTCGCCTACGGCGGCCCGACCGCGGTCGCGGCAGGCACGCTCGACGTCGCGGGCGCGGGCGTGTCGCTGCTGACCAACGCGGTGACCGGCAGCGGCGTCTTCCGCCACTCCGGCTGCACCACCGTGGTGGACGCGGCGACGGCCAACCTCAACAGTTTCGACGGCCCCGTGACTGTGGACGGCGGCACGCTGCAGCACGGCACGCCCAACAACAACCAGCGCCGCGGGCTCTCCCGCGCCTCCTCCTACACTGTCAACTCTGGCGCCACAATGGTCGCCACGCGCGACGCCATGCGCGACGGCGTGCCCACGGTCCTGAACGGCGGCACCTTCAAGATGCTCAAGGGCTTCCAGTACCTGGGGCCGCTCACGCTCAACGGCGGGGCGCTCGTGACCGGCCCGGGGCAGGGCGCGCCGTACCAGGCCTTCGCGCTAGGCGGAAACGTCACGGTGACGGGCGGCCCGCCCTCCGAGATCCGCGCCGAGCCGGGACTCTACAACGGCGTGCACCTGGCCTTCAACGCGGCGGCGGGCTCGCTGCGCACCTTCCGCGTCGAGGACGTCACGGCCGACGCGGCGGCGGACCTGACGGTCACGGCGAACCTGCTTGAAAGCTCTCACACGGGTAATCGTGCGGGACTGGTGAAGACCGGTGCGGGCATGATGCTGCTGCTGGGCGGCACCAACGCATACGGCGGCGCGACGGTGGTGAGCAACGGCGCGCTGCTGGTCAGCGGCAGCCTGAGCAACTCGGCGGTCACGGTCGTCTCGGGCGCGGCCTTCGGCGCGGCGGCGGCGACAGCCTCACGCGTCGCGGCGCTGACGGTGCAGGAGGGCGCCACGGCCGTGTGGCGTTACGACGGCGCGGCCGGCGCGTCGGGCCGCATCGACGTGACGGGCGCGCTGGACTTGCCGGCCTCCGCCACGCTCGAGGTGGCCGGCGACGGGTTCCTGCGCTCCGGGCAGGCGGTGTTCCGGGCGGGCGCGCTGACCGGCGCGACCGACTTGAGCGGCTGGACGCTCACGGGCGTGCCGGACGGCGCGTATCTGGCGGTGGCCGGCAACGAGGTTTTGCTCTGGATCCGCCGCGGCACGCGGCTTATCCTTCGGTGAGGCCGCTCATGCGCTCAACTGCGGTTAAAGCGGAATTGATTGCATAATGTTACATATAGCATCTATCGACAGGCAGGGGCTGAACCGGTAAGATGCTGGTGTTTCAGCGGGTTCTCAGGATTGTTCGGGTCGGCCACGTGTCGAAGAAACGCGTTGACCGCTGGATAGAAAGTGGGGGCAATGGCGGCAATCGGAAATGCGGATTGGATCGTGATGGGGGTTTATGCGGCGCTGACCGCCGTGCTCGCCTGGCTGGCGGCACGTCGGCAGAAGAAGGGCGCCGACGACTACTTCACCGGCGGCCATGCGATGAACGGCTTCGCGGTGGGGCTCTCGATCTTCGCGGCGGCCTTCAGCGCGGCCGCGTTCGTGATGCTGCCGCGCGAGGGCGCCTACCGCAACTGGGGCCTGCTGTCGGTCCTGCTCCTGATCCCGCTCTTGATCACGCCGCTGCTCTGGCACGTTTTCGTGCCGCTCTACACGCGGCTCGGCATCCGCAGCGTCTACGAGTATCTGGCGATCCGCTTCCACCCGCGCCTGCGGCGACTGGGAGCCGTGCTCTTCTTCGGCTACGCCTTCGGCTGGCTGGGCAGCATGCTCTACACGCTGGTGCTGATCCTCGATGCTGTGATGGGACTGAGCCAGCCCCAATTCCTGGCCGCGCTGGTCGGCATCGGCGCGGTGGCGATCCTCTACGCCTGCATCGGCGGGCTCAAGGGCATCATCTGGCTCGACGTGCTCCAGGCCGTCACGCTGGGCGGCTGCGTGATCGTCATCCTGCTGCTGGCCATCGGCCGCGTGGACGGCGGCCTCACGGCGGTCATCGAGACCGGGCGCGCCCACGGCAAGTTCGCCCTCGCGGATGTCGCGGCGGGCATCAAAGGCCAGACCAGCGTCTGGTGGGTGCTCGCTCTGGCCCTCTTTGTCTATCTGCCCGGCTACACCACCTCGCAGGTGACGGTGCAGCGTTACCTCAGCATGTCCGGCCCGAAGGAGCTGCACCGCGCGCTGACGCTCAACGCGCTCGTCGCGACGGCCGTCTACTTCCTCTTCATGCTGGTCGGCACGGTGATCTTCGTCTACTACCGGCAGACGTCCGGCGCGCTGCCCGCGCTCGCCAGCCAGGATCAGATCCTGCCGCACTTCATCGTGCGCGACCTGCGCGTGCCGGGTATTGCGGGCCTGACCTGTGTCGGTCTGCTCGCCGCGGCCCTGAGCACTTTGGAGGGCGGCTTTAACAGCATCGCCTCGGTCATCACCTTCGACCTGCTCGACCGCCGCCAGACCTCCGTGAGGGCGAACCGCGTGATGACCGCCCTGATCGGTGCGGGTGTGGTCGGCTGCGCGCTGCTCGCCCCGTATATCGGCAAGAACTTCATCGACCAGATCACCGCCGTTGCCAGCACCTTCCTCGGGTTGCTGCTGGGCGTTTACGTTCTGGGCATGTTCTCGGCTCGCGCTAACGCGGGCGGCGCGGCTTTCGGGCTGGCGGCCGGAGCCGCAGGCGTGGCCTTCTGCTGGCTCTATCCCGGTATTCCCGCGTGGTGGTGCGGGGCTTTCGCTTTCACGCCCACGCTTCTGGTCGGCCGTCTCGCGAGCGGGCTCTTCCCGCCGCCGACGGCGGAGCAGCGACGCGGGATCTTTTTCACGCAGATCGAGTCTGTAAAGCAACCGGAATAGTGGAATGTTGGAATGATGGAATCATGGAATGCTGGCGCGAGAACATGCGGAACAGAGTGTTCCTTGAATCGCCCCGTATTCCAATCTTCCACCATTCCAGCAAGCCACTGTTCCATCATTCCAAAGGAATGACAATCGTGCGCATAGAAAGAAGGAAACCGCTGGCCGCGAAGGTCGGCATCGTGGGTGTCGGGCACCACACCTACTGGGCGCAGTTCGACGGCCTGCTGGACGAGCTGAAGGGCAAGCTGGTCCAGTTCGAGGCGAAGGTCAGGGCTTGCGGCGTCGAGACCGCGTCCTTCGGTATCCTTGACAAAGCCCAGGACGCCTACGACGCGCTGCCGGAGATGAAGGCCGCCGACCTCGACGTGCTCTTCATCGACATGGTCACGTACGCGACCTCGTCCACTTTCGGTGTTCTGGCGCGTGACCTCAACGTGCCGATCGTGCTGGTGGCGTTGCAGCCGCTCAGGGCGATGCCGTACGCGACGGCCAAGACCTACACGCAGCTCTGCAACGACGACTTCTGCTCGGTGCCGGAGTTTACGGGCGTGGCGATCCGCATGGGGCGGCCGGTGGCGGATGTGATCCTCGGTGTGCGCGAGGGCGACCCGGCCGCGGACGCCGAGATTGCGCAGTGGTGCCAGCTCGCCAAAGTCCTGCACGACCTGCGGCGCGCGCGCATCGGGCTGATGGGCCACGTGCTGGAGTCGATGTACGACATGCACGTCGACCCGACGGCGGTCACGTCCGCCTTCGGCTGCCATGTGGCGCTCTGCGAGCCGGACGAGATCCTGAAGCATTACCTCGTCGAAGACCGACCGGCCGTCGAGGTGATGAAGGCGCGCATCCTGGCGTTCTTCGACACGCCCGACCCGGTCTCCGACCCGATCACCACCAAGCTCACCGAACGTGATCTGGAGGTCGCGGCGAAATCGGCGGTGGCGCTGGAGAGGTTCGTGGCGGAGCGTAATCTGGACGGGCTGGCCTACTACTACGAGGCGCTGCCCGACACGCCCCTGCGCGAACTCGTGACCAACCTGATCGTAGGCAACTCGCTGCTGACGGGCGCGGGTTTCCCGATGTGCGGCGAGTACGACCTGAAGAACTGTATCGCCATGATGATCCTGGACCGGCTCGATATCGGCGGCAGCTTCGCGGAGTTCCATCCGGTCGATTTCGAGCGCGACACCGTGCTGGTCGGCCACGACGGGCCGCATCATCTGAACATCGCCTCGCGCAAGCCTGTCCTGCGCTCGCTCAAGACTTACCACGGCAAGCCGGGCAGGGGGGCGGGCGTGGAGTTCAGTATCCAGGAGGGGCCGATCACGATGCTCTCGATCGGCGTGAAGGCCGACGGCAAGCTGAAGTTCGTGATCGCCGAAGGCGAGTCCCTGGCCGGTCCGATCCCTCCGACCGGCAACACCAACACGCACGGGAAGTTCCTGCCGGACGTGCGCACTTTCCTCAAGCGCTGGGTCTTGGAGGGGCCGACGCACCATTTCGCGCTGGGTGTGGGGCATCATGCCGACGCGCTGGTCAAGCTCGCGCAGGTGCTGAATATCGAGTCGGCGGTCGTGACGCCGCAGCGGTAGGGGGAGGGTGATGCCGGCCGGCGCCGTGCCTTGACCGGTACGGGGCCGTGCGTTAACATGGGCGCATGAAATGGATAATCGGTGCCCTGGCCTGTGTGTTCGCCGCGTCTTGGGCGCGCTGCGCTTCGCTGGAGATTGACAACCGTCCTGCTCAGGCGGACGAGTGGGGGTATCGGCCGGCCGACGGTTCGGCCGCCGTGATGAACCCGCCCTCCCTGACGTGGATCCACGATAAGCGCGCCTCCTCGTACGACGTGCAATGGGCGCGCACGCCGGATTTCGCCGAGGCGCAGACCGCGCGGAACGTGCCGTGGTGCGTCTATACCCACTCTGAAGTCTGGCCTGCGGGCAAATGGCACTGGCGTTACCGGCTCAAGACCGCCAAGGGCGAGGTGTCCGGCTGGAGTGCCGCGCGTTCCGTGACGGTGCCGGCGGAGGCGATCGCCTTCCCGATGCCCACGCGCGCCCAGCAGCGCGAGCGTCTGCCTGCCGGGCGGCCGCGCCTGTTCCTGCGGCCGGAGGACTTGCCGCGTCTGCGTGCGGCGGCCGCTGCGCCCGGTAAGGCGGGCGACCTCTTTAAGGAGCTGAGGAGGCAGGCGGACAAGCTGATCGCGGCCGGCCCGACGGCCGAGCCCAAGGTGCGCGGTTCGGCGCGTAACAAGGAAGACGATGTGGCGGTCGAGCATTGGTGGCCGAACCGCGAGACCTCGGATCGTGCCGGCCAGGAGGCCGAGACCCTCGCGTTCGTCTGGCTCATCACGCGGGAGCCCAAATACGGCGAGGCTGCCCGGGCCTTCATCATGGCCCTTGCGCGCTGGGATCCTGACGGGCCGAGCAATTTCGCGCTCAACTGTGAGGCGGGCAAGGCGTTGCTCTACCATCCGGTGCGCGCCTATGACTGGGCCTATGACACGCTGAGCGAGGAGGACCGCGCCTTCTTCCGCGCGCGTTGGCAGCGCCGGGCGGGCGACGCCTGGAAGAGCGGCGAGGTAGGGCTGGGCAACGGTCATCTGACGCGCCCGTACAATAGCCACGGCAACCGGATCTGGCATAAGCTTGCGGAGGTCGGCATCGCGCTGTACGGCGAGGTGCCCGAGGCCGAGACGTGGCTGGACTATGCGGTCAACAAGTTTTACGCCGCCTATCCCGTCTGGTCGGACGATGACGGAGGCTGGCATGAGGGCGCGAGTTACCTGACCGGATATATGACGAAAGTCACCACCTGGATGCAGGTCGCGCATAGCGCGCTCGGGATCGACGGCCTGAAAAAGCCGTTCTTTTCCGAGATCGGAAATATCCCGCTCTACGTCGTGCCGCCGAACACACCCTCCTCCGGCTTCGGCGACCTCTCCCACCGTCCTGTCAGTTGCGGGTTCCTGCATTATTTCGCGCGGATGAAGGGGGCCGAACCGGCCGGGGCGGCGGCCGCCTCGCATTGGGCGTGGTGGCTGGAGCAGACCCGCACGGGCGCGCCGGGAGGCTGGACCGGCTTCCTATATGCGGCTAACCTGCCGCCGTTGCCTGCCGCCGTGCCGCCGACCGCCTGGCCGCAGTCCAAGATCTTCCGCGGCACGGGTGTCGCGAGTCTGCACGCCACGCTCGCGGACAGCCGTCAGGACGTGCATCTGCTGTTCAAGGCTGACCCTTTCGGGACGCAGAGCCATGGCCATAACGCGCAGCTCGGGCTCCAGCTTAACGCCTATGGCGAATGCCTGCTGCCTGCCTGCACCTACCGCGACCTGCACGGCAGCAAGTTTCACTATCAGTGGTGCCACGCCACCCGGTCCCAGAACGCCGTGCTGGTCAACGGGGCGGGGCAGCGCACGCACTCCTCGCTCTCGTCCGGGCGTATCCTGGACGCGCGGCTCACGCCGGAATGGGACTATGTGCGCGGCGAGGCCACGGCGGCCTACACGGGGCTGGTCACGCGGGCTGAACGCGCGATCCTTTTCGTGAAGCCGGACGTCATCGTGCTGTTTGACGATTTCGAGGCCCCCCGGCCCGCGACCTTCCAGTTCCTGTTTCACGCGAACAGCCCGTTTACGCTGGACGAGGGCGCCCAGACGCTGCGCCTTGACCAGAAGAGCGCGGGTCTGGCCATGAAGGTGCTTGCGCCGCAGCCTGTGGCGCTGGCACAGACGGACGGTTATGCGCCGCCTCCCAAGATGCGTAACGGCCGTTCGCCTTTCCCGAACATGTGGCACGCTGAGGCGGCCCTGAGGCGTCCGGCATTGACGAGCGACACCCTGACCGTTCTCGTGCCTTACCGTGCGGGTCAGGCCGAGGTGTGGACGGCCGAGCGCGTCGACACCGCCACCGCCTGCGGCGTGCGCCTGACGCGCGGGGGCAAGAGCCTCGGCGTGGCGTTCCGCAAGTATGGCGTTACGGCGGCGGAGTGGGGCGGTAAGGCCTTTGACGGCCCCGTCGCGGTCTCAGGCCTGTGAGTGGCGGGCGCGCGCGCCGCTGTCTCGGCGCCGAGAAATGGGTCTTTGTGGGAGCGGTGGGGCGTGCTATACTTCTCCCGTTTCGTGCCCTGCGGGGCACGTCGTGAGGCGGAGCGGGACGAGGGGTATGCGGACTGAGACCTGTGATTATTTTGTGATCGGCAGCGGAATCGCCGGCCTGATGAGCGCGCTGTATCTGGCGCCGCACGGGCGGGTGCTGCTGGTGACCAAGAAACGGCTGGACGATTGTAACACCAATCGTGCGCAGGGCGGGATCGCCTGCGTGATGGGCGAAGGCGACACGTTCGAGCAGCACGTGTCCGACACCCTGGTGGCGGGTGCGGGCCTGTGCGACGAGGAGGTCGTGCGGGCGGTGATCGCGGGCGGCCCGGCGCGGATTGAGGATCTGGTGCGGATGGGGGTCTCGTTTAACCCGCGCACCGATGGCGCGCCGGGGTTCGACCTCGGGCGTGAGGGCGGCCACTCGCAGCGCCGCGTGCTGCACGCTGGCGACATCACCGGGCAGCGTGTGGAGTCGGTGCTGGTGGAGCGGGTGCTGGCGCATCCCAACATCCAGGCGGTCGAGCACACGATGGTGATCGACCTCATCACGACCGGCTGGCTCAAGCGCCCCGGCGTGAACCGCTGTGTCGGCGCCTATGTGCTCAGCCCGCTCACCGGTGAGATTTCCGCAGTGCGGGCGCCGTGTACGATCCTGGCTACGGGAGGCTGCGGCAAGGCGTACCTGTACACGTGCAATCCGGATATCGCGACCGGCGACGGCGTGGCGCTGGCCTGGCGGGCGGGCGCGGAGATCGCGAACATGGAGTTTATCCAGTTCCATCCCACCTGCCTGTACCACCCGCAGGCCAAGCGCTTCCTGATCAGCGAGGCGGTGCGCGGGGAGGGGGCGGAGCTGGTCGACGCCGAGGGCCGGCCGTTTATGCGCAAGTATGATCCGCGCGGCGCGTTGGCGCCTCGCGACGTGGTGGCGCGGGCGATCGACTCCGAGATGAAGCGTACCGGCGCGCCCTACTGCTGCCTGGATATCCGGCACAAGCCGGCCTCGTTCCTCAAGGAGCGTTTCCCCACGATTTATGAGACCTGCTTCAAGTTCGGGCTGGATCTGGCGCGCGACCTGATCCCGATCGTGCCCTCGGCGCACTACTGCTGCGGCGGGGTGCGCGCGCGCCTCGACGGGGTGACCTCGCTGCCCGGGCTTTACGCGGTGGGCGAGACCGCCTGCACCGGGCTTCACGGCGCCAACCGGCTGGCGAGCAACTCGCTGCTGGAGGCGCTGGTCTGCGCGTATGAGACGGCGGGCCGGCTGGTGAACGAGCCGCAGTCGCTGCCGGACGGGCTGCGGATCCCGGACTGGGAGTACGGCACGGCGGTGGCGAGCGACGAGGCGGTGATGGTGGCGCATAACTGGATGGAGGTGCGCACCTGCATGTGGGACTACGTGGGGATCGTGCGGACCGACAAGCGGCTGGCGCGCGCGCGGCGGCGCATCCGTAACCTGCGGCGCGAGATCCGCGAGTATTACTTCGACTATCTGGTGACGGCCGACACGCTGGAGCTGCGCAATCTGGCGCTGGTGGCGGAGCTGATCGTCCGCAGCGCCATGCGGCGCAAGGAGAGCCGCGGGCTGCACTACACGCTGGATCATCCCGAGACACGCCGGCGCGCGCTGGACACGCGGCTGCCGGGGCGTGCGCGCTGAGGGGACGTGCGATGCTGACGAGCGATTTCCATTACGAGCTGCCGCCGGAGCTGATCGCGCAGGAGCCGCCCGCCGAGCGCGGGACGTCGCGGATGCTGGTGCTGCGGCTCGGCGACGGGCGGCTGGAGCACCGTCACGTGTCCGACCTGCCCGAGTACCTCGCCCCGGGCGACCTGATGGTCTTCAATGACACGCGGGTGTTTCCGGCGCGCGTGCGCGGCCAGTGGGCGGATACGGGCGGCGCTCTGGAGCTGCTGCTGGTCGAGCCGCTGGCGGTTCCGGCGGGCGTGGCGGAGGACGGCCGCGAGACCGTGTGCTGGTCGTGTATCACGGGTTCCGGACGGCCGGTGCGGGCCGGCCAGGCGGCCCGCTTTGCGGCGGGCCAGCTTGACGCCGAGATGCTGGGGCGGCGCGAGGGCGGCACGTGGACGGTGCTGTTCCGTTCAAGGCGGCCGCTGATGGCGCTGCTCGACGAGCACGGGCTGACGCCGGTGCCGCCCTATATCCGGCGCGCGGACGACCGCCTGGAGCGGTCGGACCGCGAGCGGTATCAGACGGTCTATGCGCGTGAGACAGGGGCGGTGGCGGCGCCGACGGCCGGCCTGCACTTCAGCGACGGCCTGCTGAACGAGCTGGCGGGCCGCGGGGTCGCGCGGGCGTTCGTGACGCTGCACGTCGGGCCGGGCACGTTCAAGCCGGTCAAGGCGCAGACAGTCGAGGCGCACCGCATGGATCCTGAGCGGTACCGTATCGCGCCGGAGACGGCTGCGGCCGTGACGGCCTGCCGCGCGCGCGGCGGGCGTGTGGTGGCGGTGGGCAGCACCAGCGTGCGGACGCTGGAGACCGTTGCGTCCGCCCAGGGGGGGCAGGTGGTGGCGGCCGAGGGCGCCAGCGCGATGTTCATCTATCCGCCGTACCGGTTCCTGGCCGTGGATGCGCTGCTGACGAATTTCCATCTGCCGCAGTCGACGCTGCTGATGATGGTGAGCGCGCTGGCCGGTCGCGAGCGCGTGCTGGCGGCTTATCGCGAGGCGGTCCGAGAGCGCTACCGGTTTTTCAGCTATGGCGACTGCATGCTCCTGATCTAGGGCGTGCGGCGCCAGTGTGAATGGGTGAACAATAAGGGAGGGACGGACGATGAGGACTAGGCGAGAGTTCGTGCGGGATCTGGGTGTGACGTGCGCGGGGCTGGCGGCGGGGGGCTGCGCCACTTCGGGGGCCGGGGCCAAGGTGGGCAGGAAGCGCATCCCGGTCGGGATCCAGCTCTACTCGTTCCGCGAGCAGGGCAAGGAGGATTTCGCGGCGATTATCCGGCAGTCGGCGGCGCTCGGGTTCGCGGGCGTGGAGTTCGCCGGATACGGCCCTTACGGCGACAAGCCCGCTGAGTTGCGCAAGCTGCTGGACGAGGCTGGCCTGCGGGCGTTCGGCACGCACACCGGCTACAGTCTGGTGATGCCCGACCAGATCCGGAAGACCCTGGATTTCCATCTGACGATCGGGGCGCCCTATGTGATCGTGCCGTGGATCGACCCCAAGCAGCTTGAGAGCCTTGACGGCTGCCTGCGGGTGGCCGAGGCGCTGACGCGCGCGAGCGAGACGGCACAGGCCGCGGGCCTGCACGTGGGGTATCACGCGCATGGCGGCGACTTCAAGAAGATCGACGGCCAGCGCACGGCCTGGGAGGTGCTGTTCGATCAGACGCCCAAGGCGTTCGTGCATCAGATCGACCTGGGCAACTGCCTGGGCGGCGGGGGCGACCCGTACGCGATGATCGAGCGTTATCCGGGCCGTTCGCTCAGCGTCCACCTGAAGGAGCACGGCGGGCCCGGCGGTGCGGTGTTCGGCGAGGGCGTGGTCGATTTCCGGCGCGCGCTGACGCTCTGCGAGCGGGTGGGCGGCACGACGTGCTACGTCATCGAGCACGAGAGCGACCCGAAGAACGCGTATGCGTCGGCGGGCCGCTGCCTGGCCTACATCAAGTCGCTGTAGCGGCGGCCTGCGCGGCGATATAGCCGGAGACGCCGTCCAGGATCATCTGGGCGGCCAGCGCGGCCAGCACGATGCCGGTGACTTTGCTCAGGATGTTGAGTCCGCGCTGTCCGATGCCGCGCTCGATCGCGGTGCCCAGCAGGAGCATGACGCCGACGCACGCCACGGCGAGCAGCAGCGCCAGGCTGGCCACGAACCGCTCCGAGACCTGGTCGAGGCCCGCGCCCATCACCAGCAGCGTGCCGGTGGTGGCGGGGCCTACGATCACCGGCATGGCGAGCGGGACGACCGCGATATCGGCCTCCTCCTGCTGCGTCTCGGGCGCGGTTTTACGGCCATGGACCAGGCTGACGGAAGAGAGGAACAGCAGGGCGCCGACGCCGACGCGGAAGGCGTTGAGGGTGATCCCGAAGAGGTCGAAGATCTGGCGTCCGAGGAACAGCAGGGCCAGGCAGAGCACGGCCACGGACAGGCTGATCATCAGCGCGAGGCGGCGGCGGCGACGCTCGGTGTAGTCGCCCGTGAGGCTCAGGAACATTGAGAGCGCAAAAAACGGGGTGAAGATGAAGAAGAACTTAAGCCAGACGGCGATAAAGAACTGGATCTGAGTCTGCATTTTGGGGACACCTCCGCTGGAGAGCGCGCCGGTGGGGCTGCCCCCACCTGCTCCAGCCGCCTCATACTGTACCGTGCGGCCGTACACGCTGTCAACGTGCCGCTCGCGCCCGAACATGCCGTCCTCGGCGAGTGAGGCTTGGCAAGGGCCGCGCCGATAAGGTATGCTTCAGGGGTCAGGGTAAGGAGCGGATGAGGCATTACGTCATCAGGCGGATACTGGAGATGCTGCCGACCACTTTCGGAGTGGTGGCGCTGACCTTTCTGCTATTCCACGTGGTGGGCGGGTCGCCGGCCGAGGTGGTCCTGGGAAAGAACGCCACGGCCGAGGCGCTGGCGGCTTTTGACGCGCGCTACGGGTATGACAGGCCGCTGCTGGCGGGGCGCTGGTCGGCGGTGCGCGCCTTGGGCGAGACGCCCGCCGCGCGTCTGGAGGAGGGGGGGGCGCCGGGCCTGCGCCGCGTGCCCCTGGCGTACGCGCTGCCGCCCGGCGTGTACCGCGTCAACGCGGGGCTGGCGGTGGCGGTGCTGCGTGCGGTGGCGGACGGCGCGGAGCGCGAGGTGCGGGCCGAAGGCCGGGCGCCGGTGAGCGTGGAGGTGCCTGAGGGCTGGCGCGCGGCGCGGCTAGAGGTGGGCGGGGCGTTGCCGGACGTGCTGCGGCTGGGGCGCCGTAACGCGGGGCTGTGGGACACGCAGTTCTTCCACTACTGCCGCGCGCTGGCGTGCGGTGACCTCGGGGTGTCGAGCGAGCTGCACCAGCCCGTGGCGCGCGTGCTCGCGGAGGGGGTGGGGCCGTCGCTGGCGCTGACCGTGCCGATCCTGCTGGGGGGCACGCTGGTGGGGGTGATGCTGGGGCTGGTGTGCGCCGCGTGGCGCGGCTGCGTGGCGGACCGGCTGATCCTGGCGGGCTCGACCGTCCTGATGAGCGTGAACTACGTGATCTGGGTGCTGGCGGGCCAGTACCTGCTGGCGTTCCGGCTGCGGCTGTTTCCGATCTGGGGGTTTGAGTCCGCGGCGTTCCTGACCCTGCCGGTGCTGATCGGGATTGTGAGCGGGCTGGGGCGTGACGTGCGCTTCTACCGGGCGGCGATCCTGGACGAGATCTACCGGCCGTATGTGCGGACGGCGCGGGCCAAGGGGCTGTCCGGGGCGCGCGTGATGGTGCGGCATGTGCTGCGCAACAGCCTGATCCAGGTGGTGACGTACGTGAGCCTGTCGGTGCCGTTCCTGTTCACGGGCAGCCTGATGCTGGAGAGCTTTTTCGGTATCCCCGGCTTGGGCAGCGTGAGCCTGAACGCCGTGCACTCGTCTGACATGGCGGTGGTGCGCGCGGTGGTGGTGCTCGGCGCATTGCTCTATCAGTCGGTGAACCTGCTGACGGATCTGTGTTACGCCTGGCTTGACCCGCGCGTGCGGCTGGGGTAGGGGTTGGGCTGGCTGAGGAAGAGGGCGACGGCAGTGGCGGAACAGAGTAACATACTGAGGCGGCTGTGGCGGCGGTGGGACACGCGGCTGTGTCTGGCGGTGATCGTCGCCTACTGCTGTGCGGCGCTGTATGGCGAGGCGATGTACCACTCGGCCCGGCTCGCCGACCGGACGGCCGCGTATAACCAGGTGCGCGAGGGGTGCCGGTATGTCCCGCCAGCCTTCGCGCGGGCGGGCGGCTGGAGGGCGCGTCCGGAGGGGTGTCCGCTGTACCTGTTCGGTAGCGACAACCTGGGGCGCGATGTGGGGCTGCGGCTGGTGCAGGGCGCGCGGATCGCGTTCCATGTGGGGATCATGACGTCGCTGATCGCGATTCCGCTGGGCGTCCTGCTGGGCTGCCTCGGCGGGTATTTCGGCGGCCGTACGGACAGCCTGGTGGTGTGGCTCTGCGCGACGGTGGCCTCGATGCCCGGGCTGCTGTTCATCCTGGCGATCGCGATGGTGGTGGGGCAGGGGCTGCTGGGCGTCTATCTCGGGATCGGCCTGACGACCTGGGTGGGGGTGTGCCGGAACGTGCGGGCGGAGGTGCTGAAGCATCGCGGGCGCGCGTATGTGCAGGCGGCGCGCGTGCTCGGCTATGGCCATGGGCGCATCCTGTTCCGGCACATCCTGCCGAACGTGGGGCATATCGTGCTGATCGCCTTCTCCGTACGTTTTCCCGCGTCGGTCGCGACGGAGGTGTTCATCAGCTTCCTGGGGATCGGGGTGCAGGGCGAGCCTTCGTGGGGCGTGATGATCAATAACGCGCGGCTGCGGCTGTGGCAGGGGGTCTGGTGGGAGATGACGTTCGTGACGGCGGCGATCTTCGCGCTGGTGCTGGCGTTCAACCATCTGGCGGATGTGCTGCGCGACCTGCTCGACCCCGCGCTGCGCACGGAGGCCGAGTAGTCGGGGGCGGCGAGCGAGGGCCTGCCCGACTAGCGCAGGTCGACCCGCACGCGCAGGAAGAGCGAGGTGTGCGCGGGCGGCTCGTAGCGGATGGCCTGGCCTGTGCCTTCGAGGTCGGTATAGCCCGGCACGGGTGTCCAGCCGCCGGTGAGCAGGCTGGGACGGCTCTCGACCGTGTAGTAGCGTCTGAGTCCGCCGTGCTCGGGGCCGGTCGGGATGGTCTGGCAGAGGAGGGCGGGCGAGCGCGAGGGGGCTTCGAGGCCTGCGGCCAGGAAGCTGGCCGGGTCGGCCGGGTCGGTGCCGGCCTGGAATTCGGCCCAGTTGGGCAGGCCGTCGGCGTCGGTGTCGGCGAGGGCGGCGGCCTCGATGCCTGAGGCGCTGAAGCCGGGTACGGTGACGGCGAGCCACCACAGGGGGGTGCCGAAGGCGGCGGTCTCCTCGGCGCCGGGCGTACCGCCTGAGACGGCGCTGGCGACCCAGTTGGAGGGCTGGGCGTTATCCCAGCGGGGATGGAGCAGCGTGAGGGAGGGCCCGAGGCCGTCGGCCGCCGTTGGCCAAGGCGAGTTCGGGGCGTAGACGACGCGGTCGATCTCGTTGGTCTGGGCGTCCACCAGTTCGATCGCCTCGCCTGCGTTGTCGAGCGTGCCGGAGGACCAGACGCGGGCGTCGGCAATTCCGGAGGCGGAGGCGAGGGTCATACGGGCGCCGGGGGCGAGCAGCGTGCCGTAGGGGAAGCTGTAGGAGAAGCCGCTTGAGAAGCGGTAGCCGGTGAGGTCGAGCGTGGCGCCGCCGGGGTTGGTCAGCTCGACGAACTCGGGCGTGGCGCCGGCCGGATGGTAGTGGATCTCCGAAATGACGGCGTGGCCCTCGCGCCAGTCGAAGGGCACGGCGCCGAGGTCGGCGCGCGAGCCGTCGGGGTCGGCGGGCGCGGCGGGGTGTCCGGAGTCGACGGCGGCCGAGCCGGTCTGGAGGCGGAAGTTCCCTAGGCTGGGGCGTTCGAACTGGGGCTCGGCGAACAGGTTGCCGGTGCCGGGATAGGCTTCGGTGTCGCAGAGGGTGTAGGAGACGTCGAGCGTGGAGAGGGCGTCGCAGGTGAAGGGCGTGCCGGAGGCGTGCGAGACGATACAGTTGCGCACCTCGGCGCTGCCGCCGCCAGACCCCAGGTTCTTCTCATAGACCGCCACGGCGTGGGAGACGTCGCGGAAGGTGTTGTGCTCGATCAGGCCGTAGGAGCCGGCGTCCTTGATGCCGAGGCCCATGTCGACATTGCGGATGACGTTGCGGCGCACGACCGCTGTGGAGCCCTGGCCGATGGAGACGGCCTTGTCGAAGCAGCGCTCGATGAGGTTATGCTCGACCAGCAGGTCGAGCGTGCCTTCGCCGATGTCGATGGCGTCGTTGTTGTCGCCCAGGAAGTCGTGGAGGTAGTTGTTGCGGATGATACCGCCCTGGATGCCGTCGTAATCGATGGCGTCCGTGTCCACGGTGAGGTTGGCGGAGGAGAACTCGCAGCCCTCGACACGCGCGTAGGCGGCGCGTTTGATGTTGATGCCGTCGCCGATCACGCTGATGAAGATACGGCTGTTCTCGAGCACGGTCGAGGCGCCCTCCTGAACGAAAATCGGGAAATCGGAGGCGTCGATATCAAGGCCGCGCATCAGGAGGTCTGAGCCGAAGGCTGAGACAGCGGCCTTCATGTTGATACAGTCCTTGGCCGCGAGCGTCGCACCGCGCAGCACGACGTTTGACAGGAGGCCCATATGGTCGGCGCGGTCGAAGGCGATGCCGCCCCAGCGGTAGGGCCGGTCGGTCGCGTCGGAAAGCGCGGGGTCGGTGAAGAGGCGTGCGAGGGCGCTCGGTGTGGGGTTTGGGCCGACGCTGACGGGGGCCTCGGGGGTGCCGAGCAGAGCGAGGCGGCCTTGCACGTAGATGCTGGCGCGCTCGGGCATCAGGATCGCGACGCCCGGTTCGGCGGTGAGGACGGTGTTGGACGGGACGGTGATGTCGCCGGTGGCGAGCCAGGGCGAGCCGGCGGCGGTGAGCGTGAGGCTGCCGTTCACGGTCGCGGGCAGCAGGCTCGCGCCGGTCGGGGCGAACACGGCGGTGACGCTCAGTGGCGTGGTGCTGTCGGGGACGAGCGTCAGCACGGGGGCGGTGTTAGTCGAGACGCTGGCGAAGGTCTGCGTGAGGTCGGCGGAGAGGTCGAAGCCGAGGTCGGTGAAGTTCGCGGAGGACTGGTGGATCTCGACGGCCAGCACATTGGTGCCCGCGACAAAAGGCGCGGAGGTCACGGCGTAGGTGTTGTAGGCGTTCTCGTGCGGCGTGGAGGAGCTGGTGATATTGGTCAGGGCGAAGGTGGTGAACGCGACGGGGCCTGCGGGCATGTTGGCGCGTACGATTTCGGTGCCGTTCAGGTAGACGATCACACCGTCGTCGTGGAGGATCTGGAGTTTGAGGGCGCTGACCGGAGCGGCGTCGCTGAGCACGACGGTGCGGCGGAAGTAGGCGGACGTGATCAGGTTTGAGGCTGCGCCGATGACGGTCGCCTCGTCGTCGTCGCCATAACCGAACTGTGCCGGGCCGGAGGGCCAGGCGGCGTCGTTGAAGGCGGCCTGGTTCCAGCCGGGGATCTCGTTAGTCGCGACGGTATAGCGCCAGACGGAGCCGGTGGCGACCACGCTCTGTTGCCGGTTGCTGGTGACGACCCAGTGGGTGAAGGTCTGGCCGATCTCCGGTACGGCGGTGAAGGTTACGGGAAGGCCGGCGAGGAGGGTGTTGGTGGAGCTGCTCAGGAGGGGCACGTGGTTCGCCAGGACGCGGCCGGGGCCGCCCTGGCTGAGCTGCACCTGCGCGGTCTGTCCGCCTGAGAAAGTGGCGGCCGCGTGCTGCATGGCGATGGCGGGACGCTGGCGCACGAAGGAGCGGATCGCCTCGATCCGGGAGTCCCAGGTGGTCACGGAGGGGATACCTCCTTGCGAGGCGTAGAGCGCCGAGTGAGCGATGATCTCCGAGCGGATGCGGCCGGCCTCTGCGTCGATGATGGGGAGTATGCGGTTGGTGCTGAAGGAGCTGTTAAGGTGGGCCATCAGGCGCTGTGCGCTGTAGGCCCGGAACTCCGCGTTGCTGAGGAGTTCGCGGAACACCTCCATGCTGGAAACCATGCTCGTCAGGCGGTTGTCGGTGACGGTGCCGAAGGCGCGGTCGAGGTCGACGAAGCACCAGCGCCAGCGGCCGCCGGGGTTGCGGTCGCGCCACCACTTGCGGTTGTGGGCCCAGGCGGTGTCGTTGACGAACACTTGGCCGGAGACGTAGTCGACAAGATCCTCGATGTCGACCTGGCCCTTGACGTACGCATAGTGCACGGGATCGGCCATGCTGTTCGCTCCAAGGTAGGCGAGCAACGCATTCCAGGCGTCGGCGGTGCCGTGGTTAAGCAGATCGTCACTGGAGGTGCCGGCGTTCTCGAAGAAGTCGATATCGTCCAGGTTGACGCCGAAGTTCTTCACGCAGTAGACCTCGTCCATCTTCTCCTGGATATTGATCAGGCCGTAGTAGGTGCCGTTGAGGTAGCTGGCGCAGGGGCGGAAGCCCTGTACGGAGTTGTTGATCGCGCCCATGAGCATCCGCTGACCCAAGGTGTCGCGGAGGAACGCGGAGGCCCAGTCGTCGTTACCGTTGCGCAGCACGAAACGGTCGAAGGGGCCGACCGGCTTTTCGGGGAAGAGCTGGTAGGCGATCTGGTCGGTGCCGTACTTGCCGCTGAACTTGACCGTGAAGGGCTTCTGCGGTTTCAGGAAGGTGTTGAGGCTGTAGAGGCGGAAGGCCGCACCGGCGTGGAAGGCGGTGTTGGACGGTGTGGTGCAGAACTGGATCGTGCCCGGCACGTCGCGCTCCTTGAGGACGTTGGCGTAGATACCGGTGATCGGATCGAAGAGCAGCAGCGGGTCGATGACGAGCGAGACGACCGGCAGGTCGGGTTTGCGCTGGTTCATGAGGAAGGTGCGTGTGGCGACGGGGCCGGGATGGAGTCCGTCGGCAAAGGCACGGGCGCGCACGACGGTGGTGGTCGCGAGGGTGAAGGCGTTGGTGTAGAGCAGCGAGGCGGAGGTCGGCTGGCTGCTGTCGAGCGTATAGCGGATGGCTGAGGCGCCAGCGGAGGTGAGCGTCACGGTCGCGGGGCCTTCGAGGAAGAGCGGCTCGGCGGGGGAGATCGTGACGGCCGGGGCGCGGTGGAGGTTCTGGGCGAGCTGCGGGCCGCGGTTGGCGGCGCCTGCGGTGGCCTCGCCGAAGTGGCCCCAGGTCGCGTTTCCGTCGGGTAGGCGTCCGAGGGAGATGTCGTCTTGCTGGGGGCCGAAGGTCACACCGTCCACGAGGCTGCCGCTGGGGGTGAAGAGACCGAGCTGCTCGCCGTCGGCGGAGAGCTTGAAGTTCGCGTGATACGCACGGGTGACGAAGGTGTAGTTGGGCCAGAAGTCGCGCGTCAGGGTGAGGCCGGGCTGCGAGTCGTAGCCGTCGGCCCAGACGATCAGGTGGCCGTTGGCGGGGATGGTCGCGCCGTCGGGGAAGCGCCAGCGGAAGGGGGACTCCAGATTGTCGGAGAGGTGGTAGCCGCTGAGGTCGACGGCGTTGGTGCCTGCGTTGTAAAGCTCGACCCAGTCGCCGAAGTCGGTGAAGTCGGCGATCTCGGGGGTGGAGGTCGCGTTGCTGGCCATGAACTCGTTGATGCCGAGGAAGGCGCGGCGGAAGACGGCTGAGACCAGCGGGCTGGGCGCGAGGCCGGGCGCGAAGGCGCGCACGATCAGCTCGGCCTCGTCAGTGAGGCTGAGGGGGCCTTCGTAAAGTGCCGAGGCGGCGGTCGGCTCGGTGCCGTCGAGCGTGTAGCGCAGTACGGCTTCGGCGAGCGGACAGGTGACGGTGACGTTGAGCGTGCCGGAGAAGACGCCTCCCGGGTGGGAGAGCGCGGGCGGCGGCACGACGGCCGGATAGGCGGCGGCGTTCAGCGAGTCGGGTGAGGGGGCGGCGAGGAAGCCTGCGACGAGATCCAGCGTGCCTGTGGGGGGGCGAGAGGAGAACGCCAGCTCCGTCTGGAGCAGCAGGTCGGAACTGGTGGAGGAGTTGTTGAGGATCTGGAGGGCGAGGACATTGGTGCCGTCGTTGAGCAGGGGGAGGAAGGCGGAGAGGTTATGGTCGAGGTAAACGACGGCGGACGAGTCGCTGCGGCTGGAGGGCGCGCGCGAATTCCAGAGGGTGGGTACGGGGACGTTATTGGAAGCCACGAGCGTGCCGTTGAGCCAGGCCACGAAGCCGTCGTCAAAGCGTACGCGCAGGGTGGCCTCGAAGAGGTCGGCGCGGTCTGAAAGGAGGAAGGGGTAGCGCACGAACGCCGAGCCCTGTTTGCCGTACATGTCCGCATAGAGATCGGTCTGGATGTAGGGCAGGTAGTCGGGATCGGTGTCGAAGCCGACGCCGTTACCGGCCGGGGTCCAGGTGCGGTCGTCAAAGCCGGGTGCGGCCCAGTCCGCGGCGAGGGCGGCGGAGGTGGCGGGCACGAGGTAGCGGCCGACCGAACCAGCGGTGACGGGGGTGTGCGTTACGACGGCCGGCGCCCAGGAGAGACGCAGCTCGGTGTTCAGGAGCAGGTCTGAGCTGGTGGTGGAACTGTTGAGCGCCTGAAGCGCGAGCACGTTGGTGCCGTCGGTCAGCAAGTGGGTGTAGGCGTCGAGCGTGAAGTCGGTGTAGGCGACGGCCAGGGTCTCGCTTCTGGAGGAGGTGGCGGCGGAGTTCCAGACGGGTGAGGACGGGGCTGCTCCGGAGGCCACTTTGACGCCGTTCAGCCAGGCCACGAAGCCGTCCTCGTACTTGAGGCGCAGCAGCACGCGGGTGATCTCGGCCGCATCGTCGAGGACAAACGTATAGCGCACAAAGGCGGAGGCCTGCTTGTTATACATCTCGGCGTAGAGGTCGGTCTGGAAGAGCGGACGGTAGAGGGGGTCGGTGTCGAAACCGATGCCGTTTCCGGCGGGCTTCCAGGCGCGGTCGTCAAAGGAGGCAGAAGCCCAGCCGGCGGCGAGCGAGGCGGCGTTGGTGGGAACGAGGTAACGGCCCGATGATCCGGGGCGCACGGGGGTCAGGGTTCGCGTACCGACGGCGTCGAAGCCGTAGCTCACGTCGGCCGGCAGCGCGGGGAAGGCGGGGTCGAAGCCGGACTCGAGGGTGAGGTCGGCGCGGAAGAGTGCGAGATATTCGCCAGCGGCGTCGAGCGAGAAGCTGGTGTGGAGTTCGGCGTTAGGGTCAGCCCTGTTTTTGGAGGAGGCGAAGACGAGGAGGTGGCCGTAGGGGGCGATCGAGACATCCGGAAAAGTCCAGAGCGTGGGGGTGTCAGACTGGTCGGTGAGGTGCCAGCCTTTGAGGGAGACGGTCTGGAAGGTGGTGTTATACAGCTCGATCCAGTCGGAGAAGTCGCCGTCCGCGTCGCGCAGCGTGCTGCGGTTGAGGGCCATCACCTCGCTGATCAGGATCGAGCCTGGCGGAAGGTAGAGCGAGTTGGTGGCGCCGGGTGTGGCGGTGTCGGGCGACGCGTGCCAGTTGTCAGGCGTGTCGCCGTAGGCGTTGGGGTCGGTGCGTTCCAGCGCGCCGCCCAGGCCGTCGGCGGCCAGAGGCCAGGGGAGCCGGTCGCTATAGGTGACGGCGTCGAGCACGTAGCGGCCGAGAGTGCCGTCATCCTCGACGGTGTTGGGCGCGCGCAGGCGTACCGTGTCGCCCGCGTTCCCAAGACTCCTGTCCCACGGCCCGAACACGGGGACGTTGGCCGGCACGCCGTAACTGGCGCGGAAGCCCGCAAGGTCGTTGGTGGCGGTGACCAGCAGGAACGCGCCGGGCGCGAGCGTGAGGTTGGTCGGGAAGGAGTAGCTGATGCCGCCGGTCAGGCTCCAGGTGTTGGTGGGCTCTTGGGCGTTGAAGAGCGCGACCGGCGCGCCGCTGATGTTAAGCAGCTCGACGTACTCGCAGGGCATGCGGCCGAGGGTGTTGGAGGCTGGCGGATGGTACATGATCTCGTTGATGACGACCGGGCCGACCTTAGGGCCGCTGTTGCGGGCGCCTGCACCTGCGCGGAACTCCTCCAGCGAGGCGGGCAGGCTGGCGCCGAAGGTCGGCGTGTCCAGCGTGACGAACTCGCCCGTGCCGTCGGGCCAGCGGCCGAAGGAGACGCCGTTCTTCGAGGCGTCGAAGACATACTGGTCGACATAGCGCACGAGCGAGTCCGAGGCGTCGGCTTCGGCGAGATAGAGGCCCTCTCCCTTGGCGCTTAAGGAAAACGGGACGGTTGCGGCGTTGAGCTGGTATTGGTACACGACGAGGTAGCCGAGAGGCGCAAGCGTCGTTCCGGCAGGGAACTGGTACTTCTTGCGCTGTAAGGCGTCGTCACTCAGGTACCAGCCCGCGATGCTGACGGGGTTGGTGGTGAGGTTGCGCAGCTCCACGGCATCCTCCTGCGGCGGGTCGGTGTGGGCGAGCACCTCGTTGATGACCACATCGCGGACGAGCGGGGTGTCGGGGCCGCCTGGCGAACCGTTGAGGCGGGCGCTCGCGGCCCAGCTCGAGGGGTCGTTCGGGGAGGCGGACGGAGCGAGCAGGACGAGTGAGCTGCCGAGGCCGTCGGCGGCGAGGGGCCACGGCGCGATATCGTCGTAGGTCACGCTAAAGACGGCCTGTCCGAGCGCGTCGGCGAGGGTCACGGTCTCGCCCTCGTTACTAAGCTGGCCGCTATAGGCGCCGGGGACCAGGTTAGTGACGCCGGGGTAGAGGGCCGTGAAGGCGGCGCGGTTGACGCACACGGCGAGATAGGAGCCTGGCCCGAGCGTGGTCGGGGTTGGGAAAGTGTAGGTGATTCCGGCGTTAAAGCGCCAGCCGCTGAGGTCGGCCGCCTGGGTCCCGGCGTTATAGACCTCGATGAACTCGTTGGTGTTGCCGCCTGGGGGATTATACATCAGCTCGCTGACCACGACCTGCGCCTGAGCAAGGCGGGTGAGGCAGAGCAACAATGCCGAGAGGGCGTGTGCTCGGAGACCGACCGATATAGAATTAGTTCTCAATTTTTCCATAAACTCTCCTCGTACGAAGTCGAAAGTCATGCACCGCAGAAATAAGCCTTTTGTCGTAAAGCGATCCGATGGTATATATGTGCCTCTAGTTTGTCAAGTGACTAAGTTGTAATTAATGGACGGACTCATGGGTTGTGTGCGTAATCGGTTTTCGCAGCGAGGCTTGTCTGTTATAATGCGGCGCATTTTACCAAGAAAGGTGTGCCATGTTCCAGCCAGTTTCAAACAAGATCGACTTCCCCGTCATGGAGCGTGAGACGCTCGCCTTCTGGGATGCGCATGACACCTTCAGGAAGAGTGTCGCGCGCAATAGGGAGAAGCGGGATTATGTCTTTTACGACGGGCCGCCCTTTGCGACAGGGCTGCCGCACTACGGCCATCTGCTGGCCGGCACGATCAAGGACATCGTGCCGCGTTACCAGACCATGCGCGGGCATCACGTCGAGCGGCGTTTCGGCTGGGACTGCCACGGCCTGCCGATCGAGGCGTTGGCGCAGGAGGCGCTGAACGTCAGCGGCGCGCATGAGATCCGGCAGCTCGGGATCGACACGTTCAACGAGCAGTGCCGCTCCATGGTGCTCAAGTATGTGGGCGAGTGGCGCAAGACCGTCACGCGTATGGGACGCTGGGTCGATTTCGACAATGACTACAAGACCATGGACCCCGGCTTCATGGAGAGCATCTGGTGGGTCTTCAAGCAGCTCTGGGAGCAGGGGCGTGTCTACAAGTCGTACCGCATCATGCCCTACAGTTGGAAGCTCAGCACGCCGCTCAGCAACTTTGAGGCGGGCAGCAACTACAAGGACGTGCAGGATCCTGCGGTGACGGTGCGCGCGAAGGTGCTCTCGGGCGCCGATCCCGCCTGGGGCGAGACCAGCCTGCTGGTCTGGACGACCACGCCGTGGACGCTGCCGGAGAACTTGGCGATTTGCGCCGGTCCGGACATCGACTATGTGGTCGTGCGCGACACCGCCGGTCAGACGTGTTATGTGATGGCTGAGGCGCGTCTGTCGGCCTATTACAAAAAGCCGGAAGAGTATCAGCGTGTCGCCACGCTGAAGGGCGCCGCGCTGCGAGGCTGGACCTACGAGCCGATATTCCCTTACTTTGCAGGGCATGCCGCCGTTGGCGCGTTCCGCGTACTCAACGACGCCTTCGTGACCACCGGCGACGGCACCGGCCTCGTGCATATGGCGCCCGCCTATGGCGAGGACGATTTCCGGGTCTGCAAGGAGGCCGGGCTGACGGTCTTGGCTGACCCGCTCGACGCCGCCTGTCATTTCACCGACGCGTTGCCCGAGTACGCGGGCCGTTTCTGCAAGGAGTGCGACAAGGATCTGATCAAGCGGCTGAAGCAGGAGGGCAAGCTGGTTCACCAGACCACGATCGTGCACAGCTATCCCTTCTGCGACCGGACCGATACGCCGCTCGTCTATCGCGCGATCGAGGCCTGGTACGTGCGTGTTGAGGATCTGCACGAGCGACTGGCACGCAACAACGGGAGTGTCCACTGGATGCCGGACTACGTCGGCGACAAGCGCTTCGGCAACTGGCTCAAGGAGGCGCGCGACTGGAATATCAGCCGCAACCGCTTCTGGGGCTCCTGCATCCCCGTTTGGGTGAACGAGCGGGACGCTTCAGATACGATCTGCGTCGGCTCGGTGGCTGAGCTGGAGGCGCTTTCAGGCGTCAAGGTGACGGATCTCCATAAGCACTTTGTGGACAAGGTTGTCATTCAGCGCGACGGCAAGACCTACCGCCGCACGCCGGAGGTGCTCGACTGCTGGTTCGAGTCCGGCGCGATGCCTTACGCGCAGCACCACTACCCCTTTGAGGGGTCGGGCGTCGGGAGTGCTGACGTTTCCACGTTCTTCCCGGCAGACTTTATTGCCGAGGGGCTCGACCAGACACGCGGATGGTTCTACACGCTGATGGTGCTGGGCACCTGCCTCTTCGACAGATCGCCGTTCAAGAACGTGGTGGTGAACGGCCTGGTGCTGGCTGAGGACGGCAAGAAGATGTCGAAGCGGCTGAAGAACTATCCTGATCCGACTCACATCCTTGACGCCTATGGCGCCGACGCGTTGCGGCTGTACCTGATCTATTCGCCGGTGGTGCGCGCCGAGAACCTGCGCTTCTCGGAGAGCGGCGTGAAGCAGATCCTGCGCGACCTGCTGATCCCCTGGTGGAACGCCTACAGCTTCTTTGTGACCTATGCCAACGTGGACGGCTTCCATGATCGCGCGCTGGCCCGGCCGTCGAGCCCGAATGTGCTCGACCGCTGGATCGTCAGCTCGCTCGAGACGCTGGTCAGCGACGTGACGCAGGCGATGGACACCTATGACCTGCAGCGTTCGGTGAAGCCGTTCGTGTCGTTCGTGGAGGATCTCACCAACTGGTATATCCGGCGCAGCAGGCGGCGTTTCTGGAAGTCGCAGAACGACGACGATAAGACGCACGCGTACCGTACGCTGCGCTACGTGCTGGTGCAGCTCTGCAAGGTCGCGGCGCCGTTCACGCCCTTTATCAGCGAGGCCATCTACCGCAACCTGAAGGGCGACGGGATGCCCGATTCGGTGCATCTCTGTGACTTCCCGACAGCGGACGCGGCCGCGCGCGACGAGGCGCTGGAGGCGCGCATGGCGCTGGTGCAGACCGTAGTGCGGCTTGGGCGGCAGCTCCGTACGGAGAACGATCTTAAGGTGCGGCAGCCGCTCTCCGTGCTGCACGTGGTCTCGTCGAAGCCTGAAGTCTTGCAGCGGCTGGAGGGCTTTGAGGAGCTGGTCACGGACGAGCTGAACGTCAAGGCGATGGCCTTCGGCTGCGACGAGACGGCCATGGCGGACGTCTCGGTCAAGGCGGATTTCCGCAAGCTCGGCCCGAAGTTCGGCCCTCGGATGAAGGCCGTGGCGTCCGCCATCGCGGGGCTCGGCACCGCGCAGGCCGCGGCGCTGGCCGCGAGCCGGCCGGTGACGCTCGACCTGGCGGGCGAGGCGGTCGTCCTGACGGCTGAGGACGTGGTGGTGCAGCGTGCGCCGAAGGCCGGCATGGTGGTGGCCTCGGAAGGCGACGTGCTGGTCGGCATCGAGACGGCCCTGACGCCGGAGCTGATGCGGGAAGGCCTCGCGCGCGAGTTCGTCAGCCGCGTGCAGAACCTGCGCAAGGAGGCGGATTTCGAGGTCACGCAGCGCATCGCGGTGACGGTCGAGGCCGACGCCGAAGCGCGCGCCGCGATCGAGGCGCACGCCGACTACGTGAAGGCCGAGACCCTGTGCGAGGCGCTCGCCTTCGGCCCCTTGGCGGACGGGCTCTGCGAACTCAACGGCCATGCCGTCAAGATCGCCGTGGCGAAGGTGTAGAAAGGTACTCCAAATGCCAGTCACAAAGAACACGCTTGTTCAAGGGGAATTCAATGCGCAAGCCGAGTTGCCTTTTGAGTTGCGACTCGATGATTTCCGTATGGCTGTACAGGATGTCTACGATTTCTTTTATGACGTGAACTCGGTTCTGTTGGCGAAGGGCCTTCGGAGACTGGATGACATGTTGCGACCAGCCATTATGTCGGGGTTATTGTCTGATATGTTGACTTCGAGTATGGCAAAACACGCTAGAGTTTTGTGCGAGAACGCCTACTTCAATGGGCATCCGGATCTGATAGTGCGTGGTGTGTATCCGAGGAATGAGGTGAAGGCAGGAGACCATGGAATCGAAGTCAAGACCACCCGTAAATCGGGTGGTGCAGTAGACACTCACGGTGCGCGTAATCAGTGGATGTGTGTCTTTGTCTACGACGTTGACAATGATACGGAACCTGCTACAAATCGTTGTCCGATGGCGTTCACGGAAATTTATTTAGGACATGTGACGGTTGATGACTTCCGAAAGAATGCGCGAGGTGAGTTGGGTACACGGACTGCGACTTTACATCGAGAAGGTATCGCAAAACTCAGAGGGAACTGGATATATCGTCTTCTGGCGTGATGGTGGTACCGTCACGCTGACGGCAGGTTCGTACGCTGCAAGATTCGGGATGGCTTCGCAGGCCAACTTGAAATAGGTCTCGTCCTTCTCGACGCCCATGCTCTCGTAGCCGACCGCTTCGGCGGCGGCGAGGGTGGAGCCGGAACCGGCGAAAGTGTCCACCACAACGCCCTTGCCGAGGGGCAGGACGGCGCGGACAATCTGCCGCAGGAAGGCCTGGGGTTTGAGACTGGGGTGAGGGGCGAGGTCGCGTTCCGCTTTGCGGGTCGGCGCGGAGGCGATCACGTCGCCGAAGGGCTTGTCCTTCTCCGGGCGGCGGAACCCGCCGGTGCCCCACTTGCGCAGGTTGTCCTGCACGCGGCCTTCGATGGGCTTGCGGTAGACCAGCCACGGCTCCCACATTGAGCGAGGCATGACGCTGATCTCGGAGAACTCCTCGTGCGCGGCCTTGGGGCGGTCGCCGCCGCGCATGGTCATGGTCAGCCGGATGATCTCACCCCGGCGCTCAAGACCCGCGCTGGCCAGCGCATCCGACACGAGGTAGGAGAGCAGCGGATTGGACGCAACGACCACGTTCGCACCCGGGACGAGTTTGGGCAACAGCAAACGGCCCCATTCCGTGAAGAACGTGCGCAGGTCGTGGAGTTGGCTGGGCGAGAGGACGGTGAAACGGGGAAGCGGGGAACGAACGTGACCGTCGAAGGAGGGCGGTATACGCCAAACGCCGCCACGCCCGCCGCGTAGTTTAGCGACCTGTTCCTCTGTGTATTCGAAGAGCCCGTAGGGCGGATCTGTGACTACCGCATGCAGGCTGTTGGCAGCTTGCAAGGCCAGCCAGTTGAAGCAGTCCATGTTGAACAAAGAAGCGCCGCTACCGACTTTATTTGAGGCAAACCGCCCGGCTTTTGGGGGCTCAGGCTCAACCGGTTCAATGAGTTCCGCTTGAATATACGCGCAGGCGTAGAAACCGCGCGCCTCTCGCACAAAGAATTCAGGCGTGTTCAGTCTTAGATAGGACCGGATAGAAGACGTTGGAACCTCGCCGAGACGCTGTTTAACGTATGCGGCGATTTCCTTTACAGAAAGCGGGCGATGTGCGTGTTTGACGACATCCATAATGGCATCTCTGACTCGCCCCGGCGGCCTTCTGTTCTGTGCATATGACATGTTCCGATAATAGACGTCTGGACGTCTTTTGTCAATGTGCATTTAAATTTCTTAGGGGAGATGCGCAAGAATGATGTTACGGATTAGCGCGCAAGGTTACGGCGTGGTGGCGGCGAAAAGTTTCAGCTCCTGGACGTGCACGGCGGGGTTGGCGCTGTTCTTGAGGACGGTCAGGCGGGCTTGGCGCGTCGGGGTCGGCGGGAAGTCGATCCTGAGCCCGTCGGCTGTAGCGGGCTTGGGGCTGTCGGTGTTGCCGGCGACCTGCTTCCAGGATTTGCCATCCTCGGACAGTTCCAGCGTGAAGGTGTAGGTGCGGCCGTCGGCGTGGTAGAAGGTCACATGCAGGGCGTTGAGGGTCTGCACGGCGCCCAGGTCGATGGTGGCGCGGGCGGGCGAGCGGGCGCCGTACCAGGCCTTTTCCAGCGTGCCGTCGGTGAGGTGCGCGGGGACGTTACTGCCTTCGGCGGGGACGTCGGCGGTGACGGGGCGGCCGAGGGCCACGTTCGTCTCGGCCTTAAAGAGGTCGTCGAGCGCTTTGCGGCGGGCCTCGTCGGTCACCCCGGGCCTGAGAGTCTGCCACAGCTTGAAGACGGCCTTCTTGTCGGCGTCCGGCTCACCCAGCTTCTTGGCGAGGCCGCGCAGGGCGAGGGCCTGGTGCTTGGCTTGGCCGGAGGTGGCGGCCAGGCGCAGGAGGGCAGGGGTGGAGCTTGCGTCGGGCCAGGTGGAGAGGGCGCGGAGGGCGGCCGTGACGATGTCGGCGTTGGCGGAGGCACAGGCCGCGTCGACGGCCTTGAGCAGCGCTTCGCCGCCGAGGCGGCCTGCGGTTTCAAGCGCGACCGCCTTCTGGGTGTCGGGGGCGTTCTGTAGGGCCTTGAGCAGGGCGGCCGCATAGGCGCCGGAGGTGTCGCGCCGGGCTGCGGCGGCGAGGGTGGTCTGGGCTTCGGGCGTCACGCGGCCTGCGGTGGCCAGCAGCTTTGCGGTCAGGCGTTCGGCGTGGCTGCTGTCGGCGATCTCGCGCAGCAGGCGGTAGCCGGCGATGACGGCCTCCTCGTCGGACGCGTCGAGCGCGGCCAGGCCGAGCGGCGCGGCTTCGGCGATGCGCCGCTCCTTAATCAGCTCGAGGGCGACCTTTTTGCCGGTCTCGCTGAAGGTCTCGTACGTCTGGGTGAGGGCTTTCCGGATGAGGGGGGTCTTGAGCTGGCGGAGGCTATCGCGCGCGAGCGTCTGACGGTTAGCGGGCAAACCGCTGAGCAGGGCGGGGATACGTGCCGCGAACGCGTCGGGATCGAGGCGGAGCAGCGCGAGATGGGCGGCGGCCGCGACGGTGTCGTCGGCGTCCGCGAGGCAGGCGGCGACGGCGGCGCAGGCGGAGGCGTCGCCGCGGCTGGCGAGCATGTCGAGCAGCATGGTCTTGCGCACGGGGTCGGCGACGGCCGGCAGCTTGGCGGCCCACAGGGCGGTCTCCGCTTGGCCGCCAGCGGTACGGGCGTGGGCGAGTGCCACGCCGGCGAGGGCGGTGTCCGGGCCGTCGAAGACTTGGACGAGGCGGGGGGTGAGGGCTTTGGGAGCGAGGGCGGCCAGCTCGCGGTTAAGGGCTGAGCAGGTCGTGCCTTTAGCGGGGGCGGCTTTCGAGGAACGGTCGTCGGTGACGGCCAGGACGGTCAGGGTAGCGAGGGCGGCGACGCCCGGTTTGTCGGACTTCTCGAACGCGCGCAGGGCGGTTGCCTGCTCGGGCAGTCCGCACCAGCGGAGCTGGTCGAGGAAGAAACAGGTGACGTCGCCTGCGGTTGCGCGCTGTGCGGCCGAGAGCAGCGCGGCGGCATAGGCCTTGCGGGCATGGGCGTTCGCCGTCAGCATCACGGCCTGGGAGAGTGCGGCGATCCGCGTGCTGGCCACAGGGTCGGACTCGCCGTCAGTTCGGATCTCGGCGAAAAGCTTCTCGAAGGCGGGCGCGCCTTGCTTGAGCGTGTCGGCGAGCGTGGCGGCCGTAAGGGTCGCGAGGGCCTCCTTATTCTTTTCGGCCCATTGCGCGGCGGTCTCCTGCGCGGTGGCGCAGGAGGCGAGCAGGAGGGGCAGGAGCAAGGCGAGGCGGGTCAGGGTAAGTCGCATGGTTTTGTCCTCAATAGGGTTTGTGAGTCGCGGTTCGGTTGTCGCGGGCCGGGGCTTTCAGATCACCCATGGGGCGCGCATCTGCTGGTAGATGAAGCGGTCGGCGGCCGGGTCGTTGACGGCGCAGAGCTTCACAGGGTCGAAGCTGAAGCCGCGGCCGAGTCGCATGGCGACAAGGCCGAGGTTCACGATGGTGGCGGAGCGGAAGCCGTTGCGCTCGTTCAGGGCGAACGTGCGGCGCAGCTTGATGGATTCCACGAAGTCGGTCTGCTGCGGGGCGGGCTCAGGCAGTTCCTGAAGGAGCGCCTCGAGGTTGGGGACATCCGACTTGAGTTTGGGCCAGACCTTGCCTTTGGGGCCTTCGAGGAAGGGCGAGCCCTGGAGCGAGTCGTTCCCGTCGAGGACGATCTGGCACCCGTCGGCATAGGTGTAGGTGATCCGGTGGAACGAGCCGACCGCGTCCGGGTGCTGCGGCGGGCCGCTGACCTCGATCTTGATCGGGCTGGTGTCGTCCTTCTCCAGCAGGTACTGCACGGGGTCGAGATAGTGCTGCCCCATGTCGCCCAGACCGCCGCCGTCATAGTCCCAGTAGCCGCGGAAGGTGCCGTGCGTACGGTGCCGGTGGTACGGTTTGAAGGGGGCCGGCCCGAGCCAGAGGTCATAGTCGAAATCCGACGGCACCGGCTCTGGCTTCAGGTTGGTCAGGCCGCTCCAGCCGAACTTGAGCGAGAAGCCGGTCACGCTGCCGACCACCGCCTTGACGGGCCAGCCGAGCAAACGGTTTTCCATGATCTTCTTGAGCGGCTTGACCTCGGTGCCGAAGCCATAGAAGCCGCTTTGGAAGCGGAACCACGTGTTGAGGCGGAAGATTCGGCCGTTCGCCTTGACGGCCTCCATGACGCGACGGCCCTCGCCGATCGTACGGGTCATAGGCTTCTCGCACCAGATGTCCTTCCCGGCCTCGGCGGCCATAACGGACATGATCCCGTGCCAGTGGGGTGGGGTGCAGATATGGATGATATCGACCTCCGGGCGGGCGAGGATCTCGCGGAAATCACGGCAGGTGAAGATCTTCCCGTAGCCATTCTTCTCGGCCTGCACGATGCCGTCCTGGACACGCTTGGCGTCCGGGTCGCACAGCGCCACGAGGCGCGTGGCCTTGTAGCCGAGGTGGTTGCCGGAGTGGGCGATCCCGCCGAAGCCGATCAGGGCGCGGGTGAGCTGATTGCTGGGGGCCGTCTCCGAACGCAACAGACGGGCCGGGATAATGGTGAAGGCGGTGAGGGCGCTCGCGCGCTTGAGAAAGGCGCGACGGGGAATAGGTACAGGCATGTTTGTTCTCCGTTGGCGGTTCTGCGGGCGCCCGGCCGACTCCAGTAACCGGAAACCCGCGAACCGGCATCTGTCGGATAACGTACCGCTTTCTGGAGGTTACGGCAAGCCGGTTATTACCGGTTTTGTCGGTTGACACTTTTGATCGGGCTAGGGTATTATTCAATCGCTTTTTTATTCGAGATAAAAGGGTGGGGCCTCCCCGCTCTTTTTTGTTGGTGCGAACTTTGAAGCAGTAAGGCGGTGCGGCGATGAACAACGAGTTGCTTTCGATTATCAGTTACCTGGAGCGCGACCGGGGCGTCAACCGGGAGATCATCATCCAGGCGATCGAGTCAGCGATTCAGCAGGCCGCCCGCAAGAGCTTGGAGGTGACCAACGACCTGCGTGTTGAGATTGACCGTAAGAGTCTGGCGATCAAGGCGTTCGACACGTTCGTCGTTTCTGATGACGACACGGGCCTTGGCTTTATCAGTGTCAAGCGTGCCCGGTCTGTCAAGCCTGACGTCAAGGCGGGCGAGACGTTGGAGGTGGAGGTTCCTCCGGCTAAGCTGGGACGTATCGCCGCTCAGACTGCACGCCAGATGATCCTGCAGAAGATCCGCGAGGCCGAGCGCAAGAACGTTTACGACGAGTATAAGGATCGCATCGGCGACATCGTCAGCGGCACGATCCGGCAGATCGCACATCGCGACCTGATCGTGGATTTGGGTAAGACCGAGGCGATCCTGCCGTCGAAGGAGCGCATCCCTACCGAGGAGTATAATGTCGGCGACCGCATTCGTGCCTATGTGTACCGCGTGCAAGCCGGGGCCAACGGGCCGGCCGTCGTCCTGTCGCGAGCGTGCCCGGAGTTCGTTAAGACGCTGTTCCGCCTTGAGGTTTCGGAGATCGCCGACGGGATCGTGGAGGTGATGGGAGTCGCACGCGACCCGGGCTACCGCTCCAAGATCGCGGTCAAGACGCTGGACGAGAAAGTCGACCCTGTGGGCGCATGCGTCGGGCTGCGCGGGGTGCGTGTGCGCAACATCGTGCGTGAGCTGAATGGCGAGAAGATCGACATCGTGCGGTGGAGCGACGATATCAAGCAGTATGTGACGCAGGCTTTGGCGCCGGCCCGGCTGGAAGGCGTGACGGTGGATGCCAGCGACGCGCGCACGGTGTTCGTGACCGTGGCGCCGGATCAGCTTTCGCTGGCGATCGGCAAGCGCGGTCAGAACGTGCGGCTGACGTCGAAGCTCACCGGTTGGCGCGTGGATATCCAGAAGAGCGGCGAGGAGGCCTCGTTTGAGGAGCAGCGCGAGTCGGCGATCGCGGAGTTGGCGGAGGTTCTGGACATCAGCGAGCAGACTGCCTCGACCCTGGTTGCGAACGGGTTCCTGACGACGGAAGGTATTGTCGAGGTTGAGGTCGCATACCTGCAAGAGGTCACCGGTTTGGATGAGACGACGGTGCTTAAGATCTGGGCTGCGGCGCAGGCGGCGAGCGGCGTGGTCGAAGCGGCGGGAGAAGAGCAGTGAGTATGATGAGAGTATATGAGTTGGCAGGACATGTGAGGGTCTCCGTCGGTGCGATCCTCAAGCAGGCCGATGCCTTAGGCATTGAGGTCTACTCCCCCCTGACACGGTTGGAGTCGGAGGACGCCGCCCGGCTGCGTGCCCATTTCGAGTCCCTTCCCGCCTCCGAGCAGGAGTGTGCGAGCGCCGCTCGCGCTGCGCTCCAGGCGGAGAAGCATGCTCTGGCGCTCTCGCGGCGCGAGGCGCATGATAAGGCGGAGAGGGCCTTGCTGGAGGCCAACCGGCTGCGCGCCCTCGAGCTGGATGCCCGGATCAAGGGTAAGCCTTTGCCGGCTGCTGCGGCCCCCGCCGCTGTGGCGAGCGAAGGGGCGTCCGTTGCGGCGCCGGAGACCGTTCAGGCTGTGCCTGCCCCGGTCGCCGTTGTGGAGCCTGCGCCTGCCCCGGCGCCTACGGTTGAGGCCCCGTCGACGAAGGAGGCGGCGTCTGCCGCCGAGACAGCCCCGTCCGTTTCATCCGCCGCCGCGAGCCCTGCTGCGGAAGGCGAGCAGCAGGCCACCGCACACAAAGCAGGCGTGAAGCCAAAGTCGGCGCGTTTTGTGGTGGAGGATGAGCTTGAGCCGGAGGAGATGCTGGCCGCTCCCTTTATCGGGCGGATTGCCAAAGAGCCGCCGCGCGAAGCCGCTAAGGCGCCGCGCCCCGCGGCCGTGAAGAGCACGCGCGAGCGTGAGGGCGCTGGCCCTCGTCCGCCCTTACGCAGCCCGCTCCCTCCGGCTGCGGCGGCGCGTCCGGGCATGCCGCCTGCCGCCCGCCCGGGCGCAGCGTGGCAGCGCCCGCAGCCTCAGCAGGAGGCGTCGGTCGCGCCTGACCGCGTGATCCAGTTGCGGGGTGCGGTGGTTGTCAAGGACCTGGCTGAGCGACTGGGTCTGCGGCCCAACCGCCTGATTGCGGATCTGATGCAACTGAACATCCTCGCGTCGATCAACCAGCGCGTGGAGATGGATGTCGCGCAGAAGATCGCCGAGAAATATGGCTACAAGATCGAGCTGGAGCGCCAGAAACGTTCGACCGAGCGCAAGCCTGTTCTCCGGAGCGAGGACGCCGATGACGCGATCCCGGAGGACAAGTCCGAAGACCTGGTTCCGCGCCCGCCGGTCGTCACCTTCCTCGGCCATGTCGACCATGGCAAGACCTCGCTGATGGACCGTATCCGCAATACCCGTGTCGCCTCGGGCGAGGCGGGAGGGATCACGCAGCATATCGGCGCCTATACGGTTGAGATCAACGGTCGGAAGATCACCTTCCTTGACACGCCCGGCCATGCGGCCTTTTCAGCCATGCGGGCGCGCGGCGCCAGCCTCACCGATATCGCGGTGATTATCATTGCCGCGGACGATGGCATCATGCCGCAGACGCGCGAGGCGATCAAGCACGCGCAGCAGGCGGGTGTGCAGATTATGGTGGCGATCAACAAGTGCGACCTTCCGACGGCTAAGCCTGACCGCGTGCGGCAGATGTTGCAGGGAGAAGGCCTGACGCCTGAGGAGTGGGGCGGCGATGTCATCTGCGCGGAAGTCTCGGCGGTCACAGGCAAGGGCGTGGACCATCTTTTGGAGATGATCCTGCTGCAGGCCGACATGCTGGAGCTGATGGCGAACACCAACCGTCGCGCCAACGGGTATGTGGTTGAGGCCCAGCTCGAGCAGGGCCTGGGCCCGACAGCCACGTTGCTGGTTTCCGGCGGCACGCTGAATGTCGGCGACATCTTGCTCTGCGGCGAGTATTTCGGCCGCGTTCGCGGTCTGATCGACGACCGCGGCAGACGGGTCAAGTCGGCCGGGCCGGCCACTGCGGTCAAGTGTATGGGGCTTTCGGGCGTGCCTGAGGCGGGCGCGGACTTCCGCGTGATGCTTAACGACAAGCGCGCGCGCGACCTGGCCGAGAAGGCTGCTGAAGAGCGTAAGCAGGTGGAGCTGGTCAGCTCCAAAGCGACCTCCCTCGACGCGCTGTTGAATCAGATCAAGGATAACCAGCGCCGCGAGCTGGCGGTGATCATCAAGGCCGACACCCAGGGGTCTTCGGAGGCGATCGTCGAGTCGCTCAAGGAGATCAAGAGCGAGAAGGTCACGCTCAATATCATCTCTGAGGCGATCGGCAACGTCTCCGCGACCGACGTCAACAAGGCGGCTGCAGGCGGCGCGGTGATCGTCGGCTTCAGCGTCGGCTGCGAGACCGGCGTCCAGCAGCTCGCCCGTCACGACGGGGTCAGGATCAGTACCTTCAGGATCATTTACGAGCTGATCGACTTTGTGAAGCAGCGCATGCTGGACTTGCTGTCGCCTGAGTACAAAGAGGTGGTCAAAGGTCATGCTGAGATCCGTGCGATCTTCGATATCGGCAAGACCGGACGTGTGGCGGGCTGCCAGATGCTGGACGGAAACATCCGCGCCGACGGGAGGTACCGTATCTTCCGCAAGAAGGAGAAGGTCTGGGAAGGTAAGCTCTCGTCCCTCAAACATTTCCAGAACGAGGTCACCGAGATCGTCGGGTCGCAGGAGTGCGGCATCTTGTTTAATGGGTTCGAGGCGTTCCAGGTGGGTGACACGGTCGAGTGTTACATCCTTGAGGAGCTGCCGCGCAGCCTGTAAGGGGAGAGCGACGATGTCCATCGACCGACTCGAGCGTGTCAACGCGTTACTGCGCCGTGAGATCGGTGAGGCGCTCTTCAAGGTTTTCGTGGGCGACTCTCTCGACCTCGCGTGCGTGACGGTCACGCGGGTCGAGACGGCGCGTAACCTGCGTAACGCGACGGTCGCGATCTCTATTTTCGGGCACGAGCTGGAGCGCGGGCGGATTTTGCGGAAGATCGCGGGCAAGGCGGGTGAGCTTCAGTCGCTCATCAATCGTGATCTCGCGCTCAAGTACACGCCGCGCCTGAGGTTCGTCCTGGATGGCTCTTTGGAGAAGGGCGACCATGTGCTCGGGGTGCTCAGCAAGCTTGAGACGGCCGACGGCGGCGGCGCGGACGATCTGCCGGTTGCGCCTTGAGCGTACTTACAAGGAATCGCACGATGCCTGTCTTCACACAAGCGCCCTCAACCTGGGGGTTATTTGACGGGGTCGTGCTGGTGGATAAGCCTGCCGGGCCGACCTCACATGATATCGTGCACCGGATCCGCCGCACCTTCCGCATTGAGAAGGTCGGTCACGGCGGCACGCTCGACCCGAATGCGACGGGTCTCCTGCTGATCCTCCTGGGAAAGGGCACCAAGCTTTCTGATTCGCTCATGGGTGGGGATAAAACCTATTCCGGCGTGATGCGCCTGGGTCGTGTGACAAAGACTCAGGACTGTGACGGCGAGACGGTTTCGGAAGCGCCTTTCGAACGGGTCGTGCGCGAGCAGGTGGAGACCCAGTTTCAGGCACTTACCGGCGATATCTTCCAGACACCGCCCATGGTTTCCGCGATTAAGGTGGAGGGCGTGCCCCTGTATAAGCTGGCGCGTAAGGGGCAGGAGGTTGAGCGTACGCCGCGTCTGGTCCATGTCTACCGTTTCGCGCTTACTGACTGGGCGCCGCCGCTGGTGTCCTTTGAGGTGCTCTGCACCAAGGGGACGTATGTGCGAACCTTAGTGCATGATGTCGGCCAGTCGCTCGGGTGCGGGGCCTGCCTGGATGCGTTACGGCGAACACGTTCCGGGACTTTCGATGTGCGTGACGCGTTGCCGTTTGAGGAGGTGTTGAGGCTCTCTTCCGACCAGCTCGCGTCGCGCGTCATACCCTTCTCCAGACTCGTATCAAAGACAGTGTCTTCAAACTGAAGACTTCACTCTCGTGCCGGTCGGCCGCCATGCAGATTCTCGCACAGCCTGCCCATTTTCGTAAGCTTCCCGGGCCGATCGTGCTCGCGGCCGGTTTCTTCGACGGCGTTCACGAGGGGCACCGGCAGGTGCTGGCCAGCGCTATGGAACGTGCGCGCGAGGTCGGCGGTCAGGCGTGGGTCATGACGTTTGACCGTCATCCTATGGCTGTTCTGGCCCCTTCCAAATGTCCGCCGCTCTTGAGTACCCTGGAGGAGCGGCTCTATCGTCTGGAGCGGTGCGGAGTGGACGGTGTCTTGCTGTTGCCCTTCACCAAGAGGCTCGCGATGCAGGAGCCGGCGGCCTTTGTAAGAGGGCTGTGCGGTCGGCCGGCCGGCCGTGAGGCGGCCAAGCTGGTTGAGATCCGCTGTGGCGCGAACTGGCGGTTCGGGCGTCTGGCCTCTGGAACGCCGGAGAGTCTGGCGCAGTACGGGCGGCATTATGGTTTCCGGGTGGTGGTGGTGCCGTATGCGGATTATCACGGGGTTGAGATCTCCAGCACGCGCATCAGGATCGCGGTGCGCGAGGGGCGTCTGGACGATGCGGCGGCTATGTTAGGACGGCCCTTCTCGGTGAGGGAACGGGTTGTTCGGGGACGTGGCGTCGGACGTTCGCTGGGTTTCGCTACGGCCAATTTACGCCCTCAAGCGGACGTCCTGCCCCCGAACGGCGTCTACGCCGTCCGGGTGTTGGTGGAGGGCGTCTCCTATGCTGGGGTGGCCAATCTGGGCGTCCGTCCGACCTTTGCGGACTCCGTGCCTGATCGGGTGGTTCTGGAGACCCATCTGATCGGGTATTCAGGAGACCTCTACGATGACTGGATCGAGGTCTGCTTTGTCGGCCGCTTGCGTGATGAGCACGCCTTTGCTTCCCCGGATGCGCTCAGGCAACAGATCGCGTGCGATATTCGACAGTCTGAGCGGCTTTTTGAAACGCATACGTGATCGACCGCAACGCTGTCCTACGCCCGCTTGCGTCTATTCACTTCTCATGAGAAGTGAATAGAGCCTGCTGCAGCACAGACCCCATCAGGCTCTCGTTGGAACACGAAACGATCGGTGTGGCGTCACTTCAGGGCGCTACCGGAGCGGAGGGAGACTGGGAGGGTTGAGGGAACGAGGGCATCCCTTGCGGGATAGCGGGAGCGGGGGCTGTCGTGGTGACACCCTCCATTTTGGACTCCACGGCACGTGAGGTCAGGCTGGAGAGCACGATCGTGTTGAGCAGGAATGCCGCGCCGAGAATGATCGTAGCCTTGGTGAGAACGTTGCCCATCTGCGCGCCGAACAGCGCCTCGCCCATGCCGCCGCCGAAACTGATCCCGAGGCCGCCCTCTTTGGGTTTCTGAAGCAACACGAGGCCGGCCAACAGGAGGCAAATCAGCACTTCAAGAGCATAGAGGAAATAGATGAGAATCTGCATAGCCTTTACTCCGTTCAAACCGCTTTGAAAGCAGCAATTTGATATTTATAGCAAACCTGGGCCGTGGGCTGCAATTGAAAATGCCACTTGACGACGATTCGCCCGCTCTTTCGCATGAATGTCGGTTGATCGGCGGCACCCACAGCCGGAATGCTGAAATGTACCGGTTACGGCCGCTGTTCCGTCCCTGGGACGCTCACCGTTGTGACGGCAGGTGAAGGCAACGGCCGAGCGCCTGGGCGGCGGATTCCATCAAAGTCTCGGAAAGGGTGGGGTGGGCGTGGATCAGGTCGGCCAGCTCCTCGGCCGTGACCTCCATGTTCCGCAGCGCGGCGGCCTCGTTGATCAGCTCGGAGGCGTGCGGCCCGATGATATGGACGCCCAGCAGCTCATGATGACGCGCGCCTGCGACCACCTTGACAAAACCCTCCGTGTGCCCCGCGCTGCGCGCGCGACCGTTGGCGGCGAAGGGGAAGCGCCCGACCGTGACCTCGCCCTCGGCGCGCGCCTGCGCTTCCGTGAGGCCGACCCAGGCGACCTCGGGCGCGCCGTAGATGCAGCCGGGCACCTGCCGCGCGTCGAACGCGGCGCGGCCTCCCAGAGCATGCCGCGCCGCTACCGCGCCCATCGCCGCGGCGGCGTGCGCCAGCATCGCGCGTCCGTTGGCGTCGCCGGGCGCGTACACCCCAGGCAGGCTGGCGCGCAGGGCGTCGTCGACCGCCACGAAGCCACGCCGCGTCTCGACCGGCAGCGCGCCGAAGGCCGCGAGGTCGGGCACGCGCCCGGTGGCGAGCAGCACGTGGCTGGCGGGCAGGTCGGAGGCGCCCTCGACGCTGACACGCAGCCCGGAGCCCGCGTCGCGGATGGCGCTGACACGTACGCCGGTACGGATGGCGATGCCACGCCGCGCGAGGCTCTGGCGCAGCGCCTCGGAAAGTTCGGCGTCAAGGAAGGGCGCGACGCGCTCCTCGGCCTCGAGCAGCGTGACCGCCGCGCCGTACGCGCGGAAGACCTGCGCCAACTCGATGCCGACGACGCCCGCGCCGATCACGACCAGCGAGGTCGGCAACTCGGTCAGGTCGAGAAGCGTGTCGGAGGTCAGCACGCGCGGATCATCCGAGCCGGGGATCGGCGGCACGGCCGGCCGCGAGCCGCAGGCGACGATCACGGCCTTGGCTGCGGCGAGGCGGCGCGCGCCGTCCACGACGGCCTCGCGCGGAGACCGCAGTGCGGCGTCGCCACGGACGACCTCGACACCGCGGCTGGCGAGGAGCTGGCCGATGCCCGCAACCAGCGGCGCGACCACGGCGTTCTTGGCGGCGACCGCCTGCGGCAGGTCGACGGTGAAGGAGGGGTCGGCGATACGGATGCCGCGCGACGCGGCCTGGCCGAGGGCCTCGATGATCTCGGCGTTGCGCAGGAAGGTCTTGGAAGGGATACAGCCGCGGTTGAGGCAGGTGCCGCCGAGCGGACCGCGCTCGACCAGCGTCACGCTCGCGCCGAGGCGCGCGGCCTCGAGCGCGGCGACGTAACCGGCCGGCCCCCCGCCGATGACGATGATGTCGGGGGGGATTTCAGATAGAGGTGCATTCATAAACGGCTCCTGGTTTTATCCGCGAATGGACGCGAATCAACGCGAAAGGTGATGGGTGCGCAGCGGCACGACGATTCGTGTGCATGGGCGTTCATTCGCGGATTCCTATCTGCCCTCAGCGGAGCGCGCGCTCCTCGGCGATGGTCTGCAGCAGAGCGGTGATATTCGCGAGGGGCACATCGGCCATGATCTCCTGCGAGGGGGCGATCATATAGCGTCCGCCGCGGCCGAGCGTGCGGATCACGCGGCGCGCCTCGGCGCGGACCTCGTCAGGCGTGCCGTAGGGTAGGAGCTGCTGCGTGTCGATGCCGCCCCAGAGCGAGAGGCGGTCGCCAAAGTCACGCTTGAGCGCGTCGAGATCCATACAGGGCTGAACAGGCTCGAGCATATCGAGCCCGACGTCGAGCAGGTCAGGGATGAAGGGCGTGATGTCGCCGCAGGAGTGCATGATCATCGGCAGGCCGGCCTCCTTGAAGACCTTGAAGAGCCGGGCGATGCGCGGCAGAATCAGGCCGTGGAACTGGGCGGGCGAGACCAGCGTGCCGCTCTGGCAGCCGAGATCGTCGCCGTGGTGGCCGACCTTGAAACCCAGCTCGATCTTCTTGCGCGCCACGGTGAGCTTATAGTCGGTGATCTTGTCCATCAGGATCGCGACCGACTCGGGGTCGGTCAGGGACTCGACCATGAACTCCTCGAAGCCCATCAGGCAGTAGGTGCGTTCATAGATGCCGAGGTAGCCCGAGGGCACGACGAGCAGGTCGCCGGAGGCGTGGGCCGCGAGGTCGCGCCGCATGTCGTCGAAGTTGTCGGGTCGCAGCGGGTCGGGCGGCTGGTAGGCGCGCACGGCATCGGCCACCGGCATATCGAGGAGCGCGCGGTCGAAGCGGTCGGGCAGGAACGGCTCGGCGCGCTCGTTGGCGGCGCGGTCGCCCTGCAGCGGGTGGTAGCAGGCGAAGAAGCCGTCCTCGCCGATCTTGATGCCCATGCCCCAACTGTCGTAGACCACGCCGTTGGCGCGGTCGACCTTGACGTAGCCCTTGGCCTCCAGCTCCGCCATCTTGGCGGCGTCGTTGCGGTAGAAGAGCGGCGTGTCGCAGAGGGTGAGGGAGAAGCAGATGTGGTTGTCGAGGAAGCCGTCCAGCTCGGCAGCGCCCGCGAGGCCCAGCGCGCGGGCGAGGGCCTCGTCCTTGGTGCGGTCGGCGATCGTGATCTGGCTGGGGAGGTAGTCGACAGGCCGGCCGGTGATGACGTTGAGGGCGCGTTCTTCGCGGGTCATGGGGACCTCCAGTTTTCGAGGCTCTTTTTGACGCGGTTGAGGAAGGCGGCGCCGAGGGCGCCGTCGATGACGCGGTGGTCGTGGGTGAGGCAGAGAGGCAGGGACGTGCGCCAGACGGTGCGGCCGCCGCGCCGCACGGGGCGCTCCTCCGCCGCGCAGACGCCTAGGATGGCGGTCTGCGGCGGGTTGATGATGGGGGTGAAGTGCGCGATGCCGAGCATGCCGAGATTGGTGACCGTGAAGGTGCCGCCGAGGTAGGCGTCAGGCGGGAGTTTGCCGGCGCGCGCCTGGGCGACCGTGTCGCGCGCGAGGTCGGAGAGTGCATCGAGCGTCAGCCGCTGCGCGCCGCGCAGGACCGGCACCACGAGGCCGTTGTCGACCGCGACCGCCACGCCGAGGTTGACGTCCGGCCAACAGAGGATCTCACCCTGCTCGAAGGTGGCGTTAAGAAAGGGGAACTCGGCGAGGGCCGCTGCGACGGCATAGAGCACGGCGTCGTTGACGGAGGGGACGCTGCCGCCCGCGCGCTTGCGGCGCTCGCGCCAGGCGAAGAGGTCGGTGACGTCGGCGGAGAGCGCGAGGGTGGCGTCGGGGATCTCGCGGCGGCTTAGCGCCATACGCTCGGCGATGAGGCGGCGCATGCCGGAAAGCGGCACGCGGCGTGGCCGGCCGGCCACGGCACGCGTGATGTCGGCGGCGGTGACCTTGCCGCCGCAGCCGGAGCCGTCGAGCGCGAGCGGGTCGAGGCCGGCCTCGGCGGCGAGGGCGCGCGCCAGCGGGGTGACGCGGCGCGCAGCCAGCGGCGCGACGTCGCGCAGGCGCAGGGCGCCGTCGGGGTGGGAGGGCGTGACGCGGGCGAGGTCGAGACCGCGCTCGCGCGCCAGTCGGCGGGCCGCGGGCGTGGCGGGCACGCGTCCGTCGGGGGCGCGCGCGGGAGCAGGCGAGGACGATAACGAGGACGAAGGACGAGTGGCTGCTTGATCGTCCTCGTCCGCGTTCTCGTCCTCGATTCTGACGGCCGGCGAGGGTGAGGACGAAGGACGAGTGGTTACGGCCGGGGGCGTCTCGCCGGGCTGGCCGAGCCAGGCCACGGTCTCGGTGACCGGCACGGTGGCGCCTTCTGGGTGGAGGGCGGCGAGCAGGGTGCCGGAGGCCTCGGCCTCGACCTCCATGGTGACCTTGTCGGTCTCGATCTCGAGCAGCGGCTCGCCGACGGCCACGGTATCGCCGGGGCGTTTGAGCCAGCGTCGGATGACGCCGGTCTCCATGGCCATTCCGGCCTTCGGCATGATGACGGGTGTCGGCATGGTGCGTTTAGCGTAACAGGTCGCGCAGGGCCGCGGCAATCGAATCTGTCGTGGGGACGACGCTGGCTTCGAGGGTCGGGTTGTAGGGGATGGGCGTGTCCGCGCCGCAGAGGCGGCGAACAGGCGCGTCGAGATAGAAGAAGGCGTCGGAACCGGCGACCACAGCGGCGAGTTCGCCGCCGAAACCGCCGGTCTGGCAGGCCTCGTGGACGATCAGTACGCGGCCGGTCTTGCGGGCGGAGGCGATCACGGCCTCGCGGTCGAGCGGCACGAGGGTGCGCAGGTCGAGCACCTCGGCCTCGGCGCCGTCTTCGGCGGCGAGGCGCTCGGCGGCCTCCAGGCAGCGGGCGACCATGCGGCCGTAGGTCAGGACTGTGAGGTGGCGGCCGTCGCGGCGGCAGGCGGCCTGGCCGAGCGGCACGGTGTAGTCGGCCTCGGGCACTTCGCCCTTGGTACGGTAGAGGAGCTTCTGTTCGAGGAAGACCACAGGGTTATCGTCGCGGATGGCGGCCTTGAGCAGCCCTTTGGCGTCATGCGGGGTGGAGGGCGCGACGACCTTAAGGCCGGGCACGTTGCAGATCCAGGCCTCGGGGCTCTGCGAGTGCTGGCCGGCGGCGCCGGTGCCGGAGCCGGCGGGCGCGCGCACGACGAGGGGCATGGCGGTCTGGCCGCCGAACATGTAGCGGGTCTTGGCGGCCTGGTTGCAGAGGCCGTCGAAGCAGCAGGAGACGAAGTCCGAGAACATGATCTCGACCACCGGGCGCAGGCCGGTCATGGCGGCGCCGACCGCAGCGCCCATGATGGCGGCCTCGGAGATCGGGGTGTCGCGGATGCGTTCGGGGCCGAACTCGGCGAGCAGGCCGGCGGAGACGCCGAAGGCGCCGCCGTAAGCCGCGACGTCCTCGCCCATGAAGAAGACGGCGGGGTCGCGGCGCAGCTCTTCGGCGAGCGCCTCGCGGATGGCTTGAGCGTAGGTGATTTCGCGCATAGAAAGATGTGGAATGATGGAGTGCTGGAAGGATGGATGGTTGGATCAGGTTCTGCAGAGAGGTTTAGGAATGATAGACGGTGTCTTCCCATCTTTCCAATAATCCATCATTCCATTATTCCTTTCTTCAGGCGTAAACGTCGGTGAAGGCGGCGGCGGGTTCGGGGTCGGGGCTGGCCTCGGCGAAGGCGAGCGCGTCGTCGATGTCATGCCGGGCGCGGGCGGAGAGGGCGTCCAGCTCCTGCTCGGAGGCGAGGCCGCGCTCGAGCAGCCAGGCACGCAGGCGCTTGATCGGGCAGCGGGCTTTCCACTGCTCGATCACGGCCTTGTCGCGGTAGGCGTTGTTGTCGCTCTTGGAGTGGCCCATGATGCGGTAGGTGTTGGCCACGAGCAGGCAGGGCCCCTGGGTGCGGGCGATCTCCCGCGCGCGGCGGGCGGCCTGCCAGACCGCGACGGCGTCGTTGCCGTCCGCGGACCAGCCGGGGATGCCGTAGGCGGCAGCGCGCACGGAAAGGTCGGGGACGTTGACATGGTCGCCGACGTGCATCGACATACCGTACTGGTTGTTGACGCAGAGGAAGACCACCGGGAGCTTCCAGATGGAGGCTAGGTTGAGAGCCTCGTGGAAGGTGCCCTCGTTGGAGGCGCCGTCGCCGAAAAAGCAGATCACCACGCGGTCAAGCTTCTGGAGCCGGGTGGAGAGGGCCGCGCCGACGGCGATGGGGAGCTGCGCGCCGACGATGCCGTTGGCGCCGAGGTTGCCGGCCGAGAGGTCGGCGATGTGCATACAGCCGCCCTTACCCTTGCAGACGCCGGTGGCCTTGCCGAGGAACTCGGCCATCATGCGGCGGATCTCCATGCCCTTGCCGATGCTCTGGCCGTGGCCGCGGTGCGTGGCGTAGATCAGATCCTGCGGTTCGAGCGCGGCCGTGACGCCGATGCCGGCTGCCTCCTCGCCGATGCAGAAGTGGGCGGTGCCGTGAACCTTGCCCTGCGTGAAGAGGCGCGCGGCGGTCTCCTCGAAGCAGCGCGTCTGCGACATCTGGAGGAACATGCGCAGCAGCGTGTCGCGCGGGGGCAGCGGCGCGTCAGTTGTGGTCGTGTGGGGTGGTTGGGTGGACATGGAAGGGTGGAGAGGTGGAATGGTGGAAGGTTGGAATGATGGAATGGTGGAAGAATGGGGGGGGGATGGAGTTAGCGGTAGGTGCGGGCGACCTCATAGACGGCGTAGAAGTTCGCGAGCGGGATGTCCTGCATGAAGTGGTTGGAGGGGGCGAAGACGTAGCCGCCGTCAGCGGCCAGGGCGTCGAGGCAGCGGCGCGCCTCCTCGGCCGCCTGGGCCGGGGTGCCGCTGAGCGCGCCCTGCATGTCGAGCCCGCCGTGCAGCACGAGGTCGCGGCCGAAGTCGCGCTTGAGCGCGGTGTGGTCCATGCCGGCGGCGCGCGGCTGGAGGGAGTTGAGGACGTCGACGCCCATGTCGATGAAGTCCGGGATCAGGTCGCGCACCGCGCCGCAGGAGTGCAGCCAGATCTTAGCGTGCGGGGCGACCTTGCGAATCTCGGCGAAGAGGCGGGCGTAGGGTCGCTTAAAGAACTCGCGGTAGATCTCGGGGCTGACGAGCAGGCGGTCCTGCATGCCGTGGTCGCTGGAGAACTCGACCCAGCCGACATAGGGCGCGATAGGCGCGAGCGCGGTACGGTGTAGCTCGATGAGCACGTCCGTGATCTTCTCGATCAGGGCATGGGCAAACTCGGGATTGATATAGAGATCCGTAAAGAAGTCCTCGAAGCCGCGCAGGTAGGGGCCGATGTCGAGCATCAGGCCGGAAACGAGCGAGGAGGTGGCGACGTAGCAGTCGCCGTGCTCGTGCCAGCGCCGCGCCTGTTCGACCACGCCCGCGAGACGTCCTGGGTCGCGCGGGTCGGGCCAGACGTGGCGCTCGAGGGCGGCGATATCCGGTTCAGGGAAGGGCACGCGTGCGACGGCGGGCTCTCCGGCGACCTTGGCGAACCCGACGCCCCACTCGTTGGTCTCGATGCCGTCGGGATCGAGGCGCGGGGCGAAGTGGCGAGGCTTGCCGAAGACCAGGTGGCGGATGTCGGCGCCGATGAGTTCGGCCACGCGCGAATCGACATAGTCGCCCGAGCGGCTGGCGCTGACGCGCGGGCCGAGGTCAGTCCAGCCCTGGTCGTCGGCGAGGTCGAAGTAGAGGCGGTTGCAGAGGCGGCTGGCCGAGCCCCAGACGTCGATGGGCACGCGGTCGGGCGCGCGATGGGCGAGGGCGGTCTGGACCCGTTCGCGCGAGGTCATACGGGGTCTCCTTTGCGGACGGAGACCGCCTGCTGGAACTCCGCGAAGTGCGCGTAGAAGCCGCTGTCGGTCAGGGCGGTGTAGAGCGACTGGTAGAGGTCGTAGAGGCGCGTGTAGAGGGCGTGACGTTCCGGGTCGGGGCGGTAGGTGTCGCGGATCTGGACCAGGCTGGCGACGCCTGCTGCGGGATCCGAATAGAGCCCGACGCCGACGCCCGCGAGGATCGCCGCGCCGGTCACGGCTGCGTCGGTGGTGCGCAGGGTGCAGACGGTGTGGCCGTAGATGTCGGACTGAATCTGGTTCCAGACGGCGGATTTGGTGGGGCCGCCGAGCAGGTGCACGGTCTCAAAAGGCACACCGGCGCGCGTGAGGGCCTGCATCATGTCGTAGACCTCAAGCGTGATCCCTTCGACAAAGGCGCGGGTGAGGCAGTCGCGGTTGTGCGCGAAGGTCATGCCGACGAGGGTGCCGCGGGCCGCGGTGTTCCAGCGCGGGGTGGCGGCGCTGGCGAAGTAGGGCAGCAGCAGCAGGCCGTTGGCGCCGGCTGGCGCGCGGGCGATGCGCTCGCTGAGCAGATCGTAAGTGTCATGGCCGGCGCTGCGGGCGAAGGCGGATTCGAGGGAGGCGATCTCGTCGCGGAACCATCGCAGCACGCTGGCCGCGCCCGCCTGGTAGCCTTCGACCAGCCAGTGGCCGGGCGCGACGTGGTTGGTGACCATAGTCTTGCGGGCCGGATCGTGGAAGGGCTCGCGCACGCAGACGCAGACCGCGCCTCCGGTGCCGAGCGAGACGGAGAGCAGTCCGGGTGCGATGACGCCCGCGCCGAGGGCGGCGACGTTCTGGTCGCCGCCGCCGACGCAGAGCGGGGTGCCTGCGAGGAGTCCGGTCTTGGCTGCCGCGTCCGCGCTCACGGCGCCGGCGCGGCTGCCGGAGGGGAGCGGCTCGGAGAGGCGGGAGGGGGTGAGGCCGGCGAGGCGCAGCAGGCGCTCGTCCCAGCGCAGGCGGCTGGTGTCCCAGCAGCCGAAGAAGGCGGCGTCGCAGTGGTCGCTCACGTAGCTGTCCGCGCCCCAGCCGTGCAACAGGTAGTCCTGGAGCTGGACCACCTTGGCGGTTCGCGCCCAGGCTTCGGGCTCGTGACGCTGGAGCCAGAGGATCTTACCCAGCATCCAGGTGGTGCTCAGCGGCAGGCGCACGACATCGTAGAATTCATCATCGGGAACCTCGGCGCGGACTTTCTCGACCTCCTCGGTCGGTCGGTTGTCCTGCCAGGAGATCATGGGGCGCACGAGATCGCCGGCGCTGTCGAGGAAAAGGGTGCAGCAGCGCTGGCTGGAGAAGGCTACGCCTGCCACTTGACACGGGTCAATGGCGGCCTTTGCGAGCGCCTCGGCGGCGGTGGCGTAGGTCTGTGCCAGCAGGTGGCGGACGTCCTGCTCGACCCAGCCGGGCCGCGGGTAGACGCAGCCGTACTCACGGTAGGCTTGGGCTATGGCTGTGCCGTCGGCGCGCAGCAGCGCGGCCTTGGTGCCGGTGGTGCCTACGTCGATACCCAGCAGGTAGGTCTGTTCCATGTGCCTTCATCCCCCGCGCCCGTTCGGGCCGTTCCATCTGCATAACAGCGTGCCGTCATTGGAACATAGCGTGTGCGTGGTGTCAAGTCTGCACGCGAGTGAACCATGAAGTTACTGCGATTGACAGACGACACGCGTTGTGTTCTAATGGCGGTACGTTGGTTCACATTAAGAACGGTGATGGGATTCTCGTGACAGGCGGGTACGGGAGGGTGCAAGAATGGTGGTGCGAAAGGTGACGCGGGCGCGTAAGATCACGGGCGTGCCGATCTTGGAGCGGACGCTGGGGCTGCTGGAGTACCTGAGCCAGTGCCCGGCCGGCGTGGCGCTGAGCGAGATCGCGCGGGCGCAGAAGATCCCGAAGAATACGACCTACCGGATGCTGAACACGCTCTGCGCGCGCGGCTACGTGGCGCGTAACGAGGCGGAGCTGACCTACCGGCTCACGCGCAAGCTGGCGACACTCGTCTATTCCAGCGCGCAGGACGGAAGCCTGATCGAGAAGGCGCTCGGGCCGATGCGCGCGCTACGTGACCGCGTGAAGGAGACGGTGGTGATCAGCATCCTCGACGGATCGGAGGGGATCGTGCTGGAGCAGGTTCCGGGGTTGTACCCGTTCCGTTTCGTTTGCGATCCGGGCACGCGGCAGCCGCTGCACGCGTCGGCCTCCACCAAAGCCATCCTCGCGTTTCTTCCATCGGAGGAGCGCGAGGCGCGCCTTTCCGGTCTGACCTTTGCGCGTTTCACGGAGAACACCCTCACGCGGGCCGCCGCCTTCCGCAAGGAGCTGGCCGAGACGCAGGCGCGCGGCTACGGCATCGACCGCGCCGAGGCTTTGCACGGTGTTCACTGTGTTGCGGCGCCTGTGCTGAACCGGCAGCGCCAGCCTGTGGCGGCGATCACGGTGACGGGGCCGGACGAGCGGTTGCGCGCGGAGGATTTCGCGCAGATCGGCGAATGGGTCAAGGCGTGCGCGCGCGAGGTCTCGGAAGGGATCGCGTGAGGGCTGGGAAGGAACGTTCAACGTTTAACGCTTGCGGCTTAAGGCGGGCGGAGCCCGCAAACCAAACCGGAATACTGGAATGGTGGAAAGAGGGAATGGTGGAATGATGGGGTTTGAGACCGAAGCAGCCGAAGTTCTCTTCCAACATTCCAGTATTCCACCCTTCCAAAACAACTTGTTGTTAATCACAGTTTTTCGTTTGTAAGGCACCTAACGGTTAAGGACGGGACATGATGTACCGATTGATGACAGCCTGTTGCTGGATGAGCCTGACCGTGGCCTGCGGTGTGGCCGCGGAGCCGGCGCGCAGCCCGCTGATGCGGGGCGGGATGGCGGCGGCGCCGCTCGCGGCCGACGTGACGGGCGCCAAAGAGCTGACGCTCGTGGCCACCGTCGGCCCCGACAACTACGACTACGACCAGGCGGTATGGGGTAACCCGAAGCTGATCCTGGCCGACGGGTCTTCAGTCGATCTGGCCACCTTGCGGCCGCTTGCGGCCGAGGTCGGCTGGGGCACGCTGCAGGTCAACAAGGGGCTGGGCGGGGCGCTGCACATCGCCGGCCAGAAGCTGGCGAGCGGTTTCTGGGCCCACGCGCCGTCGGAGCTGACCTTCGCGCTGCCGCCGAACGCGGTGCGCTTCGAGGCGCTGGTCGGGCTGACGGCGCCGAAAGACAAGGGCAGTGTGGTTTTCGAGGCGCAGTCCGGCGAGGGGATGGCGCAGCGGCAGGCGCTGGAGCGCCGGTTGGCGCGCGTGAACCTCGACGCGCTGGAGCGTCTGATCGCGTGGCGGCTGACGCGCACGCCCGAGCAGCGGGAGCGGCTGCTGGCCGCGCGGGCCAGTCTGTCGGCGGCGCGGGCGGGCGTGCTGGACGAGGCCAAGGCGGCCGAGGTCGAGGCGCTGACGCGCATGCTCATGCTGGAGACCAACCCGGCGGTGGTGTTTGACGAGATCCTCTTCATCCGGCGCAGGTCGGGTCGCTACCTGCCGCAGAACTGGCAGAGCAACTCGGTGCTGCCTAAGAACGGCCATGACAACGTGCTGTGCGCGCTGCGCGTGCGCGGGACGGGCGCCGGCAAGGTACGCGAGATCCACACGCCGTCGGCCGGCGCCTTCATCGGCGACGTTGAGCTTCACTGGGACGCGGACCGGCTGCTCTTCTCGTCGACCGGCGCTTCCAACGCCTGGCACGTCTTCGAGCTGCGCTTGGCCGACGGCAGCGTGCGGCAGGTGTCGCAAGATAACGATGCTTCGGTGAACCACTATGACGCCTGCTACTTGCCTGACGAGCGCATCATGTTCACCTGTACGGCGCTCAAGTACGCCGTGCCATGCGTCAACGGCTCCACGCCTGTGGCGAACCTGTTCCGTATGAACGCCGACGGTTCGGAGATGGAATTGCTGGCCAGCGACCAGGAGCACAGTTGGAGCCCGACAGTACTGCCGGACGGCCGCGTGATGTATCTGCGCTGGGAGTACGCCGACCTGCCGCACGCCAACTCGCGTATCCTTTTCACCTGCAACCCGGATGGAACCAATCAGCGCGCGCTCTACGGCAGCAATTCGTTTTGGCCGAACGGCATCTTCTACGCGCGGCCGATACCCGGCAAGCCGATGCAGTTCGTCGGCGTGGTCACCGGACATCACGGCCACGCGCGTAAGGGCGAGCTGACGCTCTTCGATGTGAACTTGGGAACGCAGGAGGCAGAAGGCGCGGTACAGCGCTTTCCCGGCTATGGCAAGCCGGTCGAGGCGGTTGTGAAAGACCAGCTCGCCAACGGCTCCTGGCCGCTCTACCTGCACCCCTTCCCGCTCGACGACACGACGGTGCTGGTGGCTATGCAGCCGGACGCCAAGGCCAAGATGGGGCTCTACCTCGTGGACCGTTTCGACAACGTGCTGCCGCTTCTGGAGGACGCCGCCTGCGACCTGCTCGAACCGGTGCCGCTGGCCGCCACGCCGCGGCCGCGGGTGCGGCCTGACCGCGTCGCCAAGGACGACCCCGAGGCCACGGTCTACATCGCCGACATCTACGAGGGGCCGGGGCTGAAGGGTGTGCCGCGGGGCGAGGTCAAGAGCCTGCGCCTCTACACCTACACCTATGGGTTCTCCGGCCAGGGCGGACTCTACGGCTCGATCGGCATGGACGGGCCGTGGGACATGCGCCGCACGCTGGGCAGCGTGCCGATCAACCCGGACGGCTCGGCGCTCTTCAAGGTGCCGGCCAACACGCCGATCGCGCTGCAGCCGTTGGACGCCGAGGGCAAGGCGTTGCAGGTGATGCGGAGCTGGTTCGCGGCCCGCAACGGTGAGTACCTCTCCTGTGTCGGCTGCCACGAGCCCGCCTCGTTCACGCCGCAGACCGTGGCGACCAAGACGCCCGCTAAGCCCGCCGCCATCGCGCCGTGGCGCGGGCCGTTCCGCAACTTCGAGTTCGCGCGCGAGGTGCAGCCCGTGCTCGACGCCGCCTGCGTGCGTTGCCACAATCAGCCCGACCCGCCGATGGCTGAGCGTTTCGGCGACAAGCGTTGGAAGCCCGACCTGCGCGGAGATGTCATGATCACTGACTGGCACACGAAGATGGCTGGTCAGGCGCCCAAGGAGATGGCCGGTAAGTTCTCAGTGGCGTATGCGAACCTGCACCGTTACGTGCGACGGCCGGGTATAGAGAGCGACATTCACCTCCCGGTGCCGATGGAGTGGCATGCGGACACCACCGAGTTGCTGCTGCTGCTGCAGAAGGGGCACCATGGGGTACGTCTGAGCGAGGAGGCTCTGGACCGGCTGGTCACGTGGATCGACTACAATGCGCCTTACCATGGACGGTGGCAGACGATCGTCAACCCCTCCTCGGCCACGGCCAAAGAGGCGGTGCGTGCCGGGATGCGCGCACGTTATGCGGGCCTTGAGGAGAACCACGAGACGATTGACGCGCCGCCGGTCGTCCTCGTCGCCGCCGACCCGACGCCCGAAGCTGTGCGGCCTGTGGGCGACACGGCCTGTGACGGCTGGCCTTTTGATCCGGCCTCAAAGCCTGCTAATCCCGCCGGGGCGCTCGATCTTGGCGACGGCGTGACGCTGGAGCTGGTCGCGGTGCCGGACGGCGCGTTCCTGATGGGATCCGCCGAAGGTTACCGCGATGAGGCGCCGGTGACACGGGTGGAGGTCAAGACTTTCAAGCTGGGGCGGATCGAGGTCACCAACCGTCAGTTCCGGCGTTTCCGCCCGTCGCACGACAGCCGCCGCGAGTCGCGGCACGGCTATCAGTTCGGCGTCACGGGATACGACGTCAACGGCGATGACGCGCCCGCCGTGCGCGTGTCATGGGAGGACGCGGTCGCGTTCTGCGACTGGCTCGCGGCGCGGTCAGGACGCAAGGTCGTGTTGCCGACCGAGGCGCAGTGGGAGTGGGCCGCTCGCGCGGGTTCGGACAAGCCCTTCTGGTACGGCGGGCTCGACGCCGACTTCGCGCCGTACGCGAACCTGGCCGACGTGTCGCTGGCGGACTTTTCGGGCAACCCCTACGAGCAGGACTACGTGAAGGCGCGTTACAAGAACCCCGAGAACATCTACGACAACTGGATCCCGCAGATCTCAAGCGTCAACGACGGCGGTTTCCTGAGCGAGGTGTCGGGCAAGTGGAAGCCGAACGCATGGGGCCTGAGCGACCTGCACGGTAACGCGGCGGAGTGGACGCGCTCGGCGTACACGCCGTACCCGTACCGCGACGGCGACGGCCGAAACGCGCGCGAGGGCGCTATGAAGCGCGTGGTGCGCGGCGGCTCGTGGTGGGACCGGCCCAAGCACGCGACCGCCTCGTTCCGGCGCGCCTACCGGCCCTACCAGCCGGTTTACAACGTCGGCTTCCGTGTCGCGGTCGAGGAGTGAGGGCCGCTAGTGCGTGCAGGCCCGCCAGTCGGCAAGGGTGTGGAAGGCCGGCGTCAGGACCGGAGCGAGCGACTGGTAGAGCGCCGCGAGCGGCGCGTAGCGTGCGTGGCGGGCCGCGTCGGGCTGGAAGATGCGGGTCTGTCCCTTGACGCGTTCGGCGGCCTCGTCGAGGCTCGGCCAGACGCCGAGCGCGACGCCGGCTAGGAGGGCCGCGCCGAGCGGCGAGGTGTCCTGGATCTCCGAGACCTCGACCGGGAGGCCGGAGATGTCGGCCTTGTTCTGCAGCCAGAAGGCGTTACGCGTGGCGCCGCCTGAGGCGACGAGCCGTTCGACCGGCGTGCCCAGGCCGCGCTCCATGGTCTGTAGGATGTGGAGGAACTGGAAGTTGAGCCCTTCGATCACAGCGCGGTAGAGGTCGGCGCGC
>JAKJGY010000289.1 GCA_022704145.1 Verrucomicrobiota bacterium
TTGCCTAACAAACGAACAACAGCGGTAAAACAAGTTGTTCGGAATGGTGGAATATTGGAATGCTGGAAGAGGAGGCTGCCCTTCGGGTTCTTTCTCATCATTCCATCAGTCCGGTTTTCCAGTATTCCGCTTTGGGTTGCGGGCGCCGCCCGTCTTAGGAGAGCGTGTTTATGCGTCAGTTCCTGGCTCTGTTGTCGGTGTGGGTGGTGTGTGGCGGGGCGCTTCGCGCAGGGGCGTCGGGGCTGGCGTTACGGGTGGCGGTGAATGACCCGCTGGCGGCTGAGAACGCCTGCGCGTGCGTCAAGGGCTACGCGCAGCGCGACTACCACGCGCTGGCGGAGGCGCTGGCCAAGCGGCTGCGGCGGCCGGTGGAGGTCGGGTTCGTTTCCACGTTCGCGCAGGCGCGCGAGCGGATGGGGGGCGAGCCGCACGTCTGGATCGGCAAGGCGTCGCAGGTCGAGGCGGAGCTGGCGCGGAACGGGCATCCGGCGGAGGCGTGTCTCGCGCGGCTGAGCGGGCTGGACGGCGAGACCGTGTTTCAGGGGGTGCTGGTGGTGCGGGGCGGCGACCCTGCGCGGCGGGCCGCTGACGTGGCGGGTTACCGTGTGCTTTTTGGCGGGGAGGACAGCGTTGAGAAGCATGCGGCGGGCCTCGCGCTGTTGCGGACGTTCGGCTGCGCGCCGACCGGCGCGCTGGAGGTGGTGGACACCTGCATGCAGGCCGGCGCCCTGATGGCGGCGGAGCCGGAGGAGGGCGGGCGGCGCGTGGCGGCGTTCGTCTCCGATTACGCGTTGCCGCTGCTGACCGGGTGCGGGACGGTGGATGAGGGCATGCTGCGTGAGATCGGCCGCACGGCGCCGGTGCCCTTCATAGCCGTCTATGCGACGCGCCACCTCGGGGCGGAGGAGTCGGGGGGGGTTCAGGCGGCGCTGCTGGAGGTCAGCCGTTCCTCGCGGCTGCGCAAGCGGCTGGAGTCGCGGGACGGTTTTGTGCGGCCGGAGGCGCTGGCGCGTGAGGCGGGGATGCCGCAGGCGGTGTCGCTGCCGGAGTCGCTGTCCGGGGCGGGTGCGGTGGTGTGGCGGCGGGGGATGACGGCGCAGAGCCTTGGCGGGCTGGCGTGTGACGGCCGCGTGCTGCTCGTCTCTGACCGGGACGCGGAGAATACGGCGGACGTGTGGCGGTGCCTGGAGGCGGCGAGCGGTGAGGAGCGCTGGACGTTCCGTTACGCGGCGGCGGGCGAGATGGACTACACGTCGGCGCCGCGCGCGACGCCGGTGCTCGACGGCGGGCGGGCGTATCTGCTGGGCGCGTTCGGCGACTTGGCCTGCGTCGAGTTGGCGGACGGGCGCGAGGTGTGGCGTTGCAACCTCGTGAAGAAGTATGGGGGCGGCGTGCCCACCTGGGGGCTCTGCGGGACGCCGCTGCTGGTCGGGGGGCGGCTGGTGGTGCAGGTCGCGGGGCGTAAGACCGCGCTGGTCGCGCTGGACGCGCTGACGGGCCGTGAGGTGTGGCGTGCGCGCGGCGAGGGGCCGGGGTATGGCAGCCTGATCCATACGCGTCTGGGGGGGCGCTGGCAGATCGTGGGGCATGAGTCGGCGGGGCTGTGCGGCTGGTCGCCGGAGGACGGGCGGCTGTTGTGGCGGGTGGTGCCGCCGGAGCCGCACGACTTCAACGTGCCGACGCCGATGCGTGTCGGGGATATGCTGGCGGCGGCCACGGAGAATAACGGGTTCCGGCTCTACGGGTTTGAGGGTGGCGGGATGATCCGGCCCGAGCCGGTGGCGCGGTGCGAGGAGTTCTCGCCGCAGATGGCGACGCCGGTCGTGGCGGGCGGCCGGGTCTGGGGGCAGGATGACGGCGTGGTGCTGTCGCTGGCGCTGGGGCGTGACGTGCGGGTGTGTGGGGAATGGCGTGACCCGGCGTTTGACGAGTACGCGACGCTGCTTGTGGGTGGCGGGCGCGTGCTGGCGGTGGCGCAGAGCGGCGAGCTGTTCCTCTTCAGGGCTGAGGCGTCGCAGGGCGAGGCGCCGGAGCGGCTCAAGGTGTTCGGCGCGCGGCAGGACGGCAAGGCCACGGAGGTCTGGTCGGCGCCGGCTCTTGTCGGAGGCCGGCTGTTCCTGCGGTCGCAGGACGAGGCCGTGTGCCTTAAGCTGGAGGCGCGGTAGGGCGGCTAGCTCAGCGGGCGCCAGGCGCGGCCGTCGCGGGCGAGGAGCGTGTCGGCGGCGGCCGGGCCGAGTGAGCCGGCCGGGTAGGTGTGCAGCGGGCAGGCCTGCGGCGTGTCGCGCCAGGCGTCCAGCACGGGGGTGAAGAGCCGCCAGGAGGCGTCGATGATATCGCCGCGCACGAAGAGCGTGTGGTCGTGCAGCATGGCGTCGAGCAGCAGCCGGGCGTAGGCGTCGGGCGCTTCGGCGCGGTCCAGCTCGGCGTAGTCGAAATGCAGACGCATGTCACCCATGTGGAGTTTGGGGCCTGGTCGCTTGGCCTGCAGCAGGAGGCTGGCGCCCTCCTGCGGCTGCACGCGCAGGGTCAGCACGTTGGGCGGCAGGGATTCGGGGGAGGCCGAGAAGATCGAGTGCGGCACGCGTTTGAAGACCAGCGAGATCTCGCTGGCGCGCGTGGCGAGCCGCTTGCCCGCGCGGACGTAGAAGGGCACGCCGCGCCAGCGCCAGTTGTCGATGAAGAACTTGGCGGCCACATAGGTCTCGGTCTGGGAGTCGGGGCGTCCGCCGGGCTCCTCGCGGTAGCCGGGGAGGCCTGCCCCGGCCGCGTATTGCGCGCGCACGACGTCTGTGCCGAGTCGGGCCGGGGTAAAGGGGCGGATGGCTTGGATGACCTTGAGCTTCTCGGCGTGCAGGGCTTCGGCGGTGAAGGCGGCGGGGGGCTCCATCGCCACGAGCGCGAGCATCTGCAGCAGGTGGTTCTGGAACATGTCGCGCAGGAGTCCGGCGTCATCGAAGTAGCTGGCGCGGCCTTCCAGGCCGACCGTCTCGGACACGGTGAGCTGGACGTGGTCCACGCTCTGGGTGTTCCAGATGGGCTCGAACAGGACGTTGGCGAAGCGCAGCATGAGGATATTCTGGACGGTCTCCTTGGCCAGGTAGTGGTCGACGCGGAACAGTTGCCCCTCCCGGACATAGCGGTGCAGGAAGGCGTCGAAGGCGGCGGCCGAGGCGGTGTCCGAGCCGAAGGGCTTCTCCAGCGCGAGGTGGCGCCAGGGGGCGTCGGGGCCGTTTTCCGTGAGGAGCCCGTATTCGGACAGGCGCTCGATCAGCGGCCCGCAGGAGTCCGGCGGGGTGGCGAAGAAATAGAGCCGGTTGAAGGGGGCTGGGGTCTCCCGGGTGTCGAGCCGCGCGAGGTGGTCGGCGAGGTCTCGGAACGTGGCGGTGGCGGCGGGGTCGGTCCGGACGTACGAGATGCGGGCGAGGAAGGAGTCGCGTTCCGTCGGGCTCGTTCCGGAGGGGAGCGCCTCGGCGCAGAGGTCACGGAAGCTGGCCGCGCTGTGCGCGCTGCGGCCGCAGCCCACGATCTGCGAGCAGGCGTGCAGGAGGTTGGCGCGTGCGAGCTGGAACAGGGACGGGATCAGCTTGCGGCGCGTGAGGTCGCCCGTGGCGCCGAAAAAGACCAGGACGCAGGGGGCGGGGGAGACCTCGAAGGCAAAGGAGGCGCCCGGGTGCTGGCGCGTCTGGCCCTGGAGGGGCGCGGGGGCTAGGGCGGGGCTGGCGTGATCGGG
>JAKJGY010000290.1 GCA_022704145.1 Verrucomicrobiota bacterium
GGTCGGCACCACGGGCATGCTCGCCCAGGCGTACGTGCCGCCCATCATCGTCAGGGTCTGCGCGACACCGTTAACCCAACACTTATAAGAGCCCGCACTGACCGAAGCCGTTGGGTACTGGTGATACCGCATGATCTGGGCGCCGGCCGTCGCCACGCACCCGCACACGTAATTGTTGGGCGTGTAGTAGTTGAAGACGTTCGCGCTGCCGACCGTGGACTGCCCCCACTGGGACTGCAGCAACGGGGCGACCCGCACGTCGCTGAGCGAGGAGAGCCCGAGCGTCACCGTTCCGGAGTCGTCCAGCAGGCCGGCCCACTCCGCCTCAGGCGAACCCTCCGCAGCCGGCCCGGGTACGCCCGCCGCCTGCGCCGGCCGCTGCTGCCGCGCCGCCTCGACCGCCGCCCGACGCAAGGCCATATCCTGGTTGAGAAGCTCCCAGAGCGGGTTGCGCGCGTCCTCCACCAGGTCCTCCTCAGGGGAGAACGCGACCACCGGCCAGATCCCGTCCTCAGCCGACGTCACGACGTAGCCCCCGCCCTCCAGCCGGACAACGTGGAACAGCGCGACACCCTCGGCGCTCGCCACCGTACGGGACTCGCCAACCCCTCCCCCAAGCGCGGTGCCAAACGGCTGCGCCTCACGGCGCAGCCAAGTCCCTACCGCCGTCTCGGCCTGCTGCCGCGTGATCTCCGCCGACCAGCCCAGCCCGACAAACAGACTCAGTAGCACAATCAGGCGACGCGCATGCATAAACCCCTCCCCCATTAACCTATCCGAACAAATAACAACCAAACCGCTGGAATTGAGATATCGACATGAATCTTATCGGCTTTATACCCGACAGACAACAGTAAAAATATTCAAATTATATTCGGGTTACCGCATATCCGCACCAGGCCCGCCAACCGCCGCGAACCCGCTCAGAGCACCGTCACCTTGAGGCCCTGCTGATCCACGCCGAAGTCAAAGAAACGCGCGTGGCTGTTGGGCGGGTCAGACTCGAACGTCCGGCGGATACGCACGGCCGCCTCCGCGCTTTTGGCGATCAGAAAGATGAAGCCGCCACCGCCCGCGCCGGGCAGCAGGGCCGCCTGGGTGTCCGCCGCCACCGAGGCCAGCAGCCGCTCGATCGGCGCGTTGGTCGAGCCCGGGTCGATCTGCTTCTTCAGCTCCCAGTATCGCGCCACGCCGCGGGCGAAGCCGTCGATGTCCTGGGCGTCGAGCGCCTCCTTGGTCTCGAGCGCCGAAGACTTCAGCTCGCGCACCGTCTGGAGCACGAGGGGGTCGCGCCCGAGGTAGCCGTTGACCACATTCTGCAGGATGTTACGCGCCATGCGCTTCTGCCCGGTGAAATAGAGCAGGCAACGCCGCTTCAGCTCGCTGCCCTCCGACATATCGAACACGGTCCAGCGCAGCGACACGGTCTGGTCCGCCCCAGGCGACGTGCGGATCAGCTTCACGCCGGGAAGAATGCCGCCGACCTGATCCTGCCACCCCCCGCCCGTGCTCATCCGCTGCTCCAGGATCGACGTCATCCGGATCAGCCGGTCGGTGTTGAACGGGATACCCAGCACGCGGTCGAGACAGGCGATCACCGCCGCGCCGAGGATCGAGCTGGTCCCCATGCCGGAACCCTTAGGAAGCGAGGAGAAGATCGTGAGATCCAGCCCGCCGCCCAGCGTCTTCAGCCAGCCCTGCAGCGGCTCCCCCGCGCGGGACGGCCCCACGCCCGCCAGGATCAGCGCGGCCTTGGCCAAAGCGGCCCAGTCGTGCGGATCGCGGTGGTCGAGCAGCTCGTCCGTGGTGCGGATCTCCTTGCGTTCACCCAGGTCGATGCTGGAGAGGCGGATGCAGCCGGCGGTGTTGAGCTTGGCCATCACCTGCACCGGGTAGAGCCCGTTGAGCGTCACGGCCGCGTTGAGCACCGTGCCGCCCAGCTCGGTACAGATCGGCGGCGTGTCCGACCAGCCGCCCGCAAAATCGATTCGGACAGGCGTCGTCACCCACACCACCTGATCGTGCAGGATGGCCGCCGGCCGCGCTGCCGCGGCAGGCGTATAACTGACCGCCACCGATTCCGCCACAGCCGCAAACGCGGCAGCCTGGGTCGCCCCAGGCCCGTCCGGCAACGGCAGGTCCGCCTTCACGGGCGCACGCTCCTGTACCAGCGCCATCAGGCGCAGCACCCGGGCGCGCAGCAAGGGCCGGCCGAGCGCCTCCCCGGCCAGCAGGTGCGCGAGCCGGGCCAGCACCCGCGCGGCCTCCGCAGCGGTGCGGACCCCCGCGCACACCTCGGCGGCCGAGAGGGCGTCATCCGCCAGCAGCCGCTCGGCGACACGCAGCAGGTCCACCTGCCGCCGGATCTCCTGCCGCACCTCCAGCAGCCGCGCGTGGTTCACGCGCGGCAACAGTTCGGCCAGGCTCCAGCGACGCTCCCGCGCACCCTCCGTCCAGCCGCCCCCGTTCCCCACGACGACCGCCTCAGCGAGCACATCGTCAAGCGCGCCCACCCGCCAAAGACGGGCGCGCCACAGGCCCTCACCCTGGTCGCCCCGCCAAAGCTGGCCGGCGCCAACCCCGTTACGCTCCAGCCACGCCTCGACCGGCCGGTTGAGAAACAGGCACGCCTTGCCGCCGCCGAACGCCGTCTTGAAGTCGTCGTCGATCCCATAGGCCACCGCGGCCCACTGCCGCGCCCCCACCGGCAGGCACACCAGGCCCACGCCCGCAGCCAGCCGCACCGCCACCCGCGCCTCGGGGGGCAGCCCCGTCAGGATGTTGTCGCCCTCCAGCACGAGGCCCGCGCTCCCTGCGGCGAAGACCGACTCGACCAGCGCGCGCCCCGTCCGGAAAGGCACGTCGATATGCGCGTTAAAGACAAACGCAGGCCCTGCCTCCCCTCCGCCCGTGACACACGCCCCGCTGCCATTCGTGAAGCGGTAAGCCTGCGCCGTCCGGGAGAGCCCCGAGAAACCGGTGAGCAGCTCGCGGCTGCTGCCGATGTGGAAAAACTCGCAGTACGGCACGATGTTCACGCGGAACGGTACGCCCCGCAAGGCGCGATACAGGGCCCGCATGCGCCGCGCATGCGCCGCGTCGCGTCCGCGCGACGTGACAAACCGCGCCAGGTAACGCGCCTCATCGACCCTTTCCGCCAGCGCGAGGGTCAGCTCCTCATACAGGTCGAGACCCGGGCAGGCGCCCGAGACGATCTCGTCCAGCAGCCCCGGTCCGCCCCGCGCCCCGCGCGCGCCCTCAGGCCGCCAGCCCGCCACCTCCAGCAGTCGCCCGGCGGTCGCCGGATCCAGGCTGACCAGCCCCGTATCCACCGCCACATGCCCGAACGGGTCGATCGCGCCCGACGCCCGCGCCTCGGACTCCGACGGCTTCTGCAGGAAGTCCGCGACCGCCAGGCACTCGGTCTGCAGCGGGTTCGAGCGAAACGCCTCGGGCACATAGACCCCATGCCGCGAGCCCCGCTCCACCGGGCCGAAATAGGCGACACCCGTGACCCCCGGGCGCGACAGGTCGACCGACGCGTGGTCGAAGGTCAGCAGCACGTCGCCCGACGTGATCAGCACATGCCCCCCCTCAGGCGCGGGCAGCTCCGAGACCGTGCGGACGATCAGGTCGAACAGCGCCAGCGGCGCCCCGTTGGGCGCCGTGACCGGCACCGGCGTGAACACCTTGCCCTGCGCCGCATAGGCGGGCGTGCGACG
>JAKJGY010000082.1 GCA_022704145.1 Verrucomicrobiota bacterium
AGAGCACCACCGGCGCGGCATTCGTCCCCGCAGGCATATAGATCTTCACCGGCACGTCACGCCCGCGCGGCACGTCACGCACCGTCAGGTTGGTGACGGCCGGGCGCGGCCCCTCCGCCACGCGCAGCGGGTCGTAGGCGGCCTCCGCCGCGCACAGCCGCGCCGCGACAGATGACAGGCAACCGATCAGGACAAGGCGTTTCATCACTCGACATCTCCCTCGCGGCTCACAGGCGGTCCGCTCGCTTCCGTTATCCCGCTATACACGCCCCGCCCCGCGCCCGTTACACCTGGGCCGCCGGACGCCCCCTCGCCCCCGGCCTCACGGGTAGTTCTGGCCGGTCGGCCGGATCATCAGTTCGCTCACGTTCACATGCGGCGGCAGCGACAGCAGCCACGCCACGCCGTCGGCCACCTCCTGCGGCTCCAGCAGCCGCCCGAAACGGGCCACCCCCTTGCCGAAATTCTCCGGCGTGTACCCCGCCACCTGCTGGAACTCGCTCACCACGATGCCCGGCATCACCAGCGAGACCCTCACGCCCGTCGCGCACAGCTCCTGGCGCAACGCCTCGGCCAGGCCGCTGACCGCGAACTTGCTGGAGCCGTAGAAACCGCTGAACGGCGAGATGTTGCGGCCGGCCACCGACCCGAGCACCACGATGTCGCCGGAGCCCTGCCGCGCCAGATGCTGGCCCGCGCGCCGCAGCAGGCTGGCCGTGCCCAGCACGTTGGTCTGATACAGCTCGCGCCACTGCGCCTCGTCGCTGCCCAGTATCCCGCCCGCCAGCCCGCGGCCGGCATTGGCGACCACGATGTCCAGCCGCCTGCCGCCCTCCTCCCAGGCGAGCGCCTCGGCCAGCAGCCGCTCCATCTCCGCCGCCTCGCCCGCGTCGGCCGCGACCGCCTTGGCGCGGCCTCCCGCCGCCCGGATCTCCGCCGCCAGCCCCTCCAGCCGCTCCGCCCGGCGCGCGCTCACCACCACCGCCGCGCCGCCGCGCGCCAACGTCAGCGCCACCGCACGCCCGATCCCCGCGCTCGCCCCGGTCACGACCGCCGTCTTCCCCGCCCATGTCCGCTCGTCCATAACACCCGTCCTCCCGTGCCGAACCGCACCTGTCCTGCCGGCCCGCCCGCGCCCTTGCCCCGCGGCGGGCGCCGTCCGACGCCAGCAGGTTAGCACCCGCCCTCCGTCCGGTTCAAGCGCTTTGCGCTAGCGGCCGCCCGGCCGACTGCGCTACACTCGCCGCCATGAACGCCCCCCTCAACCGCGCGCAGCGCGACGAGCTGCGCCGCCAGCTCCGCAACGAGCTGACCGAGGCCCTTGTCTACGCGGGCCTCGCGCGACGCCTCCCGGCCGGCCACAACCGCGACCTCCTCACGCGCCTCGCCGCCGACGAGCGGCGCCACGCCGACCAGCTCGCCGCCCTGCTCGGCGAGGCCGGAAGGCCCGACCGCCTGCGCGCCGCGCGCACCGGCCTCGTCGCCCGCCTGTTCGGACTGACCTTCGGCCTCAAGCTGATGGAGCGCGGCGAGGGGCGCGCCGCCGACGCCTACCGCGCCTTTGCGGACGGCCTGCCCGAGCTGTCGCGCATCGCCGAGGACGAGGACGCGCACGAGGCCGCGCTGCTCACGCTGCTGGAGGACGAGCGGCTGGACTACATGGGCGCGATCGTCCTCGGCCTGAACGACGCCCTGGTGGAGCTGACCGGCGCGCTCGCCGGCTACACCTTCGCGCTCAAGGGCGCACGCCTGATCGCGATGACCGGCCTGATCACGGGCCTCGCGGCGGCGATGTCGATGGCCGCCTCGGCCTTCCTGTCGGCCCGCGCCGACGGCGCCTCCGGCGCCTCCTCCGGCCGCCACCCCGTCAAGACCGCCTGCTACACGGGGCTGGCCTACGTCGTCACCGTCTTCGTGCTCATCCTGCCCTACCTGCTGGTGCCGAACGTCCGGCTCGCGCTCGGCCTGATGCTGGCCGCGGCCCTCGGCGTGATCGCCCTCTTCAACTACTACCTCAGCGTCGCCAAGGACACGCCGTTCCGCCGCAGCTTCCTCGAGATGGCGGGGCTCTCGGCCGGCGTCGCGGCCGTCTCCTTCGGCATCGGCTTCCTGCTCAACCACACCTTCGGCGCGGGCTGACCCCGCCCGCCCTCACAGCACGAGCGAGAGCCAGAACGGGATCGTCACCAGGCAGACCACGTGCGTCACGAGGATCGCCGCCGCCGAGAACTCCGCGTCCCCGCCGTAAGCCTCGGCCAAGGTGACGCTGGACATCGCCGCAGGCATCACGGCGATCAGCGCCAGGACGTTGCGCACCTCCCGCTCCAGCGGCAGCAGCAGCAGCACGCCCACGCAGAGCGCCGGGATCACCAGCAGGCGCAAGCCGCAGAAGCCCGCCATCAGCGGCGTCAGCAGGCGGCCCGGGCGCAGCATCGCGATCCGCGAGCCGCAGATCACCGCCGACGCCGGGATCGTCGCCCCGCCCGCGATCCGACAGGACTCGACCAGCGTCGTGAGGAGCAGGCTCGCCTGCCCGCCCTGCGCCGGGGCCAGCCCGTGCCGCGCGCCGTACGCGCGCAGCGCCAGCAGCGCGAACGAGCCCGCCAGCGCCACCATCGGGAGGCTCACCAGGTTGCGCAGGAAGGCGCGGTCCAGCCGCTGCCCGGTCAGCGCCTTGAGGCCCAGCGTCCAGACGCACAGCTCCGAGCCGAGCCCGGAGAACACGATCAGCGCGACCGCCCGCTCGTCCTGCGGCCAGAGCGCCGCAGCCATCAGGATCGGCAGGAAGGAGTAGTTGTTCATCAGGCAGACGAAGTGATAGCACCGCCGCGTCGGCTCCGACTGCCGCCGCAGGAAGGGCAGCGTCGCCCAGCCGACAAGCCACCCCGTCAGCAGGATGCACACCGTCCCGGCCGGCATGGCCCAGTTCCGCAGCAGCCCCTCCCACGTGAAGTTCCGCAGGATCGAGCTGACGATCAGGCAGGGGTAGAAGACGTTCAGCATCACCCGCGAGAGCTGGCGGTTGAAAGGCGCGTCGATCACCTTCAGCCGGTTCAGCGCATAACCCGCCAGCGTCATCAGCACCAGCGGCAGCATCTTGATAAAAAGCGTCAGCATAGCGTTATCCCCTCGCCCTCTGGGAGAGGGCCGGGGTGAGGGTTGCGGGCCACGCCCGCGTTAGAAGAACAGGTCGCGCTCGCCCGCGCAGATCCGGTCGTAGTGCTCCTTGACGGTCGGGTAGAACTTCGGCAGCGTGGCCCGCACCTGCTCCAGCTCGGCGTTCAGCACCGGCTCGCACAGCGCGCGCGTCTCGGGCGTGGCGAAGTCATCCAGCCACTCGCGGAAGGTCAGCACCGCGTTGATCTTGCAGAACTTGCCCTCCTGCCCGGTCTTGAGCGCGTCCATGATGCAGCCGCCGGTGCGGCCGCAGCGGTAGCCGGCCGTGCAGAAGGAGGTGATGATCCCCTCGCGGGCGAGGTGCGCGATCATCTGCTCCAGCGTGCGCGTGTCGGAGAGCACGAACTGCTGCCGGTCCTTCTCCTGGTGCTGCTCGCTCGCGAAGTCGCTGTAGCCCTTGATCGCGATGTTGCTGCTCGCGTCCATCTGGGTGATGCCGCAGCGCACGCACGCGTCGCGCGACTCCGGCCGCTCGCGGCAGGTCACGATCATCCCCGTGTACGGCACCGACAGCCGCGTGACGATCACGATGCGGCGGAAGGTCTCGTCATCGATCAGGTAGGGCGAGGTCGTCGGCAGGTCCGTGCCGCTGGCCGGCTCCAGGCGCGGGAAGGAGATCGTGTGCGGCCCGATGCCGAACTGCCGCTCCAGGTCGCGCGCATGGCAGATCGACGCCAGCAGCTCGAACTTCCAGTCGTACAGCCCGTACAGCACGCCCATGCCGACATCGTCGACCCCCGCCTCCAGCGCCCGGTGGAAGGCCGTCGTGCGCCAGTCGTAGTCGCCCTTGACCGTGCCGGCCGGGTGCAGGCGGCGGTAGGTCTCGCGGTGATAGGTCTCCTGAAACACCTGGAACGTGCCGATGCCCACCGTCTTCAGCACGCGCAGGTCCTCGACCGGCAGCGGCGCCGCATTCACGTTGACGCGCCGGATGCCGACCTCCGCCCCGCGCGGCGAACGCACCAGATGCGCGTAGGCCGTGCGGATGGTCTCGGCGATGTACTCCGTGGAGGTGTCCGGATGCTCGCCGTACACGGCGATCAGACGCTTGTGGCCGATCTTGCCCGCCAGCACGCCGATCTCCTCACGCACCTCCTCCATCGTGAGCATGCGGCGCTTCTGCGCCTCGTTGCCGCAGCGGAACCCGCAATACGCGCAGCGGTTGACGCACAGGTTGCTCATGTAGAGCGGCGCGAACATCACGATGCGGTTGTCGTACACCGCCCGCTTGATCGCCAGCGCCGTCTCGGCCATCTCCTCCAGCAGGTCGCGGTCCGTCACCTCGATCAGCGCCGCCGCCTCCTCGGGCAGGAGCGTCTCGATCGCCCGGGACTTCGCCAGGATCGCACGGATCCGCGCCGGATCGTTCGCCGGGGCGCAGGCGGCCCCCGCCAGCGCCGCGCCGATCTCGCCCTCGTCAATGAAATGCCGCCCGCCGGGAAGGTAACGGTCGATCTGCTCGCGGACGATAAAGCGCTTGCGGTAGTCGGCGGCGTCCGCGAAACGGCGGAGCGCCGGGGCTGCGGCTGTCTGTGTGTGCATGTCGCGTCTCCTTGCCGCGGCACAGGAGGACGCGGCTCCGCCGGCGCCGACAGGCGCCTCCCCTGCTTTCCAGCATAACAAGGGGCCACCGGACTCGCCAACCGCCATCCTTGGGTCAGAGCGTACGCTCCTCCGCCGCAGAAGCGGTATAGGATACGGCGTCCCCCCGCCCAGACACAAGTGAAAAACGGCACTTTTGCGTCCTTCCGGGCAATATTCCGGCGGCTGTGCCGTTTTCCGTACCTAACGATCATCCGTCGTGACGGATCTTACGCACAAAGGAGCCGACATTATGAGGAACAGCATGCCCGCCGCCATGATCATGGCCGCTTCCATCACCGTAGCCGCCCACGCGCAGGACGCCAAGAAGCCTGCCGAAGCCGGCTTCCCCGTCCGCGAGAACATGCGGGCCACCATCCTGAAGGAGTTCGACAAGGACGGTGACGGCCAGCTCAACGAGCAGGAGCGCGAGACCATGATGGCCGCCCGCCGCCAGATGGGCGAGAAGATGCGCCAGGAGCGCGAGAAGCAGTTCGATAAGAATGGCGACGGCAAGCTGGACGACGCCGAACGGGCCGCGATGGAGGAGGCCCGCAAGACGCAGATGGACAAGTTCATGAAGGAGCGCACCAAGGAGTTCGACAAGGACGGCGACGGCAAGCTCAGCGACGAGGAGCGCAAGGCCATGATGGAGACCGTCCGCCAGCGCCGCCCGGAAGGCGCCCCGCAGATGGCGGAGATGCTCAAGCGCTTCGACAAGGACGGCGACGGCAAGCTCAGCGACGAGGAGCGCAAGGCCATGTTCGAGACGCGCGTCAAACGCGAAGGCGCCAAGCCGGCCGCCCCGGCCGCGCCGGCCGCCCCGGCCGCCCCGGCCGCCCAGTAGCCGCCCCACCCGCTGTCACGGGTCCAGAAGCAGCCGCGCGCAACCGTTGCGCGCGGCTGCTCGCTTTCTGCCCAGTCGCGTTCCGGTCGCGCAAGCCTTTGACACCCCGGCGTCATTTATGCGAAACTAAAGATTCATTTTCGGACTAACCGCTTTCTAGTTCTTGTGAAGAGGAGCCCCGCTGAACCATGAAACTGACGAACGACACCCTCGCCCTCGCGGCGAACACCCTCCGCTGCCTGGCCATCGACGGCGTGCAGGCCGCCAAATCCGGCCACCCCGGCGCGCCGATGGGCCTGGCCGATATCGCCGCCGTGCTCTGGCTGAAGCACCTCAAGCACGACCCCTCCGACTCGAAGTGGCCGGACCGCGACCGCTTCGTCCTCTCCGGCGGCCATGGCTCCATGCTGCTCTACAGCCTGCTGCACCTCGCCGGCTACGACCTGCCGCTGGACGAGCTGAAGCGCTTCCGCCAGCTCGGCAGCCGCACCCCGGGCCACCCTGAATACGGCCACACCGACGGCGTGGAGACCACCACCGGGCCGCTCGGCCAGGGCATCGCCACCGCCCTCGGCATGGCGATCGCCGAACGCCTGGCCGCCGCCCGCTACAACGTCGCGGACGCCGAGCCGGTCGTCGACCACCGCACCTGGATCTTCTGCGGCGACGGCGACCTCGAGGAGGGCATCAGCCACGAGGCCTGCTCGCTCGCCGGCCACCTCAGGCTCGACAAGGTCGTGCTCTTCTACGACAGCAACGGCATCACCATCGAAGGCCATACCGACCTCGCCCTCAGCGACGACACGAAGAAACGCTTCCAGGCCTACAACTGGCACGTGCTGGAGATCGACGGACACAACTACGACCAGATCGACCGCGCGATCCGTAAGGCGCTCAAGCTGACCGGCAAGCCCGTCCTCATCATCTGCAAGACCCACATCGGCAAAGGCAGCCCGAACAAGCAGGACACCCACGACTGCCACGGCGCGCCGCTCGGCGACGAGGAGGTCCGCCTCACCAAGCAGGCCCTCGGCTTCCCGGAGGACCAGTTCTTCCACGTCCCCGAAGACGTCCGCACCCTCTTCCGCGAGCGCGCCTCCAAGCTGCGCCGCGCCCACGGCCGCTGGAAGCGCGTCTTCAAGGACTGGTCCAAGGCCAACCCCGAGAAGGCCGCACAGTGGAAGGCCGCCCACGAGGACGTCCTCCCCGCCGACATCGAAAAGGCGCTCCCGGTCTTCGACCCGGCCAAGCCCGTGGCCACGCGCAACGCCTCCGGCCTGGTGCTCAACGCCCTCGCCCAGACGCTGCCCTACCTGGTCGGCGGCTCCGCGGACCTCGCCCCGAGCAACATGACCTGGCTCAAGGACCTGGGCGAGATCAAGCCTGGCGACTTCTCCGGCCGCAACTTCCACTTCGGCATCCGCGAGCTGGCCATGGCCGCGCTGATGAACGGCGTGCAGGTCCACGGCGGCTTCAGGATCTTCGGCGGCACGTTCTTCGTCTTCAGCGACTACTGCCGGCCGGCCATGCGCCTCGCCGCGCTGATGGGCCTTCCCGTCATCTACGTCTATACGCACGACAGCTTCTACGTCGGCGAGGACGGCCCGACCCACGAGCCCGTCGAGCAGCTCGCCGCGCTGCGCTGCATGCCCAACGTCACCGTGATCCGGCCCGCCGACCCGACCGAGACCGCCGCCGCCTGGGTGGCGGCCCTCAAGAACAAGAAGGGCCCGACCGCCCTGCTCCTCACCCGCCAGAACATGAAGGTCCTCGACCGCTCCCAGTACCCCTCCGCCACCCATGTGGAGAAGGGCGCCTACACCCTCTGGCAGAGCGGCGAAGGCACGCCGGACCTGATGCTCATCGCCACGGGCTCGGAGGTCGAGATCGCGCTCGAGGCCGCCAAGCAGATCGAGGGCAAGAACGTCCGCGTGGTCAGCATGCCCTCGTGGGAGCTGTTCGAGAAGCAGAACAAGACCTACCGCGACCGCATCATCGACCCCGACTGCACGCGCCGCCTCGTGGTCGAGGCGGGCGTCTCCTTCGGCTGGGAGCGCTACGCCGGCCGCTGCGGCGCGCTGCTCACCCTCGACACCTACGGCGCCTCCGGCCCGTTCAAGGAGCTGGCCCAGCAGTTCGGCTTCACCGCCGCCAACGTCCTGGCTAAGGCGCGCGAGCTGCTCGCCCGCTAGCGCGCACAGCCCCAACCCGAAACGCCGGGGTCGCCGCGGCCGCCTGGCCCGGCGACCCCGTTCGCCTTATGCCCCCCGAACTCTTAGCTCCCGCAGGCAGCTTCGACGCCGCCCTCGCCGCCTTCCAGTATGGCGCGGACGCCGTCTACCTCGGCCTGCCGCGCTTCTCCGCCCGCGCCGACGCCGACAACCTCACGCCCGAGCGGCTGCGCCTGCTCCTGGCCTACGCCCGCTCGCTCACACCGGCCCGACGCGTCTACGTCACCTTCAACACGCTCGTCCAGCAGGCCGAACTCGCCGAGGCGCTGGAAACCCTCGACACCCTCGACGACCTCGCCCCGGACGGCCTCATCGTCCAGGACCTCGGTGTCGCCCGCCTCGCCCGCGACCACTTCCCGCGCCTCGCGCTCCACGCCAGCACGCAGCTCGCCGTCCACAACCTCGACGGCGTCCTCGCGCTCCGCGACCTCGGCTTCACCCGCGTCGTCCTCGCGCGGGAGCTGACCCTCGGCGAGGTGCGCGACCTCGTGCGCCGCAGCGGCACCGAGATCGAGATCTTCGTCCACGGCGCCCTCTGCTACAGCTACAGCGGGCTCTGCCTCTTCTCGGCCATGACCGCCGGCCGCAGCGGCAACCGCGGCCGCTGCGCCTACTGCTGCCGCGAGCCTTTCCGGCCTGCCGGACAGCCGGAGGCCTCGCCCTCCCACCCCTTCTCCATGCGCGACCTCGCGCTCGCCCCCCAGCTCGACGACGTCGCCGCCACCGGCGCCCACTCCCTCAAGATCGAGGGGCGCATGAAGAGCCCGCTCTATGTCGCCTGTGTCACCGACTACTACCGCCGCACCCTCGACCACACCCTCTCCCCTGCCGCCGCCCGCACCCTCGTGCAGGACCTCCAGACCATCTTCAGCCGCCCCTGGACCTCGCTCTACGCCGCCTCCGCCGAGGCCCCGGCACGCTCGATCATCGACCCCCTCGCCGTCGGACACCGCGGCGCGCGTATCGGCCGCGTCGAGGCCGTCGTGCGCGACCGCGACGGCACCTGCTGGCTGCGCTTCACCACCGACCGCGCCCTCGAGAAGCACGACGGCCTCCAGGTCGAGCCCCCCGGCGGCGGCCAGCCGTTCGGCTGCGCCATCGACCGCCTGCGCCTGGCGGGCGCCCGCCAGACGAGCGTCAGCCTGCCCGCCCGCGTGACGGCCGAGGTCGCCCTCCCCCCGGACGGCGTGCCGACGCTGCCCGCTGGCGCGCCGGTCTTCTGCTCCGCCTCACAGGCCGTGCGGCGCCGCTACCCCATCGCCTCCCTGCGCGAGTCCGAGCTGCCGTCCGGCCGCCCCGCCGACCTCCAGGTGGCCCTCGCGCCGGAGGGCCTGTCCGTCACCGCCTCGGCCGCGGCCGGCGACGGCCCCGCCGTCACCGCCGCCGTCCGCCTCAGCCAAGCCCTGCCCGCCTCGCGCCAGCCCGACCAGACCGCCGCCGCCGCCCGCAAGGCCTTCGGGCGCCTCGGCACCACCGCCTGGCGCCTCGGCACCCTCACGCTCGAAGACCCCGACGCCCGCTACGCCCCGCCCTCGCTCCTCAATGAGGCCCGCCGCACCGCCGTGGCCGCCCTCGACGAGGCCTGGCGCGCACACCGCGCCAGCCGCCGTGACGCCCTCGCCCGCACCTGGGCCGCGCCCGCGCCCACACCCGCGGCCGCCTGCCGGCCGCCGCCCCGCTGGTCGCTCAAACTCCGTGCCGACACCCCGCCGACCGCCCCCGGGACGCTCGACGGGCTGCATACGCTGGTCCTCGCCCTCGGCCATGCCGCGCCCGAGACCGCCGCCGCGCGGCTCGCCGCCTGGCGCCGCGCCGCAGGCGCCGCCACGCTGCTCCGGCCGGCCCTGCCCGCGCTCGCGCGCGGCGCCCAGCCGGACGCCCTCCGGCGCACCGTCCGCGCCCTCGCCGACCTCGGCTGGACCGACTGGGAGTGCGCCGACCTCGCCGGCTATCGCCTGCTGCACGACTGCGGGCTGCGGCCGCGCTCGGCGGACTGGACGCTCTATGCGCTGAACCGGGCGGCCGCCGCACGCCTCGCCGACCTCGCCCTGGAAACGTTCGTGCTCTCCCCCGAGGCGACCGCCGAGACCGCGCGCGCGCTCCTCGCACAAGCCGCCCTGGGCGGCGCGCCGGCGCCGGAACACCTCCTCTACCAGCACACCCCGCTCTTCCTCTCCGAAACGCCGCCCGCCCTCGCAGCCGACGCGCCGACGCCCACCGCCGACGCCCCGCTCGCGCTGGCCGACCGCCGCGGCCGGCGCTTCCATACCTTCACCTGCGACGGCCGCTGGGTCACGGTCGCAGAGGAGGCCACGCGCGCCGCGCCGCCCCCCGAGGCCGGCCTCCTGCGGATCGATCTCTCCTGGACGCCCCGCCCCGCCGTCGCCGAGACCGTGCGCGCCCTGCTGCTGCGGCCGTGACCGGCCTCAGCGCACACGCAGCGCGAGCACCTGGTAGGGCCGCAGGTCGAGCGTCACCGCCTCACCCGCACGCGGCAGGGCCGCGCCGCTGGCGAGCGCCGTCACCGCCCCGGGCGGCACCTTGACCCGCACGCCCCGCAACGGCGTCGGCGCGGTGTTCACCACGCTGAGGTAGGTGCCGTGACTCCCCGCGTCGATCGCGCGCGCCACGACCGCCGCCTCGGCGCACGCTCCCGCAAGCAGGCGGCTCGGCAGCGCCGGCAGCGCGAGGAAGTTGGCGTTGAAGTCGCGCACGTAGAGCGGGAAGCCGCGCCCGAAATTGTTGCCCGCCAGATAGCCGATCATCGTGGGGTCGCCGTGGGCCATCGCCACCGCCTCGGCCTGCATGCAGGCCGGCCCGGCGCGCTCGACGTCCGCCACGAAGTAGCCGAGCAGCTCCTTGTCGGCCGCGTCGGACATCATGTTCTCGTTCAGCGCGTAGTGCCGCATCAGCGCCAGTCCCGCGGGCGTGCGGTAGAGGTCGAAGGTCTTGGGCGAACTCACCGTGTAGAGCCGGTTGAAGGGGTGGCTCAGCAGCACGCCCTCCACCTGCCGGTAGGCGGCGGGATCGTCGGCCGGGTTGCTGTGCTGAAGCTCCCACGCGCCCCACGTCGCGCCGGGCGCGAGCAGCGCGCGCAGGTAGTGGTCGCCCTCGGCCACCGCGGCGGGCGTCAGCACCTGCCACTGCCGGTTCAGCGGCGGCTGGTGCGCCTCCTGCGCGAGCACCGGCGCCCAGAGGTCCGGCGCGTCCGTGAAGAAGCGCGGCTGGAAGTCGCCGAAGCCCTTGCCCGGCTCGCCGGAGCAGCCGGTGTAGAGCACGAAGGCGTCCTTCACCCCCTTGCCGCGCAGGTAGTCGCGCAGGGCCGTCAGGAAGTCGCGCCGCTTGCCCTCCCACCAGGCGAGGTACCGCCCGTAAAGCGCCTTGTCCGCCTTGAGCTGCTCGCGGGTCACGGCCGCGCCCTGGTTGGCCTCCTGCGCGAAACGCGCGCGCGTCCGGTCGCCGAAGCCGACCGGCATCTGCGCGCGCGGCCGGAGCCAGACACCGGCGAAGCGCGCCTGCTCCTGATACTTGACCACCGTCAGGTCGAGCATCTTCTGAAAGTCGGCGAGCGTGTCCGGGTCGGTCAGGTCGGCGTTGGCGGACTCGATCCAGGTGATGTGGCTGTAGGGCCCCTCGCCCTTGAGCGGCTGGGCGCGGCGCTGGTTGCCCAGCCCCTGCTGACCCTTGCTGCCGCTGTACTCGTAGTAGGGCAGCACGTCAAACCCGTACTGCCCCATCAGGGTCACGATCCGGCCCCACAGCCCCTTGTTCTCGGAATTGAAATAGACCCAGGCGTTGCCGCCGTGCTCGGTCGGGTCCCAGTGCTGGCACGCGCCGAACTCGAGCAGGTCCTTGGCATAGGTGTTCATGCCGAGGAATCGCATCAGCTCGGCCTTGTGGCGGTACCACTCGAGCGGCTCGTCCACCCCGCGGTCCTGCGGCTTCTTACCCTCGATCACGCCGTCGGCCATCTCCTCGCGCCAGAAGAGCAGCCGCCGCGGCAGGCCCTCCGGCGGGAAGTTGACCGCCAGCGCGAGCCGGTCCTCGTCCACCACCTCGTACAGCCGGATGCTCGCCACCGCCGCGCCCCTGGAGAACGGGTCGTTCTCGGCCGAGAACTGCGCGACCGTCACATCGAAGCCGTCCTCCGGCGTCAGGGCGCGCGGCCGGCTGGAGCCGCGCACCAGCCCCTTCTCCGCAAAGCGGTCGTGCAGGCGGAAGAGCAGCGACCAGGTCTCCCATTTTCCGGACAGCGGCAGCTTGAGCGACTCCGCCTGGCTGTCGACGTACTTGGCATGCAGCGCGTCGCCGGTGGCCAGCCCGGTGTGCAGCCCGCGGGAGGTCTCGTTGCCGGTGTTGATGATGATCATCCCGCGCGGCGCGTCCTCCGGGTAGTCCACGGCCAGCACGTAGGCCGCGCCCGGCCTCAGCAGCTTGCGCGCGCCCAGCCGGAAGGTCATGGCGGCGCAGGCCTTGGACGTCGGCGGCAGCGTGCGGCAGGCGCGGCCCAGCAGCGTCTCGACGCGCGCGGCGCCCTCCGGCACACACCGCAGCGCGTGCCCGGGCTCGGCCGCCCCGCAGTCCACCTCGTCCACCAGCGACAGCCGGCCGTAGGGCGCGAGTTCCGTCAGCGGCCGCTTGAGCGCCTCCTCCCTGGCCCGCGCCAGCGCGGCCTGCCGCTCCGCCTCACGCCGCGCGGCCTCGGCCTGGGCCGCGGCCACAGCCTGCCAGCCGCGCTCGGAATAGGCGTCCAGCACCACCTCGTTGAAAAGCGCGCCCGGCGTCTTGACCTCCAGCATCAGATACCGCGAGACCGCCCCGAGCGGCACCTGCGCCCAGCTCTTGTAACGCTTGCAGTCGTAAGTCGCGACCCGGCTCCAGCCCGCCGGACTCCCCGTGTGGATCACCACGTCGCCGGTGTTGTTCATGTCGTACAGCCAGAGCGTCGCCAGCGGAGTCTCGCGGCCGAGGTCGATGACCGCCCGCAACGGGAACGCCGCCTGATGCTGCGAGGGCATCTTCCAGCCGGTGGCCGGCTCGCCGGACGGCGGATCGCCCACCTCGTGCTGCTCGTCGACCAGCCCGGAGAAGTCGGCGCGCGGGTCGCTCGCGCTCACCATCTCCGGCCGCACCGTCAGCCGGTACTGCCCAGGCGGCGTGGCCCGCGCCACCACAGCCAACAGACATGCCAGCACACCCCCTGTCACACGCTTCATCTCCCCCCCTTAGTGCCTTACGAACCAACAGCACGGATGAAAAACAAGTTGCTTTGGAATGATGGCCCCCACCCTTCCACCCTTCCTGTTAATGCCGCGAACACCGCCCGCACTACAGGATCCGGACCACGGTGCCGCACCCGAGCTGCCGCGCGTCACCCGTGACCGTCAGCACGCCCGTTCCCGAAAAGAACGTGTCGCTCTTGTTCGCCGCCGCGCTCGCGCCGCTGCCGTACGTCCCCGCGGCCATCGGCTGTCCGCCCAGGAACAGGTAGCGGACACTCTCCGCGACACCCGCGTCCAGCGCCACACGCCCGGTGAAAAGCCCCTGGCGCAGCACCGAGAGCGTGGCGCCGTCCGCAAGCGCCCCGCCATTCGAGAGCCGCAGGCTGGCGCCGGTGTGCACGGTGACGTCGCCGGTTCCGAGCCGGCCGCTGACGGCGCCGTCGCCGACCCGCAGCGCCCCCCCGCTGACATGGCTGGCGCCGCCGTACGTGTTCGCGCCGGTCAGCACCAGCTCCCCCGTGCCCGTCTTCGTGAGCCCCCCGGAGCCTGTGATGACCGCGCCGATCGTGTTCACGTTCTGCCCCAGCACCCACACCACGCCCTCCGCAGCGCCGAAGTCCAGCGTCCCGGCCGCCGCGTCGCCGCTCGTGCCGACCGACCGCGCGCCCTGCTGGAAGAGCACCGCGCCGCTCGCGACCGTCAGGACGCGCCCGGCCCCGATGTTCGGCGTGCCGACGTAACCCAGGCGCAAGGCGTTCACGGTCGCGCTCTGCGTGAGCGCGAGGCTGGAGACGCTGACGTTAGAGCCCGCGCCGGAGGTGAGGTTGTTGGCATAATCCGCATCCGCCAGCGAACGGAACTCGCCGTTCGCGTCGCAGGTGCTGAACCCCTGCGGGTTGGCGCTGTTGCCGGATATGAACGCGCCGATCCAGGGGATCACGCTCTGCGTCTGCGTCCCGCTGGCCCCGCCCGCGCCCTTCAGGAAGGCGGGCGCGTTGCCCGCGCGGAAGCGCTTCGTCGCGCCGTCGGGCCCGTTCAGGTAGAGCGTGGCCCCCGGGCCGCGCGTCAGCGCCCCCGCCTCCACCACCGTGCCCGCGGTGGTCGCCGTGTCCGCGCTGATGCCGATGTAGCAGTAGGCGCTCCGCACCGCGACGGTCGCCACCTGACTGTAGACCGGCTCCAGGCCCCGCTGCCAGTCGTTGGTGGGGTTGCCGCCGTTGTTGCTGGCCGACTGGCCGGTCTCGTTCACGCTGCCGCCGTGCAGCGTCACCTGCCGCATCGTCCAGCGCTGCCCCGGATTCACCGTGAACCCGGACCGGTTCCCGTACTGGAACTGCCCGCCGACCTGACTGATCCCGTTGGTCAGGTACCCGTTGACCACGATCTCGGCGTTGGTGAACCCGCCGGTGGTGCCGGTGAAGGTGCCCGCGTTGCTGCCCGTGGCCCGGCTGCTCGCGACCACACGGCCGGCGTAGCTCTTCTTGCCGTCCACATTGATCGTGGAGCTGGAGTGGTTCATCACCTCCCCGCCCCCGGTGAAGTCGCCGCCCGTCGCAAAGGTGACCTGCCCCTGCCCGAGCACGCCGTTCGTGAAGACGAGCCGGTGTCCGTTCAGCTCCGTCAGCGCGGCGAACGTCAGGTTGGGGCGGTTGTTGGCGTCGAACCCGCCAAGGTCCGCCAGCAGCGGCGACCCTAACGACAAGGGCGCCTCCAGCCGGATCGTCTGCGTCCCGGACGACCCCGTGACGATCCGCGCCGGGACGTCCGGGACGCCGCTCGCGAAGGTCAGCCTGAAGGTCTCGCCGCTCGCGTTCTTAATGATCGGGCCGAAGTTGCCGCCCGCCGCCACCGCATCGCCGATCCACAGCGCGCCCACCGTGATCGCCTGCCGCAACTGGATCGTCGGCGTACCGCTGAAATCGTTGGTGATGTGGGCCGCCTGCCCGGCCCCGTCGGGGAACCCGGCCCCCGACTGCCAGTTCGCCAGCTCGTTCCAGTTGAACGTGCCGCCAGCGGTCCGGCTCCAGACGTCGTCCGCCGCACGGCCCGACATACCGAACAGACACCCGACGAGCAGACCGGGCAGGACACCTTTCAGCAGACACCTCTTCATTCCGAGCCTCCTCACGCCGCTTGGCGCACGCCGGGCACCGGCGGGAAAACCGGTTGCGCACACGTCGCTTCTAGCTATGAGGTATTATCACGGCCCGGCTCAACAGGCACTATTGGCCTTTAGTCCTATCCGCCCGTTTTCTTTTGCAGTCCCGACCCGCGCCCGCTCACCCGCACCCGCGCCCTCGCCCATCTCGTTCTCAACCCAATGGGTCGCATGATGCACAAGTTCCGAGGCGTGCTTCAGGCCCAGCTTGCGCTTGATGTGCTCGCGGTGGGTCTGCACGGTCTTGATGCTCAGGTCCAACTGCCGCGCGATCAGCTTGGAGGGCTTGCCCTTGCCGATCAGGCTGTACACCTGCAGCTCACGGTCGCTCAGGCTGGCCACACTCGCAACCGGACCGCCGCGCTGCCGGCCCGTCACGCCCTGCGCCTGCGACAGGCGGGCCGCCAGGCTCTCGCTGACAAAGCTGAACCCCTGCAGCACGCAGCGTATCGCCTCCACCACCTTCAGGCCGGTCTCCTGCTTGATGATGTACCCGCAGGCCCCGGCCTTCAGCGCCCGCTCCGCGTACACGCTCTCCTCATGCATCGACAGCACGAGCACGCGCGCCGCCGGATACCGGTCGCGCAACACCTTCAGCAGCTCGATCCCGTCAGGGCCCGGCAACGTGATGTCCAGCAGGATCAGGTCCGGCAGCCCCTGCTCAAGCTGACGCAGCGCCTGCTCCACCGTCCCGACCTCCGACACCACCTCCAAATCATGCGTGCACCGGATCAGCCCGGCGATGCCCTCCCTCACCAAGGGATGGTCATCCACCAGCATCACCCTCCGCTTTTTCCGTCCCTGCGCATCGTCCGCCTTATCACTCATGGTTTAAACCCTGAAATTTTCTTCTCGCGGCGGCCTGACCGGCGATCTTCGCCCCCACGTCACCCGACCTCCGCAGCCATTCGTCTTCATTATATCCGCGCGGACGTACGATGCAACCGGAAACGTATAAAAGCGGGCGCAGCCCCGTTCCGGCGCTTGACCCGAATTCTAAGCGGATCAGGGAATCGGCGTCCAAAAGAGCTCTGTTGGCGGTCATGATTGTCTCTCGGGGTCGGGGTCGGCATCGGGGTCGATCTGCATTTTTCGACCCCGATACCGATACCGACCCCGACCCCGATGTTAGCCGCTTCCTCCTCACCTTCTCTTTGCGCCAACGTTACTTATTGATGAGGTAACGATATGACGGCCGAAAAAATGACAGACCTTTCGTCTGCCGGTCACGTCCTTGCCCACGGCAGGGAAGGCCTCCCGGCCGTGGCCCACAAGGGGGCTTGATAGGGTCATCGACAGGCGACACCTCCGCACGGTCAGGCGGGCAGA
>JAKJGY010000083.1 GCA_022704145.1 Verrucomicrobiota bacterium
TACGTTAATTGGTTATTTGCGCGCATGCATGATGTGCGGGACGTGGAAAGGACAGGTGGCTCATGAACACTCGGAGTCTGATGGTCGGTGGGGTGGCCGTGATGGCGGCGGCGTCGCTCCTGGCGGCGGACGGCGTATGGACGGCGGGCGCGGGCGGCGACTGGAGCGTGTCGGACAACTGGCAGGGGGGCGTTGTCGCCCAAGGTGCCGGCTCGACCGCGTACTTCACCTCCGGTTCCGGGACGGTCAACAACGACGTGGCGGGTCTGGCGCTGCTCGGGCTGCAGCTCGGGGGCGGGGGCTTTACGGTGGCGGGCGGCGCGATCACGGTTGACGCGGCCGGCTTCCTGACGGTGCAGGGCGGCAGCCACTCGGTCAGCGCGCCCTTGACGCTCTCCGGGAACACCCGTCTCAACGTGGCCTCGGGGCAGACGCTGACGCTCAACGGCGAGCTTTCGGGCGCGGGCGGCGTCACGGTGCGGGGCGGCCGCGTGGTGCTCGGCAACGCCGACAACGCATATGCGGGCGCGACGGTGATCGTCACCGGCCTGGTCGAGACGGCGTCGGTTGACGCCTTCGGCGACAGCTCGGCCGATCCCGCCAACCTCGTGCTCGGTGACGGCACGCTGCGCTATACCGGCCCCTCGGCCACATTATCCCGCGGTTTCACGGTCGCGCCGACCAATTTCGGTAACCGCGCCGCCGTGTTCGATGTGACCGAGACGGGAACGACACTGACGGTCGCAGGCAAGGTTGCGGCGCCTTACGGTTCGTTCATCAAGACCGGTAACGGGACGCTGGTCTTCACCTATCCAGGGTATCAGGAGCTGAGCAAGAACCGCGTGAGCGTGTTCGAGGCGTCGCCGCTGGTGTATGACGTCAACGGAAGCGCCGGGACGAACGGCTACGCACTCTTCACCGTCGACAAGGGCCGTGTGGTTCTCGGCGCGCCCGGGCAGACGAACATCATATACGCGACCGGCTGGGTCGGCACGCGTACCCTCGCCTCGCCCCGCCTCGACATCACCGGCGGTGTCACCAAGGTCTACACCACCTATTTCACGATCGGCCGCGGCACCGGAACCACGACCTCACCGCAGGCGCCCACGATGACCGTTACGGACGGTGCGTATGCCGAACTCCACAGTTTCGTGATGGGGTTCTCCAACAACCAGCCAAGCTTTTACAGCAAGCCCACGCTCCTCGTGGACAACGCCACCTTCGTTGTCCAGAACGACTGTTTCTTGAGCGAGAGCGCCAGCCTGTTGACCACCGTGACCGTCACGAATCGCGGACTGTTCCGCTGCGATTCCTCGCCCACGGACAAGGGCATGTCGATCTCCCGCACGGCGGGAGCTGAGACCTACGTCAATATCGGCGGGGCCAGCACGGGCAGCACCTACCAAGTCGCGCTGGGGCGCGGCGGGAACCTGAATGTCACGCAGGGCAGCGTGTTTGAGTTGGATACGACACCGACCAACACATATGCCAAGAATGAGAACTTGGGCACCGCCCGATTTAATGATGGAACGCTCAAGCAGCGTACTGGGCGACTGGTCTCTGATTGGTTTCTCGGTGTCACCAACCTGCTCTACGGCGCGGGTGGCATGACCCTCGATGTGGCGAGCCACGCCTGGCTTGATGCGACGCCCAAACCCGACGCCGCCAGCCCCGGCGGCAGCCTGACCAAGACGGGTAACGGTACGCTCGTGATGCGGCCGACCCCGTATGACCTGAGCGTCGCGGCGGGTCGCCTCGCGCTCGCCACCGAGTACGCGTACGCGACCAACGGACTTCACGGCGCCCTTACCGTCGCGCCGGGCGCGACGGTCGAACTCGGCGCCGCCGGGGGTGCGGCCGCCATGTCGCTCGGACTCGGCGGACAGCCTTTCACGCTCACGCCGCACAGCCTGGCCTCGAATCCGGATCTGTGGGTGTTCAACGGACGTGCGATGCGCCGCCAGGACGGGATCCTTCAGCTCACGCCTGAGATGGGTGCTGCCGGCGCGCTCCAGAATCAGAAGGGCAGCGTTTACCTCGTCCGTAAACAGAAAGTGGACGGCCCTTGGACGGTGACCTTCAGTTACATCTGCTGGGCTTCAGGCAATGATCCTGCTGACGGGTTCTCGTTTGTCCTGCACAACGATCCGCGCGGGCTGACCGCCCTGGGGGCGCACGGCGCGAAACTGGGTTATGCGGACACCACGGCCATCAAGATCACCAACTCTGTCGCCGTTGGCCTCAATGTTACCGGCCATCAGATCCGTTTCGGCAGACAGGGGTCTTTCGTCGATACACGTGCGCTCCAGACCGCCCTGACCAAGCTTGCGATCCAGCCGGTGAAAGCCAAGTTCACTGTCAGTTATGATGGGGCGGGCCTGCTCGCCGTACTCATCGACCGTCCGGGCTCTCCGGTCTACCGTTATACGTGGGGTGTCAATATCGCGTCGGAAGTCGGCGGCAGCGAAGCCTATCTCGGCTTCACTGCAGGCACGGGCGGTCGTTGGGGCCAGCACTCCGTGACGGATGTGCTGTTCGACAATGGCACCCAGACGTTCCCCACGCTCTGCCGTACCGGCGGGCGAGTCGCGCTGGGTTCAGGCGCGACCTTCAGCGCTGCCGTGACGCCCTCTGCGCAGCAACGCGGTTTTGCGCTGGGTGAGCTGACCTATGCCGACCAGGCGGTCATCGACACGGCCTCGACCTTCGATACCGCGTTCGCGTCCCTTCCCGAACCCGTCCTGACCGATGCCGGCCTTTGGAAGCTGAACGGCAAGGCGTTCTGGAAGGCGTCCGGCCAGCTATCGGTCTCCTCGAACGCGGTCAACAGCTCGGGTTCCGCATTTACGACAAACGCCTATCCGGTGACGCGTTCATGGACGGCGACTTTCAACTACGACATCGGCGCCATGTCCACGCCGCCGGCCGATTATGTGACCTTTGCGATACAGAATCAGACCCCGAGCAGCACGAGCCATACCCACAACCCCGGTTTCGCGATCCAGTGGCGTTACTATGAGGGCACGATCCGTACGACGCAGCTCAAGATGTACACGAACAATGTGATGGTTATCGCCTCCACGGACATCGCGCCGGTCAATCTTGTCACGGGCGGCCCCGCCGCAATCACCATCGCCCACGACGCGGCGGCCAAGACCGTCACGGTGATCACCTCGCAGGCTGCGGGCGCCTGCACGAACGTCTTCACGGGCGTGGACATGCTGACGGCTGTAGGCTCGACCACGGCCTATCTCGGCTTCGGCGCTTTCACAGGTGGTTATTATGCGCAGAATGTGGTCAGTGACTTCTCCTTCCTATCGCAGGCTGCGACAGATTCAGCCAACGCCATAGGCTTTGCGGCGTTCGAGCAGCTCTCCGGTAGCGGTACGCTGATCAAACGCGGCGCTGCCGCACTGGGCCTGTTGGGCGACCTCGACCGCCCGACCTCCAATGTCGTGCTGCGTCTTGAGGAGGGCGGACTCGTGCTCCGCAAGGACAGCGTCGAGTCTCCTTCGCTCGCCGGAGCGCGCAGCGACTGGGTCTTCAGTCCGCAGGGGCGCTGGTCGGAAGGCTGCCTGCAAGTCTGCCCGGCGCAGGCGAATTCGCGAGGTGTCGGTGTCTCGAACCGCCGGATCAACGTGAAGGAGCCTTGGTCGATTAACTTTAGGTTCCAGTTCGGGACGCGCACGACGAAGCCTGCGGAAGCCTTCGCATTTTTCCTCCATAACGACCCGCGGGGGCCGGCAGCCGCTCTCGGCGGCCTGACCTCCGCGGCAGGCTATGCGGCGGGAGATGGAGCGGCCGGTATCGCCAACAGCATCGGTCTGCGCTGGTTCTTCTATCCGGATTATGCGCATACGGAGTCCATCATGCTCGGAAGGAACGGAGCTTGGGTGGGCGCGTACCAGAAACATACGCCGATCGCGTTCACGAACGGCGCGACGGATATCGTCCTCAGCTACAATCCCACGGCAGCCACGCTGACATCGGTCATGACGCAAGGTGCGCTGGTTGTGACCAACACCTTCACCGGAATTAACGTCCCTTCCGACGTGGGCTCGGATTATGCCTATGTCGGTTTCGGTGGCGCGACCGGCGGCGCGTACGCTGACATGCGCGTGAGCGATTTCCGCTTGACCTACAATGCGGGCGTTGATGGGGTCGCCCAGCAGTCCTATCTGGCGAACCTGCTCCTGCCGGACGCTGCGGAGAACACGGTCACGCTCGACAGTTCCGTGCTCGACGGCACCTACCGGATCGCGGCGGCCACGGTCGGCGACGGCGCGGCGCTGGGCGTGGACGCGACGCAGCAGCCGGGCACGCTGGTCCTGGGCGCGGTGACGCAGGCGGGCGACGCGACCTACCCGGTCGCGGCGGGCTGCACGCTGGCGCTGACGGGCGTGACCGGGGGCGGGGCGCTCACCAAGACCGGCGGCGGCACGCTCGCGCTCGGCGGCGCGGTGGCGACTTACGACGGCGACACGGTGCTCGCGGCCGGCACGCTGGCGCTCGACGCGGCGCGCCTGCCGTCCGGCACAGACCTGCATGTCACCTCCGGCGCGACGCTGAACCTGGCCTTCACCGGCAAGCAGTATGTCCACTCGCTGACCGTCGACGGCGTCTTGCAGCGCGGCGGGCAGTACAAGGCGGCCAACACCGCATGGATCACCGGCGACGGCGTCCTGGTGGTCACCTTCCCGCCTGTCGGCACGCTGATCAGCATCAAGTGATAAACACAACACGGGCGCCCTCTGCGCGCAGAGGGCGCCCGCGTCGTTTCTGGCCGTTAGGAAAGTCGCGGCGCAGGGCCGGATCCTGCGAAGCCGACGCCTACCGCTTGATCATGCCGATCTGGCGGGCGTAGGCGAACATGCCGCCGGCGGCGATCACGGGGGCGACCGCGCCCACGGGCTTCAGCGTGAAGACCGCGCCGTCGGAGAGGCGCGTGACCGTGCCCTTCTCGATGTCCACCTCGGCCTGGTCGCCGGTCTTGAACTCGCCGCACAGCCGCTTCTCGGACTCCAGCGGGAAGATCTCGCCGGTGGCCACCGAGTTGCGGAAGAAGATGCGGGCGTAGCTCTCGGCCACGACGGCCTTGGCGCCGGCCGCGCCGAGCGCGATCGGCGCGTGCTCGCGCGAGGAGCCGCAGCCGAAGTTGCGCCCGCCGATGACGATCGGGTAGGGCGTCGAGCCGTCCGGATTGGAGGCGTATTTCGGGAAGCTGTCCGGCAGGCCGGCCAGCGCGTACGAGCCGAGCTTGCGGTACTCCTCCGGGATCGTCGGCACGAGGTTCAGGTAGCAGGCGGGGATCAGCAGGTCGGTGTCGATGTTGTCCTCGAGCACGTAGACCGGGCCGCGGATGAGGGTGTCTTTAGGCATGGTTGGAAGTCCTTTCCTTATACGTCGCGCGGGTCGGTGATGTGGCCGGTGAGGGCGGTGGCCGCCGCGGTGTAGGGCGACGCGAGGTAGATCTGCGACTCCTTCGAGCCCATGCGGCCGATGAAGTTGCGGTTGGTCGTGCTGACCACTACCTCCTTGCCGTGGGTGCGGCCGAAGGTGTCGTACGGGCCGCCGAGGCAGGCCGCGCAGGAGGGCGGCGCGATCGGCTCGACGCCGGCCGACTCGAAGATCGAGCGCAGGCTCTGGCCGTCGATCCGGGTGTCGGACAGGCCCTGCTCGACCGTGCGCGTGGCGGGGACGATCAGGGTGCGGACCGCGACCTTGCGGCCCTTCATGAGCTTGGCCGCCATCACGAAGTCCTCCAGCTTGCCGCCGGTGCAGGAGCCGATGTAGACCTGTGTGACCTTGACGTCGCGGCACTCGCGCGCCAGCGCGCGCCTGTCGGGCAGGTGCGGCCGGGCCACGACCGGCTCGAGCCTGGAGACGTCGTAGCGGCGCTCGGAGACGACCTTGGCGTCCGGGTCGCTGAAGAGCGGCTCGTAGGGCTTCTTCGTGCGGGCGTTGACGTAGTCGAGGGTCTTCTGGTCGGGCGCGATGATGCCGTTCTTGGCGCCGGCCTCGACCGCCATGTTGCAGATCGTGCAGCGCTCGTCGATGCTGAGCGCGGCGATGGCTGAGCCGGTGAACTCCATGGCGCAGTAGGTGGCGCCGTCGACGGTGATGTCGCCGATGATCTGGAGGATCAGGTCCTTGGCCGAAAGGTAGGGGGGCATCTCGCCGTCGAGCACGAAGCGCAGGGTCGGCGGCACCTTGACCAGCAGCTTGCCCGCGCCGAGGATGAAGCCCGCGTCGGTGTTGCCGATGCCGGTCGAGAACGCGCCCAGCGCGCCGTGCGTGCAGGTGTGCGAGTCGGTGCCGAAGATCGTCTCGCCGGGGCGGACGTGCCCAAGCTCGGGCAGGGCCACGTGGCAGACGCCGCAGTAGCTGTCGGTGCCCGGGTCATAGTAGTAGGGCAGCCCCTGCTCCTTGACGAAGGCCCGCAGGATGTCGATGTTGCGGTGGGCCTTCTCGTCGGCGGTGAAGATATAGTGGTCGGGCAGGATCACGACCTTTTCGCGGTCGAAGACCTTCGCGTCGCGGCCGAACTCGCGCTGGAAGATGCCGATCGTCCCCGGCCCGCAGACGTCGTGGGTCAGGAGGATGCCGCAGTTCACCCAGATGTTGTCTCCCGGAGAGACGATGGAGGCGCCCGACTCCCGGGCGAGGATCTTCTCAGTGATGGTCATGATGCACCTTCGTTGTGTTAGGGGGCGGCGGCGCGTGCGCCGTCAGCCCCGTCTCTGGAGCAGGTTGAAGAAACGGTCCTGGTAGTGGTCGAACAGCCCGTTGTCCTGGAGCAGCTTGCCGAGGGGCTTGATGAGGCTGGCATCCTTGGCGGCGGCCAGAAAGCCCTTCTCGATCTCCTCGCGCAGGCCGGTCGGGATGCCGTCCTGTATCTCGAACAGGCGGCGCTCGTGCAGCTCGCGGATGTTGGCCTGGGCGGAGTTCTGGATGACGGTCCAGAAAAGCCTTACGAGGCAGACGTCCCACGGGTCGTCCACGCCCTTGATGACCGCCGCGAACGGGTCGCTCTTGGCGGCCACGTCGGCCTTGACGCGCTCCATCACGGCCTCCGCGCTGTCGGAAAGCACCTGTTCGCTGAAGGCCTCCTGCTTGAGCGTGTAGCCATAGCGCAGGATCCGAACGGAGTCCTCGTTCTCTTTGAGCCAGTCGAGGTACTGCCGCGCCTGGTCGCCGAACCCCTCCAGCAGCATCGAGGAGTACGAGGAGGGCGTGATGATCTGCGGGCGCAGGGCCTGCATGCGGCCCTCGCGGACGCGGACTTTGCCGACGGAGTCCATCAGCTCGCTGACCAGGTGATAGTTGATCAGGGTGTTGCCGAAGGTCTCGAGGGGGCGCTTGGGCGGCACCACGATCTCCGTGTTGTTGACCGCGAACCAGAAGTCAAACTGTGAGGGCTTCTTGCTCATATCGAATCATCACTATAGCATGAGAGGGGTGGGCCTGTCACGCGGACGCAGCGGGCTCGCGCGGCGCGCCGAAGACGATCGCGACCGGGCGGTGGAGGGGGAAGGGGGCGGAGGCCGGCGTGAGGCGTCCGGACCCCGGCTCGTAGGCGTAGGCCATCAGCTCGTCCGAGTCCTGGTGCCCGACGAGCGCGAAACGCTCGCCGGGCATGAACGTGAAGTCACGCGGGGCTTGGCCGGCCAGCCGCGAGATGGCGGCGAGGGTGAGGCGGCCGGTGTCGGGGTCGAGGTCGTAGGCCGCGATGCTGTCATGGCCGCGGTTCGAGCCGAAGAGCCTGCGGCCGTCGGCCGAGAGCTTGACGGCCGAGGCTTTGCTGAAGCCGGAGAACGACTTGGGCAGCAGCGGGACGGTCTGGAGGTGCTGGAAGGCGTCGCCGGTGTAGCGGAGGGAGGAGAGGGTGTTGTCGAGTTCGTGGAGCAGGAAGGCGAGGCTTCCGTTGGGGTGGAAGAGAAGGTGGCGCGGCCCTGCGGCGGGGGCGCTGGAGAAGGTGAGGCCGGGGCGCTCCGTCAGGCTGGCGGCCCGTGACGGGAAGTCGTAGACCTTGACCTGGTCGAGGCCCAGGTCGGCGATGCAGAGGTGGCGTCCGTCGGGCGTGACGACCGCGCAGTGGGCGTGCGCGCCCTCCTGGCGGACGGGGTCCGGGCCGCGCCCGGCATGTCGGACGGTCGCGGGCGGCGTATCCGCGAGGAGGCCCTCGTCGGTCAGCTCGAAGACGCCCGAGACGGCGTGGGCGTACTCGGCGAAGACCACGGCCCGCTCATCCGGCGCGAGCGCCACATAGCAAGGCGGAGTGACGCCGACCGGCCGGTGGTTGAGCGGCGTGAGGGTGTCGCCGGAGACGGCGTAGGCGGCCACGCAGCCGTTCGTCTGACGGTCGCCGTACGCGGGGAGGCCTTGGGCTGCGTAGAGCCGCGGCCGGGCAGGGGAGAGGGCGAGGAAGATGGCGTTCTCGATACCGCCGACGACGCCCAGCCGTCGGAAGGCGCCGGTCTCGGTATCGGACTCGAAAATATGGATGCCTTCCCGGCGCGCGTCCGTGTAGCAGCCGACGTAGGTCAGGATCTTCATGTCGTCGCTCCTCCGTTTCGTCGTAACCGTAGCGGAAAGAGGCGTGCCGGGCAAGCGCGAGTTGAGGTTCACTTTGGGGTGGCGTCCCAGGGGCTTATGGGGGTACAGTAAGGTATCGGGCGTCTGCGGGCGGCGGCGCTCCGGCGGAGGGGAGAAGGAGATGGGATGTGTGCTGACATGGGATGAGGCGGAGGCGATGCGCGAGCAGTGGCGGCGCGAGGGCAAGACGGTGGTTTGGACGAACGGCTGTTTCGACGTGCTGCACGCGGGCCACGCCCGCAACCTTCAGGCGTGCCGCGCGCTGGGCGACGTGCTGGTGGTCGGCCTGAACAGCGACGCCTCGGTGCGGGCGCTCAAGGGGCCGCTGCGCCCGATCAACGGCGCTGCCGACCGTGCTGAGCTTCTGGCGGCGCTGGCGTCGGTCGACGCCGTGGTGGTCTTCGACGAGGCCACGCCAGAGGCGGCTCTCGCCCGGCTTCGGCCCGACATCCACTGCAAGGGCGAGGACTACCGGCCGCCGCACGGCAAGCCGATTCCTGAGGCGCGCGTGGTCGAGGCGTACGGCGGACGGATCTGCTTTATTCCGCTGCTGGAGGGCCGCTCCACCACTGAGACGCTCCGCAAGCTCGGCTCAGCCGGCGCTTAGCGCCCTGCGCCGTAGGAGCGGTCCCAGTCCTTCATGACCGGATCGAAGCCGAGCGCGGAGATGGCTGCCGCCACCTCGCACAGCGAGCGCGGGTCTGCGACCTCGAATTGCGCCTCGGCCTCGGTCGGCGACGTATATCCGCCGGGTGTGGTGCGGGCGCCCGCCGAAAGCCGCGTGACCGCGAGCTGCACGAGGCGCTCGCGGAAGCCGGGCAACTCGCGCGTCGAGAGGGTCATGGTGACATCCGGCAGTTGCACACGTAGGGCACATAGGAGCTGGACCAGCGCGGCGTCCGAGACAGGGAAGGGCGGGGGCAGCCCGCCGTGGGCCGGCCGCATGCGCGGGAAGGAGAGCGCCACAGAGGCGCGCCAAAAGCGCCGCTGCAGGTGGGCCGCGTGCAACCCCAGGTAGAAGGCCTCCTCGCGCCAGTCGTTGATGCCCAGCAGTGCGCCGAGGCCGATAAAGGTCAGGCCGGCCTGCGCGGCCCGCTCGAACGAGTCGAGGCGGTTGGCGAAGTCCCGCTTGGGCCCGCTGGGATGGTAGTGTGCGTAGACCGTCGCGTTGTAGCTCTCCTGGAACATCGTCATGCCGTCCACGCCGGCTTCGGCGAGCAGGCGGTAGTCGTCTTGGGAGAGCGAGTAGATCTCAATCTGGATCGAGGCGAAGCGCGGGCGGAGGCGGCGTGCCAGCTCCGCAAAATAGGCGGGCGGCGTGTTCGCGTGATCCTCGCCAGCCACCAGCAGAATATGGCTGAACCCCTGCCGGGACAGGCATTCGGCCTCGGCCTCAGCCTCGTCCAAGGTGAGCGCGCGCCGGACGGTATCGCGCGTGGCGTGGTTGAAGCCGCAGTAGCGGCACCCGTTGCAGCAATAGTTGGAGACGTAAAGCGGCGCGAAGAACTGGACGGCCCGACCGAAGCGCTGCCGCGTCCAGCGGGAGGCGAGCTGGGCGAGCGGCTCCAGGAGCGGTTCGGCGGCGGGCGAGACGAGCGCGGCGAGACGGTGCGGCTCGAAGCGCCCGGAGTTCTGCAGGGCGGCTGCGACGTCGGCCTCGCGGCTGGCGGCGATGAGCGTGCGGACGCGTTCGGGCGGCCATTCGGTCAGGAGGTCCTTGAAGGGGAGGGTCGGGTACATAGGGGCACGTTCCGTCGGTTGTTTCAAGGGCTGGTGGGCCGCGCCTCCTCAGGAGCGGCGCCGGATGAAGGGTCAGGCTTGCGCGCGAAGCGCACACACAGGTCCGTGGCCTGCGTCTCGCGGTTGGTCAGGCCGCAGCGCTGGCTGAAGGGGTTCACAACAAAGTGCGCGCACCAGCCGCAGCAGTGACGGCGCTCGTCCTCGCCGAACACGGCGATTCGCTCCGGCAGGTCATGCTCAGTGAAGACGCGCGGCCTTGCGGACGAGCGCGCGAAAGGCGTCTCCGAAGCCGAGGCGTAGCGTGCGCCGCACGCGGTGCAGACGTAGGCTTCACCCGTTTTACGGAACCCGTCATACAGGGGTTCCGCACGGACGAGCGTCCGGGACCGGCAAGACGTACAGTCGATTTCGCGCGTGCTCATAGAGGGCCTCTCCGCCAGAGAACGAGTGGTGGAAGACAGGCAAGAGTGTAACGCAGACGGCAGCGGATACAAGCTGAATCATGCGATTTTATTGGTAATATTTACAAATTTGGCCTCGCTTCGTGATCGGCATGGGGACGGATCATGCCGCGTGTTCGCGCTCAGGCGTAACATTTTTTTAAAACGGTCTTGCATTTTCCCGAACAACGATTACAGTATCGATAAACAACATTTCGATGCACTGTCTTTTGCGTGCGACGAAAGTTGTTTTTAGGTTCAACTCAAAGAAAGGATAGCGCAATGGCTACAGCAAAGAAAGCAGCTCCTGCTAAGAAGGCCGCTCCCGCGAAGAAGGCGGCGCCGGCTAAGAAGGCAGCTCCTGCTAAGAAGGCTGCTCCTGCGAAGAAGGCCGCTCCTGTGAAGAAGGCGGCGCCGGCCAAGAAAGCCGCTCCCGCGAAGAAGGCGGCGCCGGCCAAGAAGGCTGCTCCCGCGAAGAAGGCGTAAGCAGGCGAGCTGGCAGAGAAAGAAAAACACTCCTGCGGCAGCGCCGCAGGAGTGTTTTTTTTGAGGCTCTCGCACCTCAGGGAACGGTCTCAGCGGTCGCGGTAGACCACCTTGCGCTGGCCCTTCTCGATCGCGCCGATGATGACCGGCTGCTGCTTGTTTGCGGTGAGGACCCGCATCGTATCCGTCACGTCCTTTGCGCGTACGACGATGACATATCCGATGCCCATGTTGAACACGCGGTACATCTCGTCACGATCAACCCGGCCTTGCCGCTCGATGAAATTGAAGACGGTGGGCGCCTGCCAGGTGTTGCGGTCGATGACGGCGTTGCAGGTTTCGGGCAGGACGCGCGGGATATTGTCGACAAACCCGCCGCCGGTGATATGCGCCATGCCGCGGATCTGGACTTTGGCCTGCAGCGCGGTGACGGGCTTGAGGAAGCTCCGGTGTACGGCAAGCAGGATGTCGGTGACGGAGAGGCGGGTGCCGGGCAGGTGGTCTTGGGGGGTGAGGCCGCACTGGTCGAAGATGACTTTGCGCGCGAGCGAGAAACCGTTTGTCTGGAGACCTCCAGAGGGCAGGCCGATCAGAACGTCGCCCGGCTTGATGTCCTTGCCCGTGATGAGCTTCTTCTTCTCGACCACGCCCACGATGGTGCCGACAAGATCATACTCGCCCAGCGGGTAGAGTCCGGGCATCTCGGCCGTCTCGCCCCCCAGCAAGGCGCATCCGTTTTCCTTGCAGGCTGCGACCAGGCCGGAGATCACTTCCGTGAAGACGGCTGTGTCAAAGCGTGCGGTGCCGATGTAATCCATAAAGAAGAGCGGCTTCGCGCCTTGCACGAGGATGTCGTTGACACAGTGGTTGACGATATCCTGCCCAACGGTGTCGTGTTTCTTGGCCAGCACGGCGACCTTCAGCTTGGTGCCGACCCCATCGGTGCTCGCCACAAGCAGGCTCTCTGACCCAGGCGAATGGAAAAGCCCCCCGAAACTGCCGATCCCGCCGACAACCCCTTTGGTCGTGGTGGTAGAGACCATCTTCTTGATGATCTCAATACCGGACATTTTGGAGTCGATATCGACGCCGGCCTGAGCATAGGCCGACGGCTTATGGGCGTGAGCAGGTGGCTTCAACATCCTCTGGCCTCGCATTTCGTTAGGGGTATCCCAGGAAATGCCGCAAAATAACACGTCTAATCGGCCATTTCCAGTAAAAACCAGCGCCAACCGGGGAGGGGGCTCACTTTTCGGCGGTCAGGGCAGGCCGGGCGTCAAGCCGGACGCAAAGGACGGCGTTGGAAAAGACGATCTCATCGTCCAGAAAGTGGACCTGCCACTCGGAACCGTCGAGCTTCTTGAATTCCAGGTCCAGGCCGAGGGGGTCGCCGCGCCGGATAGCCGACAACCCAAAACTCCGATGGGAGGGTGGGGCCGTCATCAGCGCCGCGACCTCGCGGCGGCGGTCGACCGCGAACCACTCGTAATGCGCGGCGATCGGCCGGGGCAGGGCGATATAGTAGCGGGTGGGCATGGCGAGCGGACGGAAGATCCGTGCGTCCGCGAAAGTCTGGCCGTTGTGGTGGTAGGTCAGCCTCGGGAAAGAGGCCTCGATGAGCGGCGGCTGATGCCAGATCGCGGCGGCCAGGGCGAGGACGGCAACGGAGACCACAGCCTTGGCAAGGTCTGGCAGGAGGCGGCGCAGGCGGCTGGCCCGCGGCGGCGGGACAGGCGTAGTAGGGGCTGGCGGCGTTTCGCCAGCCGATGCGCCGCTCTCGGGCTCGCCTGAAGGCGCGTCCACAGGCGCTTCGGCTTCGGGAGCCGGTTCCGGCTTACGCTCCGCCCCAGGGTGCCCGCGGTCACCTGATTTCCTGTTTCTGGCCATATGCGTTCTGGAAGGCCTTCGCGGATCCGTTCTAACCGCGCTAGAACTTCAGCAACTCCTTTCGCCGTTTAGCGGGCAGTTCGAGCGCTTCGCCGAGGAGGTCGGCCGCGCGCGTGGGGTGCGCGTCAAGTGCCTCGCGCAACAGGCGGAAGAGCAGCCTTTTCTCCACGGCTGAGAGCTGGTCGAAATTGTCGGAGTAGGCCCGGACCGTAAGGGCGCAGGCCTCGAATCTCCTGCGCGCAGCCTCCTCGTCAGCATCTGCCGCATCGCCGCGATAGGGATAGACGCCGTCGGCGCGCCATTGCTGCACCAGCTCGTGGGTGACCGCCTCGCGCCGTTCGCGGAAATGCCGCCGCAGCAGTTCGCGGGCCGCCTCGAGGAACGCCTTCACCTCCGGATGCATATCCTCCAGGAGCAGGAGGTTCTCCGCATGGAGCGCGGCAAACCGGGCCGAGACGAGGTAAGCCGTGAAGTTGAACCCGCTGCCGGGACGGACGGCAGCGTCAGCCTCGTGAAGGGCGAAGCCGTCAGCGTCGCAGAAGACGATCTTGCCGCGACCCTGCTTGGTCTTCCACTCGATCACCTGGAGTTCGGCGCGAGAACCCTCCGATGACTTCAGGTGGTAGGTGTGGGCGGCGTGTTGCACAATGACGGGGTTCACCAGCAACCCTTGGAAATAGATGCGCACGTTCGGATAGGCCTTGAGGTAGAGCGCGAAATGCGAGGCCAACTGCTGGACCGCCCAGGAGGTGTCCAGCAGCGAGCCGAGCGCGCCGCGGATCTCAGAGATCATAACCTCAGTGCCGGTGCCAGGCCCAGGGGTGGCCACATCCGTGAGCGTGAAGTGCCCCGGGTCTTCGGCCGAACCGGAAAGTACGAAAGAGCGCAGGCCGGAGTCGGTCTGCAGGGTCGTCCGCCATTCGACGCGGTTGCCGAGGCCAAAGGCCTTGAAACGTCCCTTGCCCTTGCTGCCGTGTAACACACGCCCGGAAAGCGGGGTCTTGGTGGCGTCGCGCTTCCACGAACCCCCGAGGTTGCCGAAATGGGTCTCGGCCTGCAACGCGTTCACACCCAGGCCGTCGTCTGCCACGCGGATCGCGTCGATCCCGCCGAGCGGGTTCTGGATGACGTCGACCTTCACGTCGAAAGCGTCCGCGTCGAGCGCGTTCCATACCAGCTCAGTCAACGCCTGGATCGGCGACGCCGTGCAAAGGGAGAGGATATGGTCCTTCTGTGCGTGAACCTGAATGTCTTTCACGAGCGGCACTCCTCGGGTTAAGCGTCAAACGCCATTAACATATCGAAAAGGGCGCTCAATGTGTAGTGGTTTTATAGGGGCGCACCCCCGTTTCACTGACTCGAGCGTTGGCAAAGAAGAGGCAGCCGGACAGAAGGAACCCGACCCCGAGAGATAACCATGACCGCCAACAGTGATCTTTTGGACGCCGATTCCCTGATTCGCTTAGAATTCGGGTCAAGCACCGAAACGGGGCTGCGACCGTTATATAGGCGGGCCCAGGTCAGGACAACAGCAATGCCCCGCACAGCCTTCAGGGTGATGATCAGGGTAGCAGCGACTGTACGAGCTGGTTGACCAACTTACCGTCGGCGCGACCTCTGGCCTTGGGCATCAGCAGCGCCATGACCTTGCCCAAGTCCTTCTTGCTGGTTGCGCCGCTCTCTGCGACGCACTGGCGTACGAGCGCCTCGACTTCGGCGTGGGAGAGTTGCTGGGGCTGATACTTGCGATAGAGGTCGACCTGCGCCTGCTCCTTGTCGACCAGGTCTTGCCGCCCCGCCGCCTTGAACTGTTCGATGGCCTCCATTCGCTGCTTGATCGCCTTGGCCACAACCGACACGACCGCCTCATCCGTCACCTCCACACCGGCGTTCACGGTCTGGTCTTTCACCGCAGCATGCAAAGTGCGTAAGGCCAGGACAGCCTCGCTCCGCTGCGCCTTCATCGCCTCTTTGATGTCGGCCATCAACTGTTCCATCATGCTCGAAGCCATGTTCAGCCTCCGTTTGCTGATTTTCGTTTCAGATGCACAGGGTGACACTCACAGGCTCCACCCTTAACGCCCTCACCTTACAACCCCGCCCGCACCGACGCAAGCGCTATCCTTACTCATGCGGGCGGAGCCCGTAACCCAATTAACTGGAGCCGTGGCCTCTCGGAAGGGAGCGACAGTGGGGTTTGAGGCCGGAGCTGCCGCAGTCTGCTTCCATTATTCCGGAAGATCCGCGGGCACTTGAGTCCGCTTCTCCGGATTAAAGGACACGCCGTTGAGCCAGGCTACGCACCCTCAACTTTATGGAATCCCTAGCGCGCGGATGAGGTCAATCGCGGCTATCTGGCGTCCGGCCTGAAGCTGTACGAGAGTGCGTTCGGCTGTAAGGAGCGAACGCTCGCTGTCGATCACCTCTAAATATGTCGCGAAACCCTTGTCGTAACGTTCGCGCGAGAGGGATAGGGCACGGCCGGAGGCTTCGCGGGCCGCCTCGGCCGCCTGCTGCCGGCCTGCCAGTGCGTGCAGGGTGTTCAACGTGTCGGCCACTTCGCGATAGGCCGTCAGGACCGCCGCCTCGTAGCCGGCTGCGGCCTCCTTCAAGGCGGCTTGCTCCAGCGCTAGAGACGCTTTCAGCCGCCCGCCGTCCATGAGCGGCGCGGAAAGGCCTGCGACCAGCGACCCGAGGCGGCTCCTCCAATCCAGCACATCGGAGAGGCGTTCCGACTCTGTTCCGATCCTCCCCGTAAGGGTTAATGCCGGATATCGCGCCGTGCGTGCCGCAGACACCCGTTGAACAGCCGCCTCCCACTGGACGCGCCTTGCCGCGACATCCGGGCGCTGCTCCAGCAGGGTGAGCGAAAGTGTTTCAGGGACATCCGGTGTCAAGGGCTCGACCGGAGGCACGAGCGTCTCACCCTCAGGCGCGGCGGCATCGCCGCAGAGCAGGTCAAGGGCATGACGCAGAGCCTGCGCGCGCTCACGCAAGAGCACCCGCTCCCCCTCACGGGTCGCGGCTTCAATGCGGGTACGCTCGCTGTCGAGGGCCGTCGAAAAGCCCGCATCGGCGCGAATCGTCTGCAGCCTCTCGGTTTCCGCGTATGCGGCGAGCTGACGTTCCAGCAGCGCCGCTTCACGAAGAAGGGCGAGGCGGCTGAGATAGGTCTTGGCGACTTCCGCACAGAGCGCGATCTCTGCCGTGTCGCACTCGGCAACGGAGAGTTCCACCTGCTTGGAGGCCGCTGCGCGCAGCGCCCGGATGCGTCCCCACAGATCCGCCTCGTAGGCGAACTGGAGGCCGAGACCTAACCGCGTCTGATCAAGGGGAATGAAGGACGAGGCCGTGCTCTCAGAGAGGCGTGAGCGG
>JAKJGY010000291.1 GCA_022704145.1 Verrucomicrobiota bacterium
CGTGGGCGGCTTTAGGTGACAAGGGACAGGTAAGAATGGCGCTCTTTAGAGGTGACGTGCGGGTGGAGAGGCCCGTGGAGCAGGGACCAGGCACAGGCAGGATGCCCGTGCGACGGGGTACCGGACCGGGACAGCAGGCTCGTAGCGCCTGCTGTACTGGCGCATGGACCGGGCGTGGGCGGCTTAGTGGCGCGGGCCTTGCGAGAAGGGGGCGGCGTCGGGGCCGGTGCCCCAGCTTGTGTTGGGGCGGTCGGCGAGGTCGAGGGTGAGGGTGCCGCCTTCGGTGATCGCGCGGTGGTCGAACCAGGTCTTGTCCCACGGGCGGCCGTTGAGGGTGGCGGACTGGATGTACTTGTTGGCGGCGCTGGCGCGCGGGGCGCGCACGGTGAAGCGCTTGCCGTTGTCCAGCCGGAGGGTGACGCGCGTGAAGAGCGGGCTGCCGATGGTGTAGGTGGGAACGCCCGGGGTGACGGGGTAGAAGCCCATGGCGCTGAAGACCGCGAAGGCGGAGAGGCCGCCGCCGTCCTCGTCGCCGCAGATGCCCATGAGGTCGTTGCGGAACCAGGCGTCCATGAGCATGCGGACGCGCTTCTGGGTCTTCCAGGGCTGGCCGGCGTAGTTGTAGAGGTAGGGGATGTGGAAGCTCGGCTCGTTGCCCATGACGAACATGCCGACGAGGCCGGTGGAGTCGGGCAGGACGTTATAGAACTCCCAGCGCGGCCGGCCGACGCCTTCGTGGAAGAGCTGGTCGAGCTTGTCGAGGAAGGGCTGGCGGCCGCCGAAGAGGTCGATCAGGTCGCCGACGTTGTGGTAGACCTCCCAGATGTAGGTCCAGCCGTTGTTCTCGTCGTAGTAGTCGCGCGCGCCCTGGCCGCCCGCGTATTTGTAGTCGAAGGGCTCGATCCAGCGGCCGTCGCGGTCTTTGGGGTGGAAGAAGCCGGTCTCCTTCTTCCACAGGTGGCGGTAGTCGTAGGCGCGGCCTAGGAAGAGGGCGGCGTCCTCCTTGCGGCCGAGTTCCTGGGCGAGCTGCGCGAGGCACCAGGCGTCATAGGCGGCGGCGAGGGTCACGGCCACGGCCTGGCGCCGCTCGCCGGGCTTGACCTCCGGGACGGTCTCGGGCTCGCCGGGCCTGAGGGCGGGGAAGTAGCCCTTCTCCCAGTAGAAGCGGTCCAGCTCGGTGGCGGGGCCGCGGTACCACGGGATCATGCTCTCCTCGCGCACGGTCTTCGCGGCGAGGTCGTAGGCGCGGGCGAGGTCGAAGCCGCGGACGCCCTTACGCCAGGCGTCGAGGAAGAGCGACACGGCGTGGTGGCCGTTCATGCAGTGGGCGTCGCCGAAGACGGTCGGGAAGGTCGGCATCCAGCCGGACTGCTCGGCGGCGCGGATGTAGGAGGCGAGCTTCTCGTGCTGCACGCCGGGGTTGAGCAGGAGCTGGAGCGGGTGGAGGGCGTGGAAGGTGTCCCAGACCCAGTCGTCGGTCCAGAAGGGGACGCCGTCGTCGCTGTGGACGCGGCCGTCCCAGGCGCTGAAATAGCGGCCCTCCTCGGAGAGCAGGACAGGGCGCTCGTGGCAGCGGTAGAGGGCGGTGTAGAAGACGGTGCGCTCGTCTTCGGTGCCGCCCTCGACGGTGATCTTGCCGAGCGCGTCGTTCCACTCGGCGCGGGCGGCGCGGGCGAGGCGTTCGAGGTCGAAGTCGCGGAGCTCGGCCGCGAGGTTCCGCTGGGCCTGCTCCGCGCTGATGTAGGAGATGCCGTAGCGCATGCGGACGGTCCGGACGGAGGGGGCGAAGGCGGCGATCACGGGCTTGGCGGAGTCGCGCGTGGCGGCGGAGGGGGCGAAGGCGGCGCGGCCGGACTCGAAGGTCCCGACGCGCGACGGCGGGGTGTCGAACTCGGCATGGAGGTAGACGGTGACGCCGTGGTAGTCGTCGGTGCCGCGCAGGGTGGCGCCTTCGAGGGTGAGGGAGCCTTTCTGCTTGGGCCGGAGCATCAGGAAGCGCGGCCGGTCGCTCTCGAAGGTGACGGCGTAGAGCGCGGCGCGGCGGCCGGGCGCGAAGGCGACGGCGGCCTGGTGGTCGTCGAGGAAGACCGAGTAGCGGTAGGGCCGGGCGTCGGTGTGGTCGTAGCGCGAATTCCAGGAGGGGCTCAGGGCGGTCTCGTCGCCGCTGAAGGGCATCAGTTGGAAGACCTGTCCCTGGCGGTGTGAGGGCACGTTGAGGCAGAAGCCGGTGATGCGCTCGGTGAGGGCGCTCTCGTTCGGCGGCGTGACGCGCAGCAGGCCGTGTGGCCGCTGGACGGCGGGGAAGGTGGGCACCAGCATGTGGCTGATGGTGCCGATGCGGGTGTTGACGTAATCGACCGGCTCCTTGGCGCGGCAGGGGGTGACGCAGACGGCGGCGGTGAGGGCGGCGCAGGCCAGCAGGCGGGGGTGGGACATGGCGGTTCTCCGGGGCTGACAGGACAGAAGAGGCTTAAATTGAAAGTAACTATAGAGCAGCGGCGGCGCCTGCGCAACCCCTGACATGCGGTTTTGAACCGGCGGCAGGGCCCTTTACTGGTGGAACGGCTGGCTGTGGCGGTAGCGCTCGAGGTGTCCGGCGATCTCCTCGGCGAGGCGGGTCTGGCCCTGGTGGCGGGCGAGTTCGGCGGCCTTGGCAGCGGCGCGGAGCGCCTCCGGGAAGCGGCCGGCCTCGGCATAGGCGGCGCCGAGGATGTCGAGCGGGCGGGGCGCGCCGTAACGGGTCAGCTCGCAGAGCCGGGTGGCCAGCTCGACCGCGCGCGGCCCGTCGCGCAGGGCCGGGTCGGGCGCGGTGGCGAGGAGCCAGGCGAGGGCGTTGAGGTAGCGCTCGTCGGGGGCGAGCGCGAGGGCGGCCTCGTAGCAGCGGGCGGCCTCGGCGAGGCGGCCTTTGCGGATGAGCGCGCGTCCGAGGGTGAAGTGGGCGTGGTCCTTCTTCGGGTCGAGGCGCACGGCCTCGAGGAGGTGCGGGAGGGCCTCGTCGGGGCGGCCCCGCTCGAAGAGGAAGATGCCGAGGTTGCTGCGGGCGCTGGCGGAGCGGGGGTCGATCCGGACGGACTCGGCGCAGAGCCGGATGGCGTCGTCGAAGTCGCCCTGCCGGGCGCGGACGGTGGCGAGGTTGAAGAGGGTGAGGGCGTTGGCGGGCTCCTTCGCGAGCGCGCGGCGCAGGGTTTCGGCGGCCTCGTCCAGCCGGTTGAGGTCGGCGAGCGCGGTGCCGAGGTTGGCGAGCGCGGTGGGGTTGTCGGGGTTGCGCGCGAGGGCCTGGCGGTAGGCGGCGAGGGCCTGCTCGGTGGCGCCGCCGTCGCGGAAGGCGTTGCCGGCGCGCAGCAGCGAGGTGTCGTTGATAAAGCGTTCGCGCAGGGCGCGCAGGCCGCCGGGCGCGAGCGCGGCGAACTCGGGGATGTTGGCGGCGCGGTTGGGCGCGCAGAAGGCGTCGAGCAGCAGGGCGGGCGAGCTGTCGCCGTGCGCGTCGATATGGGTGAGGAAGAGGCGGGTGAAGGGCGTGCCATGTTTGGAGGCGAAACCAGCCAGCGGCTGTTGGGCGACCAACTGTGCCAGGAGTTCATGAGCGGCAGGTTACAGGCCAGACGGCGTGCCGCGCCGCCTTCCGCGGGGATCAGGAACAGTTCGCTGTCGGGCTGGAGCAGCATGAAGCTGGCGGCCTGGCAG
>JAKJGY010000292.1 GCA_022704145.1 Verrucomicrobiota bacterium
CTATCTTGAATCCCACCCGTTCGACGCCTGGAACAAAGAGTTGGTGTTCGGCGTGCGCCTGCCCGACTTTTTCCGGAGCGAGCGGCAAGAGATTGATTTTTTGCAGTTCAGGCGGTTGGCGTGGGAGATCGGGGCCGAGCCCAAGGCCTTGGTGCGCTACATTCGTGAGTCGTACGTAGGGACGGTCGACCGGTACGCGCGGGTGACGTTTGACCGCAACCTGCAGTATCAAGTGACCGACTCCTGGACCGGCTTCGGCCGTGGCGGCCTTTGGCGCGGCATGGATTCGGCCGACGCGCAGGGGTTCGGTCTGCCCTATTCAGGCGTGGTGCTGGAGGTGAAGTCGCTCTCCTACACGCCGACCTGGGTGATGGATCTGGTGGAGCGGTTCGAGTTGCACAAAAGCGGCAACTGCAAGTATTCGACAGCGATCTGGCGCGAGGGGGTTTTTACGGGATACCCCGGAACGAATGCCGCAACCGAAGAAGCTTTGGTGAACCTGTGAGGGAGCGACGCAGACCGTGAACGTGAACGATTACCTGACCCTGTTTTTCGGGACGCAAGAGCCGCTGAATCCGGCGCTGGTGGCAGGCGCGATGGTGCTGAGCTTCTTGCTGTCCACACTCTTCGCGGCTGTCTATCAGTTCACCTTCCGCGGGTTCACGTATTCCCGTTCGTACATCCACACCATGGTGCTGGGCAGCATGGTGACCTGCATGCTGATCATGGCGGTCGGCAATAACCTCGCGCGCGGTATGGGCATTCTGGGCACGCTGGCGATCATCCGCTTCCGCACGCCGGTGCGCGACCCGCGCGACGCCATGTTCCTGTTCGCCTGTCTCGGCGTCGGCATCGCCTGCGGCGCCGGCATGTCGCTGGTCGCGGTGATCGGGACGCTCCTGATCTGTGCCGCAGCGTTACTGCTTCACTGGGCGCCGTTCGCCTCGCGCCGCGACTACGAGGGCTTGCTGCGCTTCACCATGCCCGTCCGCGACGCTCAGGCCGAACAGGTCGCGCAGGACATACTCAAACGCTTCTGCGCCTCGTTCTATTTGCTCGGCATGCGCGATGCGGAACAAGGCGACACCATGGAGTTTTCGTATCAGGTGCGGCTTCTGGACCCGGCCTACCAGCAAGATCTCGTCTCTGCTTTCAGGAATGCGAGCGGTTTTTCGGACCCGGTGCTGTTGCTTCAGCGCACGACGGTGGAACTGTAAGGGCGGTGAATCAGTATGACGACCTCATATACGCGACGATCCATGCGGCTGCCGTTCAGGCTGGCGGTGAAACGCCTGGCGCGGATTTGCTTTCTGCTGGTGGTGGCTGGCTTGATTCCCTTCTTTCTCTGGTTCCAGACACAGGATACCGAGGCGTATCGTTTTAACGGCATGGTCGAAAGCGAGGCCGAGACCGTGGGCCCCGTCGACACCGTGCGCATCCTGTCGATCGACGTTCATCCCGGACAATCCGTGAAGGCCGGCGACGTGCTGGTACGCCTGGACCCCGCCGACCGCGCGCTGGATCTGGCCATGAACGAGGCGCGTCTCAAGAACTACGAGCAGGATCTGTTGCGCTACGAGCAGGACATCGCCCGGTACCGGCAAAACCTGCAGGATTCCGAGCGCCGCTGCCGCCAGTCCGTGCGCGCGGCGGAGATCGCGCTCGAGACCGAGCGGATGAACCGCGTCCGCGACGCGGCCGAACTGGCCGGCCTGCAGGCCGAGATCAAACGCCTGCAGCCGCTGGTTGACCGGCGGCTGGTCAGTGAAACCGAGCTGTCGCGCCTGCGCCCCTCCGCCGAGGCGCTCGCCACCACGGTCGCCGAGTACGCGACCTTGATCACCGCCTTGGAAAAACAGCACGCGCACGCCGTCGAAGACCTGAACGAGGTCAAGGCGCTACTGGCAGAAACGGCCGTAAAGGGGACCGACGCGGACCCGATCTTGGCCACCATGCGCCAAGCGGTAGAAACCTGCCGCAAAGCAGCCGCCAATGATCCCTCTGTGCTGCGCGCCTCCCGTTCCGGTGTGGTTTCGCGCGTCCTGCGCCAGCCCGGTGACGTCGTGGCGGGGGGCGAACCCGTGGTGCGCGTGACCGCCTCGTGCGCGCTCTACATCACCGGGATGCTGACGCAGCGCCAGCTCCAGAACCTGAAGGTGGGCGACACGCTGGCCGTCACGCGCACGATGGCCGGCCAGCGCGCGTCACTGAAGGCGCAGGTCGAGATGATTGAGCCCGAGGTGATGGATCTGTTGGACCCCTTCAATCCGGTGCCGCGCTTCCCGCTGCGCGGCCGGCGCGTGCGCATGCGCGTCCTGAACGAGAACAACGGCTTGGTCCCCGGAGAGACCGTGACCCTGGAGTCGGGCCGCCGCGAGACCTGGCTGGAGGGGGTCAAGCGCATCTGTTTTTTTTCTGGAACCCGACCGGCAACGCTGTGAACGCACGCTAAGCGGTCATCAGGCAGAACGGGGCACACGGCTGCATTGCGAATGAACGAGGAAGACAACTTTCAACGCTCAACGCTCAACTTTCAACGCTCAAGGTAGAGACGGGAACACCATGGTGATGAGGCGAGTATGGCGCGTGGCCACATGCTGTGCAGCCGGGCTGATCGTTCTGGCTGCGGCCGGCTGTTCCACGGTCGATGAGCAGGCGCGCGCCCCATCCGAGCCCAGATCGCAGACGGACACGGCGGCACCTGTACCGGCACCGGTGCCGGCAGATCCGCCGGCCGAGGGCTACGACTGGGACACCCTGGCCCGCATGGCTGCGGCCAACTGCGGCGAGGCCCGCGCCCTGCTGCTGGACGCGCAGGCGGAACGCAGCAAGACGGCGGTCGACACCGGCTGGCGCAATCCCCAGCTCCGCCTGGGACACGGCTGGAGCGACCAGGATAATGAGACGGCCGGCCGTAGCGGCATGCGGACCTTTCCCGAAGAGGTGGACACGCCGCAACGGCCGTTCAGGCGTTACCGGGAATGGGACGACCGCTCGTTCGACGCGAACCAGATCGGACTGCGTCTCTACACGGCCAATCCCTTTGTGAACCGCTGGCTGCGCAAAAGCGGCGAAGCCGCGGCGCGTGCGCTGGAAAAAGAGTCCGAGGAGGAAGCCTACGCAATCTTCTGTGAAGTCAAGATGCTCTGCCTGGAGGCGGAACTGCTGCGCGAGGAGGTCGAGCTGTTAGAGCGGATGGCCGAGATCCGCGAGAAGCTGCGCGACCTGCGCCGCGAACAGGCCGAAGCCGGTGTGACCAGTCCGCTCGACCTGATCCGCGCCGAGACGAAACTGGCCTCGCAGCGCTCCGAGATTTTCGGCAAACGGATGGCGCGGCAGCAGCTCATGCGGCGCATCGCCGTGCTCGCCGGCGTGCCGGCTGAAGGGCTCCGCCTCAGGCCGCGCGCGCAGAACCGGACACCGGCGGCCGAGCGACTGGACGCCGCCGCGCTCGCCGACCTCGCCTTCATGCGGCGTCCCGACCTTGCACGGCTGGAACAGGAGAAAGAGGCCGCGGCGCATGCCCTGCGCGCCGCGCGCGCTGGACAGATCCCCTGGTTTGAGTATGTCGAGGGCTCGTTCGAAGACACGCGCGGCGACATCTATTCCTACGAAGAACACTTTACCGGACGTGACCACACGACGCGCGATGAGACCGAGTGGCAGGTCAGG